>PAUP01000055.1 GCA_002712765.1 Cytophagaceae bacterium | reverse complement strand
GGCTATGAATTTTTTAAGGATTTTATCGTAGAAATCAATTACATTAAAGAACATATAACCATTCACCGACCGGCTACCTATACTTACAAAAATCGAAGAAAACAGCATGAGAGCCGGTTAATTTTTTATCGCAATAGGCCCTATATAGAGGCAAATGTAGCAATAAGCGATAATGATGTCCCAGTCTGGATGTTACTAGACTCTGGAGCGAGCGATGCCATGTGGCTGTTTAGAAACGACAGTACGATTAGCCTTCCCAAGCGCAATTTTTCTGACTATTTGGGCATTGGACTTAATGGCCCCATAAACGGCGCCAGAGCTTATACAGACAAATTAACCCTAGGTCCTTTTCAATTTGAGAAGGTGACCACCGCTTTTCCAGACAGCACCTCTATTAAAAATCTATATATACATCAAAGACGCAACGGCAGTATTGGAGCCGATTTTCTAAAGCGATTTCACTGTATCATAGACTACCCAAATGCTAAGGTTACACTCACAAAAAATAGAAATTATAACGACCCTTTTGTCTACAATAAAAGCGGCCTCACCATCGAGCATGGAGATGATACGATTGCTCAAGAATTACTTAGCAGTAATGATCAAAGTATCTCTAGAGCCAATGAGTATACCGCACAAATTGTCAATATTTTTAAAACCAGAAATTATTATAAGACGGTCTTATTACCAACTTATGAAATTGCCGAGATTAGACCAGGATCGCCAGCGGCTCTGAGCGGCTTTGAAGTAGGCGATGTACTTTTGCGTATCAACAATAAAAACACATCCAAGCTCACCCTTGAAGAAATTAATCGCTATTTCTATCAAAATGAAGGTAAGGTTATACGCATAAGAATCGAACGTGGCGGTATTGCATACGACCTTTCGTTCACCCTAAAAGATATCTTATAAAAAAAGCCGCTCAAGGCGGCTTTTCAAAATGCAATATGATCGGTATGCTTAATTCCCGTTAATTGGGCCGTCACCCTTTTTTTCTAAAGGACTTGACTCTGGAAGCACTTTACCTTTAATCTTTAAGCTCTGTGGCACTTCTGATGCGTTAGAATATACCGTAATGGTCTTTCTTATAGGACCAGGACGTTTGGTGTCATATTTAACTTCTATAACACCAGTCTCACCAGGCTGAATAGGTGCTTCAGGTTTTTTAGGAATGGTACATCCGCAGGTAGAATACACTCTTGCTACAATTAAGACATCATTTCCTGTGTTTGTAAATTTAAACTGACGAACACCATCCGAACCATAGGCTACTTCTCCATAATCTACAACATCAGACTCAAAGGTCATCTCAGCTTTCTTTTCTTGCGCTTGTAGGCTTACGGTCATAAGACCTACTACAAACAAAAACATTAGTTTTTTCATAATTTCCAATATTTGAGGACGATAAAAGTACTCAGAAATTGCCCAGTTACCAAATAATGATATTAACAATAACAGGGCGCATACAGCGTATTCGGTTTGAAAAATACGGTTTGAGCTATATATTAATCCTATTGATATGAGTACTTTTGCTCATTATTATTCAATCATTGACAATTATTAGACCAAACTATGAGCATTGCTTCTAAATATGACGCTTCGACAGTAGAAGACAAATGGTACGCCTACTGGATGGAACATAATTATTTCCATTCTACACCTAATGAAAAAGAACCATATACCATTGTAATTCCACCTCCCAATGTCACAGGAGTATTACACATGGGGCACATGCTTAACAATACGCTACAAGACGTGCTAATACGCCGTGCTCGCCTTAAGGGCATGAATGCCTGTTGGGTGCCAGGGACCGATCACGCTTCTATAGCCACCGAGGCCAAGGTAGTGGCCAAACTGGCCGAAAAAGGCATAAAAAAATCAGATTTAACCCGAGAAGAATTCTTAGCCCATGCTTGGGAATGGAAAGAAGAATACGGCGGTGTTATTTTGGATCAATTAAAGAAACTTGGGGCTTCTTGTGACTGGGAGCGCACGAAGTTTACGATGGATCCCGATATGTCTGAGGCTGTGATTCAAACCTTTGTAGATTTATACAATAAAGGGCTGATCTATCGCGGCTACCGCATGGTAAACTGGGATCCAGAAGCCAAGACAACCTTGTCTGATGAAGAAGTTATACATCAGGAGCGCGAAGGCCTGCTGTATTATTTAAATTATCAACTCGAAAATAGCGATGAGACCTTAACCATTGCTACCACAAGGCCTGAGACCATTTTTGGGGATACGGCTATTTGTATCAACCCCGATGACGAGCGCTTTAAACATTTAAAAGGCAAAAGAGCCATTGTTCCTATATGCGGTCGAAGCATCCCGATTATTGAAGACCAATATGTCGATGTCGAATTTGGTACCGGTTGCTTAAAGGTAACCCCTGCACACGATGTGAACGACAAAGAACTGGGAGACAAGCATCAACTCGAGGTGATCGATATCTTTAATGATGATGCCTCGTTAAATGCCTATGGACTGCACTACCAAGGACAAGATCGGTTTGCAGTGCGCAAAGCCATCAAAAAGGAGCTTGAAGAAAAAGGCCATTTGCTCAAAACCGAACCCTACATCAACAAGGTGGGTACCTCAGAACGTACCAAGGCTGTTATTGAGCCACGACTTTCTGACCAGTGGTTTTTAAAGATGGAGGATCTTGTAAAACCTGCTATTAAAGCGGTACTAGAAACAGAAGAAATAAAATTGTTCCCTAAAAAATTTGAAAACACCTATCGTCACTGGATGGAAAATATACGCGATTGGAATATTTCGCGTCAACTGTGGTGGGGTCAGCAAATTCCGGCTTTTTATTACGGTGAGGGGAAAAATGATTTTGTGGTCGCTGCGACACGCTCTGAAGCCCTCACGCTTTCGCGAAAGCAAAGTGGGAATGATGCCCTTAAAGAAAGTGACCTGCGTCAAGACGAAGATGCACTAGATACTTGGTTTTCTTCTTGGTTGTGGCCTATGAGTGTGTTTGACGGTATAAGAAACCCTGACAACAAAGAATTTAAGTATTATTACCCGACCAATGATTTGGTAACCGGACCAGATATCTTGTTCTTTTGGGTAGCCCGAATGATCATTGCGGGTTATGAGTATACTGGACAAAAACCGTTTAATAATGTATACCTAACGGGGCTGGTACGCGATAAGCAACGCCGTAAGATGTCAAAGTCTTTGGGTAATTCTCCAGATGCATTGGCCTTGATCGATCAATATGGCGCCGATGGGGTACGTGTAGGGCTGCTATTAAGTAGTGCGGCTGGTAACGATTTGATGTTTGATGAAGACTTATGTCAACAAGGAAAAGGCTTTGTCAATAAGATTTGGAATGCCTTTAGGTTGATAAAAGGTTGGGAAGTTGATGCCAATATCCAACAGCCTGCTGCTAGTGCCCAAGGCATTGCTTGGTATGAATCTAGGTTTAGTCAAACCCTAAACGAGATTGAAGATCACTTTTCCAAATACAGAATATCTGACGCCCTGATGGCCACCTATAAATTGGTCTGGAATGACTTCTGCGGATGGCTATTAGAAATCGTAAAGCCTGCCTATCAGCAACCTATAGATCAAAAGACTTATGATGCAGTGATTGCGGCGCTAGAAGCCAATTTAAAGGTGCTACACCCCTTTATACCTTTTGCCTCAGAAGAAATCTGGCAAACCATTGCAAAGAGAAGCCCGCAAGAGGCCCTTATTATTAGTGAGTGGCCAACGGCTGCTACGATCGATCAAGATATCATTGATGATTTTGAATACGCATCACAAGTCGTTTCTGGGATTCGCACCATTCGCAAGAGTAAAAATATTGCGTTTAAAGATGCTATAGACCTTCACATCTTGGCCAACGAAAAGGTCTCCGATGATTTTAATGCGATTATTGCCAAATTAGGGAATGTGAGTGAGATTGCTTTCGCGAAAGCACCCATAGACGGAGCCTTGTCTTTTAGAGTAAAATCTAATGAATACTTTATCCCGCTTGAAGGTGCGATTGATATCACGGCCGAAATTGCAAAAATTGAAGAAGAACTCAATTATACGCGAGGCTTTTTACAATCGGTGAGCAAAAAATTATCAAACGAGCGTTTTGTGGCGAATGCCCCTGAAAAAGTTGTGGCTATCGAAAAACAAAAGCAGGCTGATGCCGAGAGTAAAATTGAAGCTTTAGAAAAACGGATGGCGAGCTTGAAGTAAATGCTCACTAGAAAATAACACTATTTCAAATATTTCTTAGAGGCCTCAATGTAGGCCTCTTTTGCTTGGTCACTACTAAGATGCTTTACCTGAAGTAGTGCATTGAGTTTAAAAGCGCTTACCAATTCGTGTTCGCCCTCGGTTTGGCTAAAGGTGTTTTTTTGGGTAGCCTGCTTGTAAAGGGCATAAAACTGCAACAATACATCTGGTGGAAATTCTTGAGTTGCGGTACTCACCTTCTTAAAGGCCTCCAGAAACTGAGTATGGAGTACCTTATTTTTCATTATATACTTGCGATTACAGATGATGCTCCCTTTACTTTTTGATTTAAAGTCACGTCAACCTTTGTACCTATAGGAAGATACACATCAACACGCGATCCAAACTTGATAAATCCGCTTTCACTCCCCTGAGCCACTTCCTGACCTTCCTTAGCATAATTGACAATGCGCTTTGCTAGGGCTCCGGCTATTTGCCTGTGTAAGACTTCACCAAACTTTTGGGTACGCACCACAACAGTGGTACGCTCGTTTTCTTCACTAGCCTTTGGATGCCAAGCAACTAGGTATTTGCCAGGATGATACTTGCTGTAAGTCACCTTACCAGCTCCTGGATATCGAGTGACATGCACATTTAATGGCGACATAAAAATAGAAACCTGTAATCGCTGATCTTTAAAATATTCTTTTTCAAATACCTCTTCGATAACAACTACTTTCCCGTCTACAGGAGAAACGATCTGAGCCGGATTTTCGGTGGCAATACGCGCAGGATTTCTAAAAAATTGTAAGATTAAGACTAAAAAGACCACCGCAACAGCGACAATTCCATAAAACAGTAAATCGTTAGTGATATACCGCTCTGCAAACAATATGCCCACTGCCACTACAAGTATAGTGACCGCTATTATTCTATATCCTTCTTTATGGAACATACTCTAGTATTATTAAAAACAAATAAATAAATGGGCTGGCAAACAAAATACTGTCCAACCTATCGTACAAACCACCGTGCCCAGGCATGAGCTGACCACTATCCTTTACACCGGCCTGCCGTTTTAACTGTGATTGTATCAAATCTCCCAGCGTACCAAAAATGGAGGTGGTTGCCGCTACGGTTAACCATAAGCTCAAACTCAATAGTCCTGTAAATTGATAGATAAACACACTAGCAACACACGCAAAAAATAATCCACCCAAAAACCCCTCTATCGTTTTCTTGGGAGATATGCGTTCGAGCAGTTTGTGCTTTCCGATGCTTTTTCCTACGATAAAGGCAAAGGTATCATTTATCCAAATCAATGCAAAGACACTAGCTACGAGATATGAGGTGTACTCGCCTCTATAGGAAGGAAGTAAAATTGTAAACACAATACCACCTATGATATAGAATACGGTATATCCATACTTTTGAGCAACAGTAATATACCGTTGTGAAGGCCTGATTAAATTTTTAATCAAATAGCTATTTACGGTAATTGTCAATGCCAAAAAGATCAAAGTTGCGTTAGGCGACCACTTGTAATAACAAAAAACGGCCGTAGCGACCAATAATAAAAGATAAGGCAGCAAAGAACGAATACCGATGAGTTTTAAAAATTCGTAAAGACACAAGCCTCCAAAAATTAAAAAAAGAACAAGGTAAATATGTTCTAAAGAAAATATAGCTAATAGCAAGAGTGCCACGTATAAAATGCCGGATAATGCTCTTATTAGTACTTCACGCATACTACAAATCTTCTAGTAGTAGCAAATATAAGTTCTTTGTACTGCTTCCGTACGTAAGGAAGTCTTTTTCGTCTTCTTTTAGCTCAAAGTGTTTGATTGTTGTGATATTGGTGGGGATATTCCCAGCATTACGAGTTTTAATAATGCGAAGACCTTCTCCGATATTATTTACAATTTGACTCGTGGTTGCATAGATGACCATATTTTGCGGTAAATCGTGGAGCTTCATTTCTTTAAGTTGATTCGAACACACCAAAATAGATCCGTTATCGGCAACTAGACTTTCACAGGTTGTCAGATAAAAAGAGGCCGACGTCTTTTTTCCAAAGGAAAGATTGTATCCTCCAAAGACATCTTTTAAATTTTCGTCGATACAAAACACCTCAGATTCGTACCAATCATTTTCCATGAGTATATTATCAAAATTGTGCTGTACTTCTTGAGGATTTACCGCATAGAGGAATTTGCCGCCGTTATGTATAAAATTTTTAGTAAAACGCTCGTCGGGTGGTGTATGCTCATCTGGCATATACTTGCTGCGTTCTTCGTGCATTTTTTCTAAACGGGGGCCGTCTGATTTAGAGGAACTCTTAAATAATTTTCTAAATAGACTCATAGAGAGATTGCATTCCAATATTTATGGGTTATCCAAATATAAAAAATTCTTGACCCAACCTTCGGTTAAATCAAGAATTTTTCGTTTGTGCCTTTTGGCGATGACCTAACTACTCTGCTACTACTTCAGATTCTTCCTCCTTCTTTCCAAAAGGTCGCTCTCCAAAAATAGTTACCAAATCATCTTTAAAAATCACCTCCTTATCCAAAAGCATATTGGCCAATTGGGTAAGCTTGTCTTTGTTTTCGGTAAGCAAGTTCACTGCGCGTTTGTATTGCTCTTCGATGATTTCAGAAATTTCCTTATCGATCAATTCGGCAGTCTTTTCTGAATACGGCTTGGTAAACCCATTATCCCCTTGCCCTGTCGAATCGTAATAGGTCAAATTACCTACTTTATCACTAAGGCCATAGACAGTAACCATCATTCTGGCCTGCTTGGTCACCTTTTCGAGATCACTTAATGCTCCTGTAGAGATCTTATTAAAAATAACATCTTCGGCAGCTCTACCTCCTAAAGCCGCACACATCTCATCCAGCATTTGCTCTGGACGAACAATGAGTCGCTCTTCTGGCAGATACCATGCCGCACCTAATGAATTCCCTCTAGGAACAATCGTAACTTTCACCAATGGGGCTGCATGTTCAAGTATCCAACTCACGGTAGCATGACCCGCTTCGTGAAAAGCAATAGCCTTTTTCTCATCAGGAGTAATAATTTTATTTTTCTTTTCCAGCCCTCCAACGATGCGATCTACAGCATCGAGGAAATCTTGCTTCTCTACAGCCTTGTTGCCTTTTCTGGCTGCAATAAGTGCAGCTTCATTACACATATTGGCGATATCGGCTCCAGAGAACCCAGGGGTTTGTTTGGCCAGAAATTCTACATCTAGTCCATCCACTTTTTTAAGAGGTCTAAGATGCACCTCAAAAATCTCCTTTCGCTCTCTAACATCTGGGAGATCAACATAAATCTGACGGTCAAAACGTCCTGCGCGCATTAATGCCTTATCCAAAACATCGGCGCGGTTTGTAGCCGCTAGTACAATCACATTGGTGTTTGTCCCAAACCCATCCATTTCGGTGAGCAATTGATTTAAGGTATTCTCACGCTCATCATTAGAACCTGAAAAATTACTTTTACCTCTCGCGCGACCTATGGCGTCAATCTCATCAATAAAGATGATCGCAGGTGCTTTTTCTTTGGCTTGTTTAAAGAGGTCTCGCACTCGCGAGGCTCCAACTCCTACAAACATTTCTACAAAGTCAGATCCAGACAATGAGAAGAAAGGTACTTTTGCCTCTCCTGCTACGGCTTTCGCCAAAAGGGTCTTCCCCGTTCCCGGCTGTCCTACAAGCAAGGCACCTTTAGGAATTTTACCCCCTAAGCTGGTGTATTTTTCTGGGTTTTTAAGGAAGTCTACAATTTCCTGTATTTCTTCTTTGGCACCTTCCAGACCTGCGACATCTTTGAAAGATGTCTTGATATCTGTTTTTTCGTCAAATAGCTTAGCCTTTGACTTTCCTATGTTAAAAATTTGCCCTCCAGGGCCTCCTCCAGATCCAGCAGACATGCGTCGCATAATGAAGATCCAGATACCCACTATTAGTAGTATGGGTAAGAATGGAATGATTTTATCAAACATACTTACCTCCTGATCATAGGCAATCTCTGTAGAGACATTTGCTTCGGTGATGACCTCTTTAAGATCATTTTCAAAATTTTGCTGATCTCCAAACTTGACGCGATAATCGGCAGCGGCTTGCGAAGGCTTCATAAATGAAGGACCTGAGTTTCGCTTTTGGTGAACCGCCTTAGACTCTGCCTCGGGAGTTAAAAATATCTTGGCCTCTCTTTTATTTGAAATCACCAAAACCTTGGAGACATCTCCATTTCTCAAATAGTCATTGAGTCTTGTTTGTGATACCACATTTGGATCTCCCATCCCTTCACCACCACCTAAAGCGGTCAAGGCAAAAAACATCACGATTAGGATACCAAAAATCCAATAAGAACTGTATTTGTTCTTCTTGGGTGTAGGCGAGTTTTTATTTTCTTTTTCTGACATTCAATTATTTTTTTTAATAGCTAGATGCTATGGTTGTAATTTTTGCATCCCCCCATAGACTTTCGATATCGTAGAATTCACGGATGTGTTTTTGAAAAACATGAACTACGATGTTTACATAGTCCATTAAAACCCATTCGGCATTGTCCAAGCCTTCGATATGCCAAGGTTTTTCTTTGGTCTCTTTGCTCACAATTTTCTGAATTGAATTCACAATTGCGGCCACCTGTGTATTTGAAGTACCATTGCAAATAATGAAATAATCACAAACCGTGTTTTCCAGCTCTCTTAGGTCCAAAATATCTATATCCTGCCCTTTTACCTCCTCTATTCCTTTAAGAATTGTTGTTATTAATTGATCTGTGCTTGTTTCCTTTTTTGCCATTAAATCCTTTTATTTACACAAAGTTATTACAAATTTACAGTTATTCTCGCTCTTAACATAAGTTTAAATACTGCAATTCCTACATGCGCATCGTCAAACTTCATACCATTGATTCTACCAACAACTATCTCAAGGAAGTTGCCAAATCTGAAAATCTCCAAGTCGACACTGTTGTTTGGGCCTTGGAACAAACAAATGGCCGGGGTCAAATGGGTACCGTTTGGGAAACAGAAGCAGGTAAGAACCTGACATTCAGTATTTTCAGAAAGGTTCAGCGTATTACAGTAGCGCAGCAATTTTACGTCACTATGGCGGCCTCGCTAGCTGTAAAAGCCGTGCTAGAAAAATTATTGATCAAAAATATAACTGTCAAATGGCCTAACGACATATTGTCAGACAAAAAGAAAATCTGCGGCATCCTCATAGAAAGTGTCATAAAAAAAGGCAAACTAGACGCCTTAATTTTGGGCGTTGGCCTCAATGTCAATCAAACCGAATTTGGCCATGTCCCTAGGGCGACATCCATCAAAGAACAAACGGGAATTCACTTTGATTTAGAAGAAATTTTACAGCTTTTGCTCGAACAATTCCACCATTTTGTCGATTTGTTACTCAACGACCGCCTAGACCAAATTCAAGACGCCTATGAGGCAGACTTATTTAGAAAAAACAAAGCTTCGACTTTTGTGAAAAACAACAAACAATTTGTAGGTATTATAAAAGGAGTGACACCATTAGGCAAATTAATGGTACAAGAAGAAGACGATATCATCAACACTTACGACTTAAAAGAGATTCAACTCTTATACTGATAAAAATGCCTAGTTGTCAGGAAGGAGTTCTTCCAGAATTTGCGAGGTTTGTCGTATCTTTGCATTTCAGATAAAATGCTATGCCACAAGAATTAATTGCACCACCAAAACGTCAGGCCAAACCCAAATGGTTACGGGTGAAATTGCCTACTGGTAAAAAATATACCGAACTAAGGGGTCTGGTTGAAAAGTATGACCTGCACACCATATGTACCTCAGGAAGCTGCCCCAATATGGGCGAATGCTGGAGTGAAGGTACTGCCACTTTTATGATTTTAGGAAACATCTGTACACGCTCCTGCGGTTTTTGCGGCGTCAAAACAGGACGTCCTGAAACCGTAGATTGGGAAGAACCCGAAAAAGTAGCGCGATCAATAAAATTAATGGCGATCAAACATGCGGTGATTACCTCGGTAGATCGAGATGATCTCAAAGACATGGGTACTATTATCTGGGGAGAAACCGTACAAGCGATACGACGTATGAATCCCGAAACCACCCTAGAAACACTTATTCCAGATTTTCAGGGTCGAGAAGACCTTATAGACCGTATTATTGCTGTCAATCCTGAGGTCGTATCTCACAACATGGAAACGGTAAAGCGGTTAACCCGTGAGGTGCGTATTCAAGCCAAGTATGAACGCAGTTTGGGCGTGCTCAAATACCTAAAAGATCAAGGGATTAATCGCACCAAGTCGGGCATTATGCTCGGGCTTGGAGAAACAGAAGAAGAGGTCATTCAAACCCTTAAGGATTTACGTGCGGTTAATTTGGATATCGTCACTATTGGCCAATACTTGCAACCTTCAAAAAAGCACTTGCCAGTCAAACAATTTATCACGCCAGATCAATTTAAAAAATACGAGACTATCGGGCTCGAAATGGGCTTTAGACATGTAGAAAGTGGCGCATTGGTGCGTTCGTCTTACAAAGCCCAAAAACACCTTACCTAAATGGGGTTAAAAACGCGAGTTGCCATTAACGGCTTTGGACGTATTGGACGTACTGTGTGTAAACGCATCCAAAGCCATCCAGAGATGGAAGTGGTTGCTATTAATGATATCGCCAAGGCCGAGACATTATCACATCTATTAAAATATGACAGTATCCACGGCATTTATGATGCAGATATCCGCTTTCGCGAAAGCGCAACACTTCAAGACCAACCGATTATTACTATAGACGGTACTGATGTGGTAGTATTTAATGCATCTAGCATCCAAAATATACCATGGCATACCTGCCAACCCGATATTGTATTAGAATGTACAGGCAAATTTAAAACCACATCCGAGCTGCAACAGCATCTGGATCAGGGCGCAAAAAAAGTTATTTTGGCCGCTCCACCCGAAGACGATAGTATCCCTATGGTTGTTTTGGGGGTAAATGATGATCTCTTAGAAAGTGACCCCAACATCTTGTCTAATGCTTCTTGCACAACAAATAATGCTGCCCCAATGATTCAATTGATCGACGAGCTATGCGGGGTGGCTCAGGCTTATATTACTACCATTCATTCGTATACCTCAGATCAGAGCTTACACGATCAGCCCCATCGTGATTTGCGCAGGGCAAGGGCAGCAAGTCAAAGCATCATTCCCACCACTACCGGGGCAGCCAAAGCATTGACAAAGATTTTTCCAGAGCTCTCCAGTGTTATTGGTGGCTGTGGTATACGGGTTCCTGTTCCTAATGGATCGCTTACCGACATCACTTTTAATGTCAAAAAAGACACCTCGATAGCCGCGGTGAATGAGGCTTTTCAAAAAGCTGCCGAGACCAGATACAAAGGAATTTTACAATACACCGAATTACCACTGGTATCTATTGATATGATAGGCAACACCCACTCCTGTGTCTTTGATGCGCAAATGACATCGGTGATTGGTAAAATGGTAAAAATCATTGGATGGTACGACAACGAAATGGGGTATTCGAGCCGATTAATCGATTTAATCTTACGCATTTCAAAGAAATAATCTATATTTAGCCCTGTTAACCTACATCAATGAAAGCAGTAACTACCCCGTTCTTGCTTATTCTATTTCTTTTTTTTGCCGGACTCTCCAGGGCTCAGGAGGTAGATCCTATTGTGTTAAACTTGACCAATGCCAAGGTAGACTCTCTGATGGGAGAAGCCGTAGCAGCCATTCAAAACCTAGATTACAATCAATCTATTACGCACTTAACCAATGCGCGTAATCTCGCTATGGAGGTAGGTAATAAAAGTCGTATTGGCCTTACTAGTACCAATCTGGCAAGGCTATACCTTCAATTAAAAGATTATGACAAGGCTACCTTAGAAAACAATAAAGCGATTGCCATCCAAAATACCGATGACACCAAAGTAGGTCTGGGGCAGAGTCAAATTATTGCCGCACAATTATTTCTTCAAAAGAACGAACTCCAAAAAGCAGATAGCGCTTTGGCTACGGCTGCTACACTCTTTGCCGAAGAACGCAACAAATTATTACAGGCAACCACTCAATATTATCAAGGTATTCTGGCCATAGCACAGGAAAAGTACAATGCTGCTTTAACTTCCTTTAACACGGCAATTCCGGTTCTTGAAAGCAATAAAGAGACCTACTTCTTAGCCAATAGTTACCTCAACATGGCTAAGGCCTATATCGCACTCAACAATACCCAACAGGCCAAACTGGCGCTTGATCAGTCCAAAACTTTAATCGAAACCCATAACTACAAAGGATTAGAAACCAATATCCTAAAGGTTCAAAGTGATCTTTCGATCTTACAAAATGATTTCAAAAATGGTTATGCCCAATTGGAAAAATATACCGCTGCCACCAATACCCAGAACACCAAAAATCAAGGGGTAGTTTTGAACACGCCCAACAGTGGCATTAACGAGACACTAGCCAATACACTTTCGAAGGATATTGAAAGAGAACAAAAACGCAAATTGCAGGTAAACGAGCTCACTACTGTTTTGGGTATCGCACTAATTACCATATTATCACTACTCACCTTATCCCTGTATAAAAATAACAATCTACGCGCCAAGGCCAACGAGCTTTTACAAGCCAAAAATACCGAGCTTATCATCGCCAAAGAAAATGCCGAAAAGGCCTCTATGGTCAAAGCACAATTCTTGTCTACCATTACCCATGAGCTCAGAACACCGATGTATGCCGTTACTGGATTGACGCATTTACTCTTGACAGAAAATCCTACGCCCGAGCAGAAAAAACATCTTGACTCCTTAAAATTTTCTGGAGAATACCTCTTATCGCTTATCAATAATATCTTGGATCTAAATAAACTAGAGGCCAATAAAGTGGAGGTTGAAGAAACCAGCTTTAATCTTAAAAAGCGCATTGAAGATGTTTTATTTGCCCTAGGAAAATCTGCCAAAGACAAAGGCAATAAATTGTCATTTGAATTTGATCCAGACATCCCTAATGAGATATTGGGAGATCCTTTGATGATCTCACAAATCCTAATCAATCTTGTGGGTAATGCCGTCAAATTTACCAGAGACGGTAATGTTTATGTACGAGTTCAAAAAATTAGTCAGACCGATTCGGACATACGGCTACACTTTGAAGTCGAAGATACCGGAGAGGGAATTTCGAAGAAAAAACAGAAGAATATTTTCCAAAACTTCACTCAAGGTTCTGTGGCTATTAATCGAAAGTTTGGAGGAACAGGTCTTGGATTGTCGATTGTTAAAAATTTACTCGACCTTTTAAATAGTAAGATCACCCTAGAAAGTACCTTAGGCAAAGGGTCTATTTTTAAATTTGACATCAAATACAATTTGAATACCACAGATGTTAGCGAAGAGAATCCTCACAACATCATTTACGATGTAGATTATGTCGCCTTAGAAAATCGTAAAATCTTGGTCGTTGAAGACAACAAGATCAACCAGATGATTACCCGTAAGATTCTAGAGAAAAATCAAATGATCTGTGATGTAGCAGACAATGGTGAAATTGCCGTAGAAAAAGCCCGCACAGACAATAGTTTTGATCTAATTTTAATGGATATCCATATGCCAGGAATTAGCGGGATTGAAGCTACAGAACAAATCAGAACCTTTGACCAGAATATTCCAATATTGGCCTTGACCGCGGTAACTATAGATGAGAACATCGACGATTTTCACGAGGCTGGATTTAATGACATAATCCCTAAACCTTATAAGGTAGAAGAGTTTTTCCAGAAAATACACAATGCCTTAAAACGCAGTCACGTTATTAGTTAAACCCTTCAACAAATGCCGTTATACTTTTTTCGAAGGCATGTGCATCATTTAATATTTTGGTTTTTATGGGCAGGTAGCATAAGCTTGCTTGCTGTAGTTTTCCTTCCAATCGCATATAATCTTTTTCGGTAGTAAGCAACACTCCTGACCTATCGAGATGGGCAATCTCTTGAGATGTAAAATTGTGATGATCGCTGTAGGCCTTATGTTCAAAGGTCAAACCTACAGAGTGCAAGTGGGCGATAAAGGGCTTAGGGTTGGCAATTCCTGTGATGACTCGAATGGGCCGATCGCTCAACGCGTCTACTGATAGCTCAAGATCACCTTTTGTTTTGTGACTGTAACTAATTCCCGCAAAAAACAATTGTTGATGGTCTTGAGCAGCCAAGCGTTTTGCAATCGCTTTTTGAGCTACTAGGGTCAATGTCAAGGGACATTTGGTCACTACAATCACATCGGCTCTGCGTGCACCCCTGCGCGGTTCTCTTAAATTACCTACTGGTAGGAGGTAATCGTTTACATACAAATCATCATAGGCGGTCAACACGATATTGAAGCCAGCATTGACAGCCCGATGCTGAAAAGCGTCATCTAAGACCAATACCTCTGGCTCACCTCCCCTTTTTTGAAGCTGTGTGATACCCTCGCGTCTATCTTCACAAACAAAAACGGGTAAGGCGCTAAATTTTTTGGCAAATTGCAAGGGCTCATCCCCTACTTCTTCTGGCGTACTTGTAGGCTTAACTTGTTTAAAGCCTTTGGTCTTTCTTCCATAACCCCTGCTTAAGATCACTGGATTAAATCCCGATGATAAAATCGCAATAAGGTATTCGGTCATGGGGGATTTTCCGGTACCACCCGTATTGAGATTACCCACACAAATTACAGGAAAATTATAGGTAGTAGAAGACAAGTATCCTTGGCTGTACAACCAATTTCGCGTAAGCGTAATGAGATAGTAGGCTGCCGCAAAAGGAAAAAGGATTTTACGTATCGACTTCATAGAACGAAGGTATAATTTTTATCTTTAGGGCTTAACAATTTACTATGACCATACGAGAAGTACTTTCTATACTCAATGAGTGGGCCCCACTAGCTAACGCAGAAGGGTTTGACAATGTAGGCTTATTGGTAGGCAATGAACGAGAAGAGGTCACCAATATTATGGTGGCACATGATGCCCTAGAAGCTGTGGTACTAGAGGCCGCCCAAAAATCCTGTAATCTTATTGTGTGTTTTCACCCTATTATATTTTCAGGACTCAAGCAACTCACTGGCAAAACCTACGTAGAAAGAGCCGTTATACAAGCGATCAAACACGACATTGCTATTTTTGCAATTCACACTGCACTAGATAACGTGCCCCACGGGGTGAACTATGGGATGTCCAATGCCTTGGGTTTAACAAATTGCAAAGTACTTATCCCAAAAGAAGAACAACTTTTCAAATTGACGACCTATGTCCCCCACGCTGCTAGCCTAAAGGTTGCCAACGCAGTTTTTAAGGCAGGGGCTGGTCAATTAGGCAATTATAGCGAATGTCATTTTGAGACCGAAGGCATAGGCACTTTTAGACCCGAAGAAAATGCGCAACCTGCCGTGGGTAGTATTGGTCAACGACACCATGAGCCCGAAAAACAACTGCATTTTGTGTTTGAAAAAGATAAAAGACATCCCATCATAGCGGCACTCAAAAATGCACACCCCTATGAAGAAGTCGCTTTCGAAATTACGGCGCTTGTCAATTCTCATCCCACCTTAGGTATGGGGCAAATAGGCAGCCTTGAAAAACCAATGTCACCAAAGGCATTTCTAGCCCATACCAAGCAGGTTTTTGACACTGGTGGCATACGACATTCCAAAATAGGTGACACACCCATTAAAAAAGTTGCTGTTTTGGGAGGCAGTGGGGCCTTTGCCATTGCCGCCGCCAAAAGAGCCGGAGCCGATGCTTATGTCACTGCCGACCTTAAATACCATGACTTTTACCAAGCCGAAGATCGCCTGCTTCTGGCCGATATTGGACATTATGAAAGCGAACGATTTACAAAAAACATTATCGCTAACTATCTTACAGAAAAAATTCGTAATTTTGCAATCATTTTATCAGAGGAAAATACCAATCCTATCAACTATTTTTAACGTATGGCAAAGAAAAAGGAAGTAACTGTAGAAGAAAAACTACGCGCACTTTACGATTTACAACTAATTGATTCTCGTGTAGACGAGATTCGCAATGTGCGAGGTGAATTACCTTTAGAAGTAGAAGATTTAGAAGATGAAGTCGCCGGGCTCAACAAGCGTATTGAAAAGCTTGATAACGAACTTGCGCTCATTGAAGATCAAATTAAAGCAAAGAAGATTCTTATCGAAGAATCTAAGGCCGGCATCAAAAAATATTCTGAGCAGCAAAAAAACGTGCGCAATAACAGAGAATTTAATGCCCTGAGTAAGGAAATTGAGTTTCAAGAATTAGAGATTCAACTCGCCGAGAAAAATATCAAAGAGTACAAGGCGCAAATCGAGCAAAAGAAAGAGGTTATCGATCAAACGAAGGAACGTTTGGGAGAGCGCGAGACGCACCTACAACACAAGAAAAGTGAGTTGGATGCCATTCTAGCAGAAACCGAAAAAGAAGAAAAAGAACTAATTAAAAAGAGTGCAGACTTTGAAAAGGGAATCGAAGAGCGCTTAGTTAAAGCATATAAACGCATTCGATCTAATGTGCGTAATGGCCTTGCCGTAGTGCCTATTGAGCGTGGTGCTTCTGGAGGTTCATTTTTTACGATTCCTCCTCAAATTCAAGTAGAGATAGCCAGTCGTAAAAAAATAATTACCGATGAGCACAGTGGGCGTATCTTAGTAGATAGCGAGCTTGCCGAACAGGAAAAAGAGAAAATGCAAGCCTTATTTGCAAAGCTCTAAGCCTTAGCATCTCAAAACGTGTAAACCCTTGTCCTGACAAGGGTTTTTTTATGCCTTATTATTAACATTCCCTTAGTAGAGCACACTGTTTTTATCCTTTATTTTTACCATTTGAAACGCTAATAGAATAAATGATGAAGATGACAACACTTTTGCTAAGTTTGATTATGGCACTTTCATGCCAGCAGCAATCGACCACGCAAAAAGAACCTACTGCACAACTGGACCCTGTTCAGACTCAAGCCCAAAACGGATTGCGCAAGGCATATTTTGCCAGCGGTTGCTTCTGGTGTGTAGAAGCAATTTTCGAAAGTGTACAAGGAGTATCTGAGGTGGTAAGTGGCTATAGTGGCGGCACCGAAGCCAATCCTACCTATAAAGAAGTGGGATACGGCCGCACTACGCATGCCGAAGCTGTAGAAGTCTATTACAACCCTAAAGAAGTGAGTTTTGAAACCTTGGTTAAGGTGTTTTTTGGTTCGCACGATCCTACTACCAAGAATCGTCAGGGTCCGGATAGTGGGCCGCAATACCGATCGATCGCTTTTTACCAAAACGATGCCGAAAAAGAAATTATAGAAGCGCGTGTTAAAGAACTCAATCAAACTACGTATAACGGTGGTATTGTCACTCAAGTATTGCCGTTTCAAAAGTTTTGGAAGGCCGAGGCCTATCACCAAAACTACGAGCGCAACAACCCCAACAATCCCTATATCCAGAATGTATCTATCCCTAGGTTAAAGAGATTTCAAGCCAAATTCCCAGAATTACTCAAAGAAAACGCACACTAAATTTTAGAGAATTGCAATTCAAACAACAAAGGATATAAGCGGTCACTAGTTACATAGTGACCGTTTTCTTTTTGCAGGAGATCGGGCAATATGTCATAAGGGCTTTCGTGATATTCTCTAAAAAAGTCTAATTGTAAACCAGCCTCTAGCAATGCTGTAATGATCTCGGCCATACCGTGATTCCAGCCATACTCCTTACTGGTCATTTGATTTTCGGTATCGGCATAAGTACCTTGGTATTCTTCATAGATCACTTCCTCTTGATTATAGCCATAACGCATTAACGGCTTGCCCGAAGTATAATCAAACATCCAGACAATCGGGTGAAAGTCTACGATATAAAAAGTGCCTCCTTTTTTTAGACGTTGGGCTATCATTAGGGCCCAAGGGGCAAGATCGGGTAGCCAGCCTATAGTGCCATAGCTGGTATATACAATATCAAAGTGCTCCGATATATGTGCCGAGGTATCTAAGACATTGCAACACACAAAGCGTGCAGGGGTTTGGATTTTTTTTGAGAGCGCTTTCGCGAAAGCGATCCCTTTGTCACTAATGTCTACACCGGTACATTGTGCTCCCATACGCGCCCAGCTCAAGGTGTCTTGCCCAAAATGACATTGCAAATGCAATAATGACTTACCATTGACATCTCCCAAAGCCTCCAGTTCAAAAGATTGTAGTGAACTCCTGCCTTTTGTAAATCCCTCTAGATCGTAAAAGTCACTAGCGGTATGCGCCTCCACTTTTTGGTTCCAAGTAGCCTTGTTGACCTCAAAATAATTGGTATCCGTTGGTTTCATCCTCACGTTTATTTGAAGCCAAAAAGATAAGTTAAATTAATTAAGGCCTCCTTTATAAACACCAGACGTTGACCTAGCCATTATTTTATGCGCCCTATTTCAGAGAAGTGGTATCTTTGCCAGATAAAGTACCTTATATGAAACTTGAGCTAATTCCCAATATAAAACACAGTCAATCCAATCAGTTTTTCTTACTCTGTGGCCCCTGCGCCATAGAGGGAGAAGATATGGCATTTAGGATTGCAGAAAAGGTAATTGAGATTACCGACAAACTCGAAATTCCTTACATTTTTAAAGGCAGTTTTCGCAAAGCCAATCGCAGCCGTGTCGATAGTTTTACGGGTATTGGCGACGAAAAAGCCTTAGAAATACTCGCCAAGGTTGCTGAAAAATTTTCGGTTCCTACTGTTACAGACATACACGAGGTCTCTGATGCTGCGCTGGCAGCCCAATATGTCGATGTTCTCCAAATACCTGCCTTTTTAGTGCGGCAAACAGCCTTGGTGGTTGCAGCTGCCAAAACAGGCAAAGTAGTCAATCTGAAAAAAGGACAATTTATGTCGCCAGAGAGTATGAAACACGCGGTCAAAAAAGTGACCGATTCTGGAAACCAACAAGTCATGGCCACAGATCGAGGCACCATGTTTGGGTATCAGGATATGATTGTAGATTTTAGAGGCATCCCTACCATGAAAGAGTTTGCAGCTACGGTACTAGATGTTACCCATTCTTTACAACAACCCAACCAGACTACTGGAGTTACTGGAGGGAGACCAGATATGATTGAGACCATTGCCAGGGCTGGCGTAGTCAATGGTGTTGATGGGCTCTTTATTGAAACGCATTTTGATCCCGCCAATGCCAAAAGTGATGGTGCCAATATGCTAGATCTCGCCCATCTTGAAGGCTTGCTCACTCGGTTAACAACAATTCGAAAAACGATTAACAGTTTTGATTAAGCAAACATAACAACATAAAAAACGCTCAGTAAACCTACTGAGCGTTTTTTTTATCATTTAAACTACAATTACAGCTGAATGGTAAAAGTTTGGTTACCTATACTTACCTCGGCGATATTATCACAACTACCATCTCCAAAGTCTAGCGAACCCTGTAAATTGTTTTGCGTGATATCCAAAATACCGCTTACAAAATGAGGACAACTAGCTTCTCTTCGTAGCGCATCAACTACCGTCCCACTGCGATTAAAACCAGAACTAAAGGTGGTATTCCAGTTACCCGTCACTAAAAATGCATTGTCAATCCAGGTTCCAGTACCCACACCTTCAATCCACTCTCTGGTACGTGTTAAGTCTCTAGTAGCAACAATATCTTCTGTAGGGAAATAGACCCCAACAGTCGCATTAAGTACAGACTGCGGATTGCCATTATCATTCTCTAATTGGCGTATCAAAGTACCACCTCCACTTACATTATTGTCATTATAGGTAAAGTCGTCATACTCATAAGTGATGGTTCGAGATTGATTTTGAATAGCGCCGTAACTCAGTAAGACACGCCCAGTCACTTCGGCTCCATTTTGCAAGGTACATCCGTCTCCAAAATCTACCGTTATAGCACCGCCTCCAGTTCCATCAGGCGTTACCGTAATCGTTGCACAAGACGAAAAAAAGCTGTTTGAGGAAGCTCTATTGGCTTCTTCGGCTTCAACATAAGCGTTTTCGACTATAGAAAAACTTTGGTCTTCGGTATTATCTACCTGAGCCGCTAGTCGCAACTCTGCAGCCGTAGGTATTGAGGCACTGGTCTCTGAAGCGTCATCTTCGGTATCACAGGCAACAAAAGCAACTGCAAATCCTAAGACAAGCGTAGATTTTAAAAATGTTTTCATGGTTTTCATAAGTATGTGTTTTTTGATTATCATGTCTCTATGACTCTATTAAAACGCAAACGTTTAATTTTATTTCACATTTTTTTAATAAAAATGATCCCTAGGCACTTTTTAAATAAAATTGTATCTTTGCCCGCTGATAGACACGCTATCATATACATAAAAATCATTTAAAACAATATTGGAATGTATTTAACAAAAGAGAAGAAGGAAGAACTTTTTGAAAAACACGGTAAAGGAAAAAACGATACTGGCTCTGCCGAAGGTCAGATCGCTTTATTTACGCACCGTATCAATCACTTGACTGAGCACTTAAAAAACAATCGTAAAGATTATAATACAGAGCGTTCACTAGTAAAACTCGTAGGTAAGCGTCGTTCTTTATTGGACTACCTTATCAAAAAAGATATCTTGAGATATCGTGCGATTATCAAAGAATTGAATATCAGAAAATAATTTCGAGGGGGCCGTATGGCTCCCTTTTTATTTAACGCTTTCGCGAAAGCAAAAACTGACTCACCTCAGTACTGCCTAACGAAAATGTGATATAAAAGCCCCATAGCGCACGGCGTTGCTCCATGGGCAGAGAAAGCTAAACAGCTAGTTTTTCATTGGTGTCATCAACTACAACTACAACACAACGACACAGTGCAACCCTAGGGTTGACAGATTATTAATCTACCCGTAAAGGGTAAAATGAAAAACTTAAACTATGATTCCAAAGGTTTACAAAGAGGTTATTGACCTCGGCGATGGAAGAGAAATTTCTATCGAAACAGGAAAACTTGCCAAACAAGCACACGGAAGTGTCGTTGTGCAATCTGGTAAATGTATGCTCTTGTGTACAGTAGTGTCAAACTACAAACAATCTGACGTGGATTTTCTTCCACTTACCGTAGATTATCGCGAAAAATTTGCAGCAGCCGGACGTTACCCAGGTGGTTTCTTTAAAAGAGAAGCGCGTCCTAGTGATGGAGAAGTATTAACCATGCGTCTAGTAGATCGTGTACTACGTCCACTTTTCCCAAAAGATTATCACTCTGAAACTCAGGTGATGATACAATTGATGTCACATGACGACGAAGTTATGCCAGATGCTATGGCAGGACTAGCGGCATCTGCAGCGATACAATTATCAGACTTCCCATTTGAATGTGCGATTTCAGAAGTACGTGTAGGTCGTGTAGATGGTGAGTTTGTGATTAACCCAACACGCGCACAATTAGCCGAATCTGATATCGATATGATGATTGGCGCCTCTGCCGATTCGGTCATGATGGTAGAAGGTGAAATGGACGAAATTTCTGAAGAAGAAATGACAGATGCCATTAAAGCTGCCCATGAAGCTATCAAAGTTCAATGTGCTGCTCAAGAGCGCCTTGCCGAGGCTTTTGGCAAAAAAGAAGTACGAGAGTACGAAGCTGAAAGAGAGGATGAAGATCTCAAAAAGAAAGTTCACGATATGGCGTATGACAAAGTGTACGCTATTGCCAAAGGAGGTTCTTCAAAACAAGAACGTGGCGCTGCCTTTTCAGAAATTAAAGAAGAGATCAAAGCGACTTTTTCTGAAGAAGAACTCGAAGATTTTGGCGATTTAGTTTCCAAATATTACAGAGCCGCCGAGAAGGCTGCCATTCGTGATTTGACCTTAGATGAAGGATTACGTCTGGATGGTCGTAAGACTACAGATATTCGCCCTATCTGGTGTGAGGTAGACTACCTACCGTCTGTACACGGTTCTTCTATTTTTACACGTGGAGAAACCCAAGCATTGGCCACAGTCACTTTAGGTACTTCAAGAGAAGCCAACAAAATTGACATGCCTTCTTACGAAGGAGAAGAGACATTTTACCTACATTATAACTTCCCTCCTTTTTGTACAGGAGAAGCCCGCCCCATTAGAGGAACTTCACGTAGAGAGGTTGGACATGGTAACTTAGCGCAACGTGCCCTTAAAGGTATGGTGCCAGAAGATTGCCCATATACTGTACGTATTGTATCTGAAGTATTAGAATCTAACGGTTCATCATCTATGGCAACGGTTTGTGCTGGTACTATGGCTATGATGGATGCTGGGGTTCAAATGATCAAACCAGTATCTGGTATCGCTATGGGATTAATCTCTGATAGCGAAACAGGGAAATATGCTGTATTGTCTGATATCTTGGGGGATGAAGATCACTTAGGAGATATGGACTTTAAAGTAACAGGTACGGCAGACGGTATAACCGCTTGTCAAATGGATATTAAAGTAAAAGGATTGTCTTACGAAATCTTGGTAAATGCATTAAAGCAAGCCAGAGATGGAAGATTACACATTCTTGAGAAATTGACCGATACCATTGGTGAGCCAAGAGAAGACGTAAAAGATTACGCTCCTAAAATGGTAACCACTCGTATTGACAATGAGTTTATTGGAGCCTTGATTGGTCCTGGAGGAAAAGTAATTCAGGAATTACAAAAAGAAACTGATACGACCATCGTTATTAATGAAGACCCTGTGACCGAAGAAGGAATTGTTGAAATCTTAGGTACAGGTCAAGCTGGTATTGACGCTGTATTAGCTAAGATCGATTCTATCACCTTTAAGCCAGAAGTAGGAAAAACCTATAAGGTAAAGGTCATAAAGATGTTAGATTTTGGCGCCGTAGTCGAGTATCTCGATGCCCCTGGAAATGAGGTGTTACTACACGTTTCAGAAATCGCTTGGGAGCGCACCGAAAATGCTTCTGACGTCCTTTCTATGGGAGAAGAACTCGAGGTGAAATACTTCGGTATCGATTCTAGAACACGCAAGGAAAAAGTTTCGCGTAAAGCGTTATTAGAAAAGCCAGAAGGATACGTAGCCCGACCACCTAGAGACAACAAGGATCGAGGAGGACGTGATAACAGAGGTCGCGATAACAGAAATAGAGATCGTAAAAGAGATTAATCTCATTTACTAGTAGATAAAAAAGTCCTGCTTTCGGTGTGAAAGCAGGACTTTTTGCTTTGTAGACGCAACCATTTAAAATGACCACGTCTTATAAGTACAAACTATAAATCAACCATCTATGAAAATTTTTAATCGTATCACTCTTGGTCTATTTGCCATTTTAATGCTCGCTTGTAGCGAAGATGACAAAACCGTAGACCAAGTTATCGCAAACACCGAAAGAGGTGCCGTTTTAAGAACTGTCGAAATCATCGAGAATTCGATCCCGATTGCCATCGAAAATGGCCAGACACAAACGGCAGAGAATGCACAGCTCTCCTTACTACTTGAAGAACAAGATGTCGAGAATGGGGCACTTCTACAAAGCGTAGATGTTTTTATACAATTTACAGATGGCTCACCAGACACTGGTGATAGTAGTGCCGCGATTACCGATGAAGTTTTTGTTAAGAACATCTCTAGAGAAGCATTTACT
>PAUP01000054.1 GCA_002712765.1 Cytophagaceae bacterium | reverse complement strand
GCGTACTTTTAAAAGAATCGACAAGTTGAGTGGGTAATTTTCTAATAAATCCAACCGTATCCGATAATAAAAAAGGAAGATTGCGTATCACCACTTTTCTCACCGTCGTATCTAAGGTGGCAAAGAGCTTATTTTCGGCAAAAACGTCACTTTTAGAAATTACATTCATCAAAGTGCTTTTCCCAACATTGGTATATCCTACAAGCGCTACGCGTACCAAGGCGCCACGATTGCCTCGCTGTACAGACATTTGCTTGTCTATAGTAGCCATTTTCTTCTTGAGTAATGTAATCCGATCTCTTACAATACGTCTATCGGTCTCGATCTCAGTCTCTCCAGGCCCACGCATACCTATACCTCCTCGTTGTCGCTCTAAATGCGTCCATAAACCTGTAAGTCTCGGTAACAGGTATTGATATTGAGCGAGTTCTACCTGAGTGGTAGCATAGCTGGTTTTGGCACGTTGTGCAAAAATATCGAGTATGAGGTAGGTTCTATCTACAATTTTGGCGCCTAAAAAAGCCTCTATATTGCGTTGTTGACCTGGCGTCAACTCATCATCAAAAATAACGGTACCTATCTCATGTTGTTCTACAAATGCTCGTACATCTTCTAGCTTACCCGACCCTAAAAAGGTCTTTGGGTTGGGCATATCCATTTTTTGTGTAAATCGCTTGATAACTTCTCCTCCTGCGGTATACGCCAAAAATTCGAGCTCGTCCAGATACTCGTTCATCTTATCCTCGCTTTGGTGACGTGTGGTCAACCCCACAAGGACGCACTTTTCATAGTCTATCTTCTCTTTTTCTAACATAGTTGCAAAGGTAGCAAATCAAGTCTTACCCTTTTGTGTAAATTAGTAGGATGAATCAAAGTGATATCTCTCAAGAACAGCACCATCTTAGCAAGGCTGAGGCAAACAATACCTCATCAAACCCAGAGATCGCAAGTGTTGCCTTTTACAACCTAGAAAATCTATTTGATACTACAGATGATCCCAGGACGCTGGATGACGATTTTACGCCAGAAGGAAAAAAGAATTGGAATGGGAAGCGCTACCAAAAAAAACTGCGTAAACTCTCCAATGTCATCTCCAAAATTGGGACAGATACGGTAGGCGGTCCACCTAGCTTAGTAGGCGTGGCCGAGGTAGAAAACATTGAGGTTATGGAGGCTCTAGCTACTACCAATACACTTTATGAGTATGGGTATAATGTGGTTCACTATGACTCTCCAGACGAAAGAGGAATCGATGTTGGGCTCTTGTATCGCAAAGACCATTTTGAAGTAACCCGATCTGAAACTTTTGCGGTTTATATAGAAAATGAACCCGGCGTTCGTGACTATACGCGTGATATTTTATACATCACTGGCAAATTGATGGGGCATCCTGTACATGTGCTCGTTAATCACTGGCCCTCGAGAAGAGAAGGTGCCCAAGAGACTGCGCATAAGCGAATTGCCGTTGCCAGACGATGTAGACAAATCATAAGCGATATACAAGGATTGGACAAAGAAGCTCGCATAATTATAATGGGCGATTTTAATGATGGCCCTCATAGCGAATCTGTCAAAAATCACTTGGTACAACATGATTTTTATAATCCTATGGTATTTTTAGGTACGCGATATGAAGGTAGTCTTAACCACCGCTTTGAGTGGTACCTCTTTGATCAAATCATACTATCAACTAACTTTATGCGTCTTCACCGCAACCCTTTGCGGTATAGCTCGTCTAAAATATATAACGATGTTGCGCTTACCGAATATCGCGGCAAGTTTAAAGGTAACCCTTTTAGAACCTATGCCGGTAAGCGGTATTTGGGTGGATATAGTGATCATTTTCCCGTTTACGTAATATTGGATATTAATCAATAACTTAGACCTAAATAAATTGAGGGTGATAAAAAAACTACTTCTAATTTGCCTTTTGTCTGGAGGACTCCCTTTTTTGGCCCACACGGCAATGACATTGCAAGCGCAACAAGACCCTCAATATACACAGTATATGTACAATCTCTCTGTAATTAATCCGGCCTATGCAGGATCTAAGGAGACCATGAATATTGGACTGTTACACCGCAATCAATGGACAGGGTTTGACGGAGCGCCTAAAACCTCAAGCTTGTTTTTTCACACGCCTTGGGGCGAAAAGACGGGTATTGGAGTCTCGGCTATAGTCGACGAAATTGGACCTGTCGAAGAAACAAATATTTATCTCGATTATTCCTATACCATTTCGATTGCAGAGGGTCATCGATTGGCTTTTGGCCTTAAAGCTGGGGCCACCTTGCATCAGGTAGGCCTGATAGATTTGGCGTTAATAACCCAAGACGATATCGCTTTTTCGAGTAACAGCTCAGAGACCTTTATCAATTTTGGCACTGGTGTATTTTATTATACCGATCAGTATTATCTCTCGTTATCGATCCCAAATATTCTCAAAGGTGAGCATCTCGATGTGAATGGTGTCGCTTACGGTAATGAAACGAGCCACTTTTTTATCGCTGGTGGTTATGTCTTTGATGTGAATACCAACTTTAAGCTCAAACCCTCTTTCTTTGTCAAAACGGCTTTTGAGGCGCCACTATCTTATGACCTCAATCTCAATGCTAAATTTTATGACCGTTTTGAAATTGGTGCTTCCTATCGTCTAGACGATTCGTTTTCAGGGCTCGTCAATGTAGAGGTCACTCCATGGATGCAAGTAGGCTTTGCCTATGACAGTGTCATATCAGAAATTAATACGGTCGCCCCTACATCTTATGAGGCCTTTATCATTTTTGACATTTTTCCACAACCCAAAGCGCTACGCTCTCCTAGATTCTTTTGATCATGAAACAACTCCTTAGCTTTTTTTGCTGTGTACTTTTCATGACGCTAAGTGCTCAAAACTATAATAAAATTACCGCCGATCAGCACTTTGACAGGCTCGAATACGCTTATGCCATTGAAGACTACCTGCAACAAATCAAAGAAGGTAAGGCTACTCCACGTGTATTTGAACGTTTGGCTATTGCTTATAAAAAAACCGCCAATTATAGTGATGCCGAGCGCTATTACCGTCGTTTGGCCAAAGGAAAAAACGCCGAACCCCGTCATGTATACGCTTGGGCTCAAATGCTCAAGGCCAATGGCCAATACGACCAGTACACCAGGCAAATGCTTCGATTTGTCGAGATGCGGCCAGAAGATCCCAAAGCACTGTCGTATAAGGCAGATTTAGAAACACTCACAAGTATTAGAGCTCAAAAACCGAAGTATACCGTTGCCCGTAGCGGTTTTAATTCTAGAGTTTCCGATTTTGGTGCCGTTCGTTATGCAGACACCCTCTATTTTGCTTCCGCGAAAGCGCCAATGAAAAAAAACCACGGCTGGACAGATCAATCGTTTTTAGATATCTATACCGCCACCATTGGACCTGACGGAGCTATAAATAGATCAAAACCGATCTCAGAACGTATCAATACCAAATATCATGAAGGTATTCTAACCATGACTGCAGCGGGTGACCGCATCTATTTTGACCGTAACAATTTTACCAACGGAAAATATGTCAAAGATAGCACAGGAGTAAATCAGCTTCAATTGTATTATGCCAACCGGAAAAATGGCGCTTTCGCGAAAGCGGAACCCCTACCTTTTAATGATAATCAGTATTCTTCAGGGCACCCTATGTTGAGCCACGATGGAACCTATCTGTACTTTTCATCAGATCGTCCTGGAGGTTTAGGACAAGCAGATATCTGGCGTGTATATATAGCCAAAGACGGCAGTTTTGGGACACCCGAAAATCTAGGAGCCCCTGTTAATACAGCTGGTAAAGAAACTTTTCCATTTCTAAAAGAAGACGGTCAGTTATACTTTACAAGCGATGGCCATGTTGGCCTCGGAGGCTTTGATATTTTTGGGTATGATGGCGAAATTGTATTTAATCTAGGGGCTCCTATCAATACGGGTGCCGACGACTTTTCAATGCGTTTTGACCCAGATGGCGTTTCTGGTTATCTGGCTTCCAATAGAAAACGCAGAAGTGATGATGACATTTATCGCTTTGAGGTTATCCCTCCTTGTACTGCTAATATTTCGTTTTATGTAAGAGATCAAACACGAGCCCCTCTGGCCAATGCCGATTTGATAATCACCAATGAAAAAGATCAACGCATTGAGATCGTAAAAACAGATGCCTTTGGCGGCTATGTTTTTGCATCTCCATGCGATCAAAACTACACCGTACAGGTGATGGCCCAAGGCTATGAAGAGATCACTCAAGCAGTGGCTGTAGGGCAAGCCAATGTCGTCGAGAATTTGGCATTAGAAACCGCTCTTGACGTAGAGATTACTAAAGACCGAGTCCTTCTCAACCCAATATATTTTGACTTTGACAAATGGGATATTACCCCCTTAGCAGCACAAGAGCTAGATAGGCTGGTAGCAGTGATGCAGCGATATCCATCTATGGTCATCTCGGCCCAAAGTCATACAGACAATAGAGGCGATAACGATTACAACCTCATTTTATCTGACAAACGTGCCAAATCGATGCGCGACTATATTATCGCTCAAGGCATATCAGCAAGGCGTATTACAGGAATTGGGCGAGGTGAAACCGATCCTGCCGTAGATTGTAAACAAGATTGTACCGAAGAAGAACACCAACTCAACCGAAGGTCAGAATTTGTCATAATCTCACAATAGACCATACCTCATTTCCTAACTGAACTAGGATTGGTTTAGGCCAGGACATGGCGCCATCTCATTAGGGCAAATACGCTTTCATCAATCATTACTGTTGCACCTCAAAAGACTGTATGGCACTATTGGGCTCCATAATGGTATATCCATCCCAGAAAGTAGGATCATACTTGGTCAGATAAACTGGTTGAACTTCTTGAGCCTCGTTAACGTCTTTATAGGTTGCCTCATCTATAGCTTCTGTATCAAAAACAACCATTTCGTATTTATTGAGTTGCCCCCCTTGAAAATCTATTCCTAAAGAGAGTTCATTTTGCTTCCTACGCCCTTTGACAAATTTGTTTTTCTCTATCACTTTTAATGGACGGTCAATGCCAAAAGTATTGCCATCTTCTAGTTCCAGATACCGCGGACTATAGCGCCCGTTGGCATCTTTAGAAAAGATAGACTTCCCTCGGTAAACAGTATGGGCATAAGAAATACCAAATAACCCAAAGGAGCGCAATCTTCTTACATTTTCAAACTCTAGACGCATTACCGCATAATCTTCGGTATTGACATACATCACACCTTTAAAGTCTTTTTTGCCTTTTGGCGAAAACCGAACCACATAGACAGGGATATCTTCAATTATCGTATAGGAATCCAAGGTAAATCTATAGCGATTGGATTTTCGTAACACATCAATTTCTGAATCTTCATTAAAAAACAATTGGGCATATAATTCTGAAATGCGATTTTTAATTTGATTGCTAAAATCTTCTGCTGTGACTCGCTCTACTTTAATGACCTCCTCTTTTGATTCTTCTTGTGCTGCCATTGCCGAATCGAGCTGCACCTTAGTTCCGAAAATACCCGATTTGATTTTTAAATACGAATTGGGTTTTACATTTTCTTCAAATATGCGTTCTAGTTTTTCAGAAAGACCATCCACAGAGATATCTTTGGTTTTGTCATAGAGCTCAGCGGCTTTTGTCACTTTTAGCTTTTGCTGTCTGTAATTGCCGTAGAACGTTCCTACCGTCTCTCGGTAGTATTCGGTCTTCTTTGGTATCAGCCCAGCAATACTATCCATGAGCTCTTTGTCGAGCTCTTCTATGGTCGACTTTTTAAAATTTATAGCTGTCTTAGACATCGAATTGAGGTCAGACTGTCTAAAAAATATGTTTTTTTGAGTGTAGCCGTTGTCAGCATAATTAACCGCAAGTTGCTGTTTTACCTTTTCGACAATCTCCTCGGGCGTCAAGGGATTGTTTGTTAAAAAAACAGGCTTTAAAGCTAAAGTGGCGGGAGCCAGAGCTATAAGGGTATCCTTTTGAGTAGGAAGCCAAAGCTGTTTTCCTTCATAGCCCATAGATGATATGCGTATAGAGTCAGACAGACGAGCAATAGTCTCATTGGTAAGGGTAAAATAACCTTCTTCATTGGTAACAACCCCACTGTACTGCCCTAGCTTAATCGTTGCAAATGGGATAGGGGTGGCCGTTTTTTGATCTATAACTCTGGCTGTAAAATCCTGAGCCTGTATGCCCTGTGAAGTACATAGCAAGGCTATGAGTGAGATGGTAAAAATAAAGGAGAATCGCAAGGAAGTAACTGTTGTCATCGGTATCTGGTTTATTGATAAAGACGACAACAAGTTAAGAATAGTTGCCTTAGGGCTAAAGTTTTATTGTATTGAATAGCCTTTAATCGTTGACTTGCGTTTTATCGCTAGCAGCAATTTTGGCGTTGAGTGCCTTCATTTTTTGGGTATGAGCAGCTTTTTTCTCGCGGGCTTTATTTTTCTTGCGATCCATAAGCTTGGCATGCTTTGCCTTGTTCTTAGTATTCTTGGGCGTACCAGGTTTGGCCATGAGACATTGTTTTGACACAAAGGTACGACAACTGTTCTATTGGTCCGAGATGCATTTCTGAATCATCAAAGTGGCGGCTATGGGCGCTCTATGGCTTATCACTATTGATAGTGTCCAACCCATAATCTAATGGTAAGGCATCTCCCAAGCGTTGATTACCCAACACACCTCCAAAGGCGATAGCCGTAGGAGGATAAAATGACCCATAACCATCTATGGTAAAAGATTGTTTGGGTTGCATGACCGATTGCTGTTTCCTATTGTAGTATACCGTGATTTTTTCGGTTTGTCGCACCCATTTCATTCCCAAAGTATCCTTTACTTTAAATACCGCATGGGGATCAACTTGAAATCTACCCGAATAAATCTCATAAGGTTTCTTGGCCCAATCATCGGTGGCAATGACACGCATTAATTCTAAAATTGATCCTTTGTAAGCGCGATAACGTCTATTGAGATAAAGCCGTCTATCTGGATCCAAATCTTTATAAAAGGTAGTACCAGCATAATAGGTTTGCACTATGCTACCCGAAGACAGGCTATTTCTTGTATAATCTATTCTAAAATCATAAAGCGTGAACCTAATCTCATAACCCAAATAGGCATTAATAACGATTATAGGTTGGTCTGTTTCAGCGACGAGACGGTGTGCTTTAGGATCGTAGGCGAGATAAATGTCTTCTTCGTTCTGAATCTCACAAGCTCTTCCTGCTCGGGTTTTACCTAGAAATTGATTTCTAAACACCGCAAGCATCTCCTCTCGGCTAAACATGCTCCCCGATCTAATGACTACCTCGTTTAAAGACTCTAAGGCTGGGAGAAGCAGTACTTTTAATGGTGTTTTTGGTTGTGAAATGATCCTATCTTGGTAGCCCAGATAACTGATGATTAAATTGCTATTTATACTTTTTGTCGTCTCTATGTTAAAATAGCCTTCATCGTTAGAAATTGCGCCAAGGGTAGAACCTTCAAAATATACCGATGCTCCAGAGAGCGGCATCTTAGTGGCGTTGTCAAAAACATAACCCGAGACACCCTGCGCGAGGCAATTCCACGCAAGTGAAAAAAAGAAAAGGGCTATACAAAAGTTAATTTTTGACAATGCGATTAATTTGCTTTTAGTGTGATCTCTATAATGCCATTTTTGCCTTCCTTACCGTATAACCGTTGGGCCGATTTGCCTTTTAATACAGTGACAGATTCGATTTGATTTGGGTTTAGATCATCGATAGAAATTTTAGTATCTAAGATACGGTTTCCTTTACTATCAAAAAATACAAACATAGGCCGGGGCCCTGATTTTGAACCTGTTCCCTTAATAGAAATACGCGGCTGTTTAGAAAGCGAGGTTGCAAACTGGGCATTGGCATCTTCTTTAGTGGTCGCTATGACCTTTAGACGTTGCTGTTGCTCTGGAGTTAATTCATTCTTTACCTTGACCAGCATTCGCATTCTCAATTGTTTAAGTTTACTCTCAATCTGAGTGATTTGCTCCATAAGCATGCTGGCCTTTTCTTCGTCTATAGAAGACTGTTCCAGTTCTTTTTTGAGTGCAAACTGTGCCTTGTCCAAATCAGACTTTAAGCTACTAAAGGGCTTAATGTGATCACCATATATATTTTTTACCGCTTCGTATTGGGCATCAGTTAGTCCAATTTCTGTTCGATTTGACAATACTTGATCGGTAGGAAACAACTGTTGTTGATAGGACTCTTGCGCCCATATAACCAAGCCAAAAAGCAGGTAGAGTATTGTAAAAATTACTGTTTTCATAGTTTTAAAATTTATGGATTAATATCACTTATTAAAAAATCACTACTCGCCTCCCATTCAAAGACAGAAGAGCCCGTAGCTTCTGGTATACTGCTGTCGTTATCTGGCAGCTCAATGAGAATTACTATTTCTTCTGGAGCCACTGTTTGTGTGTTGGAGACCATGGTATAATAACTCCCCCAAGCCACACCTATTACCGCAGCTGCTACCATACCTAATTTGTACCATCTACGCCTCGCTAGGGCCGAAACAACCTTTGGATCTTCTGCAGGAAGAAATGTTTCAAATGAAGGTATTTGCTCGGCGTCATCTCGCTGCTTCAAGGCATTAAAAATGGCCTTAATCGCTGTAGTGTCGTTTTCGTTTTCCATCGTTATTAGTTACTAAATAGGTTCTAAGAGTCGCCTTACCGCGCTCATAATGTGTGCGTATGGTTCCAATGTGGAGGTCTAATGTATCGGCTATAGCCGCCAAGGTCATATCGTGATAAAAGGCTAATACGAGTACTTCTCTTTGCCTATCAGGCAGCCTAGCCAACAGTAGCCTAAAACGATCAATATCCTCATTTACATCTGGCGCAATAGCACGTTGGTTCACTACTTCTAAGGGCGCATACATCTTCCTGTTTTTAAAATGGTCAATAGCCGTAAATCTAATTATCGAAAACAACCAAGTCTTAAACGCAGCACGACCATCATATCTCGCCTTACCTTCCATTATTTTGAGGTAGGCAACCTGTAACACATCTTTGGCTTCCTCCTCATTAAATCGACAACACTGTTTGGCCCAGATATAGGCCTCTTTATGCGTTGTTTGAAGCAAGTCTTTAAGTGGTTGTGGTGTCATCGGTATAGATTAGTCTATCAAAAATCGTTTTTATATGACAAGGGCATTGATTTTTTTCAATTCGCCGTTTACCAGTTGTTTTAAGCGACAATATTCGAAAACCAAACGTAGACTGTCAGATTAGCAACTGCCATACCATTATGTTTGAAATGTTCAAGGGTATGCTTGCCGTTGGGCTTAATTGGTTTTAGGAAAATCCTGAAACTACACATCACTTTGGGCTTGAGAATGCTCGAGCCGCAAAAAAAACTTATTATTATGGCAACATTGAGAAACAAAGTACAACTAATCGGAAATTTGGGCAATGACCCCGAAATCATTACGCTAGAGAGTGGTAAAAAATTAGCCAAATTCGCTATAGCCACCAACGAAAATTACAAAAATGCTCAGGGAGAAAAAGTAACCGATACCCAATGGCATAATATCATTGCCTGGAACAAAACCGCAGATGTTGTAGAGCAATACGTGACCAAAGGCAAAGAGATTGCCGTCGAAGGCAAATTAACCTCGAGAAGCTATGAAGACAAAGAGGGCCAAACCCGCTACATTACAGAAGTGGTCGTTAACGAGCTACTGCTTTTGGGAAGTAAGCAAACCGTATAGCCGTTTGATATTGGATGACTTTCCTTATTGGACCCTGTCAAGAAAATCCAGCTACCGATATTCCTTTTCTATTGTGATTATGCCGTCTTGATCGATACCTTTGCTATATGACCCAATCTGACTCGCTTTTACAATTACTTAAAAAACATTTTGGATATGAGCGCTTTCGCGAAAATCAGCTCCAAATCATAGAACATGTTTTAGACGGGAAAGACAGTCTGGTTATTATGCCTACTGGCGGAGGAAAATCGATGTGTTTTCAATTACCGGCTTTGGCGTTAAAAGGTACTGCACTAGTTATCTCTCCCTTGATTGCGTTAATGAAAGATCAGGTAGATGCCTTGCGGGCCAACGGTATTCAAGCGGCATTTTACAATAGCACACAAGCCAAAGAAGAGATCGAAGAAGTCTTAAGTGCCCTAGAAAACAGTCATTTGGATTTGATTTATGTAGCACCAGAGAGCTTGGCATTGCTAGCTCCAACACTGGCAAAAACCCCCTTGAGTCTTATCGCAATTGATGAAGCGCATTGTATTTCATCATGGGGGCACGATTTTCGACCAGCCTACACCCAGTTGGGCCGATTGAAAGTTCAATTTCCCGAGGTGCCGCTTATTGCCTTAACAGCCACCGCAGACAAACCTACCCAAGACGATATCGCTGCTCAACTCGGTATCTCTGAGGCCAAGCGCTTTGTATCGTCCTTTGATCGCCCCAATCTATTTCTAGAAGTGAGACCTGGTCAAAAGCGTCTTCAACAAATTTTAAAATTCTTGGACGCCCACCCTTTTGAAAGTGGTATTGTATATTGTTTGAGCCGAAAGAGCACCGAACAACTAGCGGCCAAATTGAGCAGTGCTGGTCATCGTGCACAAGCCTATCACGCAGGCATGTCGGCTCAGGATAGAGCCGATGCCCAAGAGGCTTTTGTCAATGATCGTACACCAATAATTGTGGCTACTATAGCCTTTGGAATGGGTATAGACAAAAGCAATGTACGTTGGGTGATTCACTATAATATGCCCAAAAATGTAGAAGGCTATTATCAAGAAATAGGGCGCGCGGGGCGCGATGGTCTAGCCGCGACTACGTTACTTTTTTACAGTTATGCAGACACGATTCAACTACGACAATTTATTCAAGGGGCTTCCAATGAAAATTATCAAATTGCCAAATTAGAACGCATGCAACAGTATGCAGAGGCACTGAGCTGTAGACGTAAGATATTGCTTAACTATTTTGGAGAATTTATTCAAAAAGACTGTGAGCACTGTGATATTTGCCTGAATCCTCCAACCTATTTTGACGGGACGCTAATCGCCCAGAAAGTATTATCTGCGGTCACCAGATTACAAGAACAAGCGCCTCTTGGAACTTTGATCGATGTCTTAAGAGGTGCCCAAAATGCGATCGTATTTGATAAAGGGTATCAACATATTAAAACCTATGGAGCCGCCAAGGATGTTGCCTGGAATGATTTGCAACACTACATTATTCAACTCATTAATCAAGGTTACTTAGAAATACGTTTTCAAGCAGCATTACATGAGACGCCAAATAATCCAAAAGCACTGAGACCTACCAAAAATGGACGTTTGGCTCTTACACCTTTATCCAATGAAGTGCTATATAAGGGTGCCTATGTCAAATTGGCCAAGGTCGTCAAAACGCACGCTGTAGTATCAGAAAAAACGGTTGTCAAAAAGGCACATCCCGAACTCTATGAACAGTTACGCCTGCTGCGCGCTGAACTAGCCCGAGATCAAAACGTCCCTGCATATATTATATTTAGCGATGCTTCATTAAAGGATATGGTAGTCAAACAACCACAAACCCCTGAAGAATTTAAGCAGGTATCTGGAGTAGGACAAGCCAAATTAGAACGCTATGCACCAGATTTTATCCATCTTATTAAAAGCTTTGTTTCCAATCAACCTAAGGATGCGCCTACCAAGATAAAAGCCACTAAAAAAAGGAAAAATAACACTTTAGACCAAACCAAAAAACTCATTGAAAAAGGGTATTCTCTAGAAGAAATTGCAGAAACTCGCCAGTTAACTATAAGTTCCATCTATAATCATTTGATCAAACTGCACGAGCAGGGGATGGACATTGACTTTGACCCTATGATCCATGCTTCAGAAATTAAACAAGTGCTCGAAGCCAAAGCACAACTCGATGAGCCTGATAAATTAAAATCTTACTATCTCCATTTTGAAGAGCAGATGCCTTATTGGAAAATAAAACTCGCACTCTACCTCCAAGAGGTGCAAGAAGCATAAATTGGACGTGTGCTGAACGGTAAAAATTCTTGTTGTCTTCCTATGATCTTTTTGTAGCTTTAGCCATATGCAAACATTTACGCTAGCCCGCAAAATCGGATTTTTATCAGGACCTCTGCTCTGTGTCCTTCTATTATTTCTTCCTTTCGAACTCATTAATGACCGTATAGACCCCGTAATAGCCGTAGCTGTATGGATGATCGTATGGTGGATCACCGAAGCGGTCTCTATTTCTGTAACAGCCTTAATACCCCTTGTAATATTTCCGCTTCTGGGAATTGGAGAATTAGACGCAGTGGCAAGCAATTATGCACATCCTATAGTTTTTTTGTTCTTTGGTGGATTTGTCATCGCGTTAGCTTTAGAAAAAGTACAATTGCACAAACGTATCGCATTGTCCATTTTAAAAATAACAGGAACTAAGGCCAATGGGATTATTTTGGGCTTCATGATAGCTACCGCATTAATGAGCATGTGGATTTCCAATACAGCTAGTACAGTGGTAATGCTCCCAATCGCTGTAACCGTTATTCAATTACTAATAGATGATGCCGACGGTTTTACCAAAAAGGATCGAAATTTCTCATTGTCAATCATGCTCGGAATTGCATTTTCTGCAAATATTGGAGGCATGTCTACACTAATAGGAACTCCTCCTAACTCGGTGATGCTCGCCTTTCTAGAAAATTCTTATCAAATTGATATCGGGTTTTTTCAATGGATGAAAATGGGTGTCCCTTTTGCTGTAGTGCTATTGACCATAACTTATTTGTGTATCACCAGAGTGTTTTATCCAAATCGTCTGGGACGTATTGGAGGTTCTGATGCTATCATACAAAAAGAACTTGATGCACTTGGCCCTATGAGTAAAAGTGAAAAAGTCGTGTTGGGTATTTTTATATGCACTGCATTAGCTTGGATGTTAAGAAGTACACTTAATGGATTGCTCACCAATATTCAACTCTCAGACACTACCATAAGCGTCATTGCAGCTCTGGCTATGTTTACGGTTCCCTTAGACATAAACCGTGGCAAATTCCCTTTATCTTGGAGTGATACTGCCCGATTGCCTTGGGGTATTTTGATCCTTTTTGGAGGAGGTTTGGCTTTGGCATCTGGTTTGTCTCAATCTGGTTTTATCGATTTGATTGGAAACTATATTTCTGCTCAGGATGATTGGAGTATATGGGTAGTAACGGCAGTCCTGATTTTCTTAATGCTCTTTATGACCGAGCTTATGAGTAATGTAGCCTTGGTGACCATTTTGGTCCCCTTAGTGGTTGGTATCGCCATTGGCATGGATGTGCCTATCTTACAAATGGTCATACCAGTGACCCTCGCCTCTAGTTGCGCCTTTATGTTACCAATGGCCACACCGCCCAACGCGATTGTATTTGCTAGTGGGCATGTTAGGGTAGATCAGATGGCTCGCATAGGAATTCTGTTAAATTTAATTAGTGTGGGTCTATTATTTGCTCTGGCCTACTATGTTGTACCCCTACTGTTTTAATAACGACAATACCCTGTCTTTATAAAGCCCTCCTATAGGTATTTCGATGGCTCCTATCTCGACATCTTGATGTGTAAAGGCAGTGATCTGATCGTATCTTACAATATACGAACGATGTACCCTGATAAAGTCATGATTAGGCAAAAGCGACTCAAAATGACCTATGCGCGCTTTGACCACAAGCCGCTGCGTTGTCAAATGAATTTTTATATAATCTTTGATACTTTCTATGTATAGCACCTCTTTAAAAGTGACTTTAACTCTTTTATTTTGATGTAATACAAAGAGATGGTCTGCTATTTTTACTGGTGTTTCCACTAGCTCACTTCTGGAGTTTAAATTAGGGGCTGGCGTGTGTTCCAACCTACTCACAGATCGATAAAATCGTTCAAAAGTGATAGGCTTGAGTAAATAATCATGTACTTGAAATTCGTAGCCATCTAGGGCATACTCCCGATAGGCTGTAGTAAGTATGATATGTGGCCGCTCATTTAAGCTTCTCAAAAAGTCCAGCCCACTTAGTTTGGGCATATGAATGTCGAGCAAAATCAAGTCTACCTTGTTCGTTTTTAAAAAGACAGTGGCTTCTAATGCATTTTTAAACGAACCTAAATGTTTGACAATAGGAAGGTGTTTGATATGATCTTCCAAAATCGAACGCGCCAGTGGCTCATCGTCTATGATTATACAATGTATCATCTCAAATTTGGGTATTAATCCTCAGGTTGACCTCATACCAACCCGCTGTTGTTTTTGTCGTATAGCTATGATCAGGGTAAAGTAACTCGAGCTGTTGTTTTATATTATTGACGCCAATGCCTCGTTCGTTATCTTGATTTTGCTTGTGATCTGTTGCATGGTGAGAATTTCCCACTATAATACATAATTCTGAACCATTGCGACTAATATCTATGCTAATCTTAGGCATAGCTATGGCTTGGCTAGCTCCGTGCTTAAAAGCATTTTCTACTATCGAGAGCAGTACTAATGGAGCAATCTGGAGTTGCTTTGTCAATACAGCTCTTTCTGATTGTCCTTTCGGCGAAAAACTAAGATCTAGCGCATCCCCATACCGCAAACGTTCTAATTCGATATAATTATCGAGCACGTGTAATTCCTTTTCTAGTGGCACTACTTGATCATCACATTGATAAAGCATATAATCGAGTAACTCGGCCAAGGCGGCAACCATGGCTGGGGCCTTATCAGACTTTTGTAAACTCAAGGCATATAAGCTATTGAGGGTATTAAACAAAAAATGAGGGTGTATCTGGGATTTGAGCGCCGCTAATTGCGCTTTATTTTTATCCCGCTCTAACTGTAAAATACGCTTCTCGCTTTCATTTCTTGCCCGAATCATTCGATCTAAGGTCATGGCAAAGGTGGCTAGTAAGATGGGCGTAAAATATCCTGTTATTAGAAACTCCCAATCTCTTAAGATCTCAACAACCGACTCTTGCTCAAAAGGGGGCGCTCTAAAAATGGGTTCATAGACATAAACGGTAAAAAGACGATCAAAAGCACTTCCTAAATAAAACAACAATAGACTTGACACAGTAAAAAGCACATACTTTTGCTTTTTGTACTGCCTAATCAAGACATAATCGTTAAAGATGTAAGCCACCAAAAGATAGGCTGGCAGATGTCTTAAATTTTGAATAAAAAGGGTGAGGAAATGTTGTTGATTTCCCTCTTTGACAAATTGGATGATCGCAAAAGTTGCCATTAGACATCCCCAAAACCACAATTGTGATTTCAAGTTGTTAGTACTGGTCGAGCTCGGTAGGTTGTATGCCGCTAACCTTGATGCCATATTGGGTAAGTGTCTTAGTTTTATTGGTATTGGAGGTTATCATGGTAATAGAAGCTACCTTGAACTGTTGAAGAATTTTTGCTGCCGCAGAAAAATCGCGCTTGTCTTTATGAAAACCCACTTTTTGATACGCCTTTGCTTGTGACATCCCTTCCTTTTTTAAGGGTAAGGTTTGTAATAAAGCATAATGCCCATTTCCTTTGGCTTCCTGATCCAACCATATGATAATACCCTTGCCGGCTTTTTGAATTAGCTGTTGCGAAATAGCCATTTGCTCTCTGCAATCGCATTCAACACTATTAAAATGATGTGCAAATATGCAAGACGAATGTACCCGACACAGCACATCTTCTTGCTCTGTAATCTGACCCATCACCAAGGCGTGACTTTCTTTGATACCATCATAGAATAAATGCTCTGTAAAAGTGCCGTATAAAGTTTTTATTTGGCCTTGAGCCAAGGAAACAATCATAGAATAAAGGTATGGGTTATGCCCGATAAAAGTAGTACAAATCGATCAATTGGATAAACGCATCGACATATAAAGCTTTGAGGTCGACAAATCATTTTATCTCCATGCTACAATCCTATATCGACTCATTTTGTATGCTGATCTATTTCTTTTAAAACTGTTCAAATATTGGCTCATCTTTGACCTAATTCAAAACAAAATGAGCATGAAAAAATTTACATTAAACCGTTCAGGACGTCGCTTATGGCGCAGTATAGCAACTGTCGTTATCCTTTTTGTCCTTTGGAATATCTATCTATTTACCACCTATACCCCTTATGACCCAGACCCTTTTCCTATCACTCAAGATAGTGCCTCTTCAGCATATCGGAAATCTATCCAAAAAGCCACTTTGGTACTTGATAGTTTGAGTAGGCAGAAAGACTTTCCGAGTTTTTCTGTTGCTGTGGGACATCGTAATAAACTTATATGGAATGCAGCGGTGGGTTTTCAGGATGTAGATCGCAACATTGCCGCTACACCACATACACAATACCGCATTGGGAGTACCTCAAAAGCGGTGACAGCTACAGCTATTGCCCGAGCTGTAGATGCAGGACTTTTAGATCTGGATGCTACCATTGGTGATACTATTGAAAACTGGCCCAAAAAACGGTGGTCGTTTACAATGCGCCAGTTACTTAGTCATACGGCAGGCGTTGGAAATTATACCGATTTTGGACTGGCTTCTGCCAAATATACGCTTTGTAACTGCCATCAGTTTACCACCGCCGCCCAAGGGCTCAACGTATTTAATCAATATGATCTCATCTTTGAACCAGGAAGTGATTTTGCTTATTCGACCTTTGATATAAATCTTGCCAGTGTCGTTTTATCTCAAGCCACGGGCCAACCTTTCTTAGCCTATCTCGAGACAGCTGTCCTAGAACTTCTCGACATGAGGGCAACCTATGGAGATCATGCCAAACCACCTTCTATGCATATGGCCACCTTTTATGAAACCTATAATGGTTACTATCGCGAGTTTAGGAGTTTTGAGCAATTATATGATATTAATCTTAGTTATAAGTGGGCCGGTGGTGGCATCATTTCGACGCCTTCTGATTTGGTTAAAATGGGAAATGCCTATTTAAATGATGACCATTTTTTAAGTGCCAAGACCAAACAACGCTTTTGGACTCCACAAGCCCTAGATGACGGTAGGATTAACCAACAGCAATACGCTTTAGGCTGGCGTTCTTATCCAACTTATACCAATCCCTTATTGCTTAATGGAAAAGAGCCTGTATGGATGGTGCATCATGGAGGGGTGAGTAAAGGTTCACAGAATTTTCTCGTTATTTTTCCAAATTACAACTTGGTTATCGATGCTGCAATAAATACCAACGTTACCCACTTCCCAGATTTTTCGAAGTACGTTTATCAAATTGCAGATGCATTTTTAACAGCCTTAGATCGAGAAGAAGTGGCCTGGTATCCAGAAGTATTAAAAGTGGTACAACCACCAGCGCAGATGTAAGTCTATGGAAAAGAGCTACTACCGATATAAGGTTGCGGGGTAACTCCTCAAAAAGGACTACCAAAAATGAGGAGAGCAGTAAATAAGGGCATTTCCACTATTCTAAATACAAATTTGGACAGTCTGATACGATTTTGTTTATTGCGAGAAATTTTGAAAAAGCACGCTAGCATTGTTTTAAAATCGCACTGTTTTCTGCCCAAAAATGTTTCCCCAATCAACACCCCAATGACAACTGTAAAAAAAATCATCTTCCTTCTCGTTCTACTAATAAATACAACTGCGGTTCAAGGGCAATTTATCAAAGAAAAGTCGATCAATGCTTTAATAGGATATGCTATTAGCGTCCCTTACAACAGTACAGACGATATTGCTGACTCAGGTTTTTATGTACAGGGCGAATTGGTCTTACAAGCTACTTCTTGGTTTGAATTAAGACCCTATCTAGGATATCTTACAACCAGTTCTGACGGCACAGATTTAAATGACAATCCCACCGATGAAAAAGCGACGACCAAGGCATTTTTTTTAGGTGGAAAAGCAAGAGTACGCGCTCCTATACCTTATGTGGCTCCCTACCTTGAAATAGGTCTAGGAACTTCTATTGGAACTTTTGAAACCACAACCTTTTTTACTGATATTACTAAAAAGGGAGTTATTTTTCATATTCCCATCGCTTTTGGTTTGGAACTAGGAAAATCAAATAATGTAGACTTAGGTCTTAGTTATTATATCCAACCCTCGGCCGAACAAGTAGTTGGAGGATTTGCCATTGGGATAACCATTCCTTTGCGCCAATCAAAAGATTAAGTATAAAAACTGTTATAAGACCGATATAGGTCAAAATCAATATGAATTTGATGCTTGTATTGGCTTAGTAAAGAGGTGGCAGATGCCTCTCACTCCTTCTCTATATCAATTTGAAATCCTTCTTCTACCCTAATTAAATTTTGTACTGTGCTGTTGTAAATAGCCCCATTGATCTGGTTGAGAAAAGTACTGCAACGACCCTCACCTAGTCGCATTCTAGTCACGTCCATAATCAAGGTGTCGGTCTGGGTTGCAGATAAATCGATATAATATGGGATGGGATCGGGCGTATCTCGAAATAGCGATGGGATGGCGATTAGCTTAGCCAATTCGGGAATATCACTAAAAACGAGACCCTGAATAGTTATGTCGTCAAACCGAACTACTATGTCATCAGGATCATAAGTGCCGTTATCAAAGAGATTGACCCCGTCCTGATTGACCAAATTTACAAAGAGAAATGGTTGTGGTAGTGGATCACCAATACATTGAAAATCATCGTCATTGTCGCATCCAACCAATAAAAAAAGGGTTAGACCCCATATCCAATTTCTCATAGTAGCTTTTAGTCTAAAGATGTCCATACTACCTTTTGGTTGCGTGAACTTGAGAAGAAGATTTACGATAGCACATTAGGCAATCCCTAATGCCTTATGGGTCTCAAGGATAGCACGCTTATTTTTTTCGTCTATCCAAGCCTGCCCCTTGCGGCGTCGCATAAAGTTGTCGTAATGACGCATCACAAAAACATTGTATAAAGCATAACGCAAATGTTTTGGATTTCGCGGAAGCGCGCGTAAACTCATACTAAAACCAGGGGTTTCATATTTCATATAATGCCAGTACCCCTCTGGCATATAGAGCGTCTCCCCGTGATTGAGATGACAAATGTGTCCTTGAGCCTCTTTTAAAGCGGGAAAACGTTCATAATCGGGATGGTCAAAGTCGATATCTTCTCGCGTGATCAAGGAGTGAGGTACTTTATACAAATGTTTGGTCTGGCTTGGCGCAAAAAGTATGCATTGCTTTCTACCTTCAAAGTGAAAATGTAGGATATTGGCCCAGTCGATATCGTGATGCATAAATACCTTGCTGTTGGTCCCACCAAAAAATAACATAGGTATCTGTTTGAGCAATCGCAATCCAATCGATGGAAATTTAAAATCTGACTTGAGCTGTGGTACCTCCTTCATCAAATTGTACAAGAAGATGCGGTACTGTGTAGGTTCTCTTTTGAGCAACTCGATATAATCTGCCATTTGCATCGTGGCATGCGCCTGATTAAACCCTTCGTCATGTGACACAGGGCGATCGTCATATAGAGGTACTTCTTTATCTCCGGCGATCTCTTTTATATATTCTAAAGACCATTTGTCATAAGCAGGCCAATCGTCTATGAGGTGTCTAATCACCACAGGTTTTTGCGGCTTGACATAGCGCTCGCGAAACTCCTTACGGCCAATACGATCTACTCTCTCTATAGGATTTAACTGCATACTTCTGATAAACGAGAATAAGCCCTGATTATGCGCCTTTGCGTAAACAATGGGCATAAACAGTTTGACAACGACAAGGATGTCAAGCTATCTCTTATTATTATTTAGATCGCGTTAATCGCGCTTCTTCGTTACGCTCGATCGTGTGGCCAGGACGAGTCCACTTGGGCTTTTCGCCTAAGGGCTGCAAGTTTGAATCCTTGGCTTCAACAGTTTCGGGTTGGGCCTTTTTGACAAAAGGTTTCATGGGTGTCAATCCTAAGAGTTCAAACATCTTCATATCTTCATTGACATCTGGATTGGGGGTCGTAAGGAGTTTGTCTCCAGCAAAAATAGAATTAGCTCCGGCAAAGAAACACATCGCTTGTCCTTCTCGAGACATGTCGGTACGCCCGGCAGACAAACGCACTTGGGTTTGGGGCATGACAATACGTGTGGTAGCTACCATTCTAATCATATCCCAAATAGAAACAGGTTCAATCTCTTCCATAGGGGTGCCTGGTACTGCGACAAGCGCATTGATAGGCGTAGATTCGGGTTGTGGATCTAAAGTGGCCAAGGCAACTAGCATTCCTGCTCGGTCTTCTAAGGCTTCTCCCATACCAATAATTCCTCCACTACACACAGTAACGTTAGTCTTACGCACATTGGCTATAGTATCTAGTCGATCTTCAAAGGCACGAGTCGAAATGACATCTTTATAATAGTCTTCTGAGGTATCCAGATTGTGATTGTATGCATACAAACCAGCTTCGGCTAGGCGTTTGGCCTGATTCTCTGTGACCATACCAAGGGTACAACACACTTCCATGTCTAGCTTGTTGATGGTGCGTACCATCTCCAATACATTATCAAATTCTGGCCCGTCTTTTACATTGCGCCATGCAGCACCCATACAAACTCTTGAACTTCCAGATGACTTGGCACGTAATGCTTGTGCCTTTACCTGTTGTACAGACATCAGGTCATTACCTTCAATATCGGTGTGGTATCTCGCCGCTTGAGGGCAGTACCCGCAATCTTCTGGACAACCGCCAGTTTTGATTGACAATAAGGTTGATACTTGAACCGTATTAGGATCGTGATGCAAGCGATGCACCGTAGCCGCCTCGTAAAGGAGCTCCATTAAAGGTTTGTTGTAAATGGCTAAAATTTCTTCCTTGGTCCAGTTGTGTCGTATCTCACTCATGCTTCAAAAATAGTAAAAAGCTGTTTTGCTTTCGCGAAAGCGAAAAAAAATACCACTTCTTTTTTGTTAAATATATTGGGTCTAAGTAGCGCTTAAGGTGTTCTGGAAATTATGACACTCACCGCATTACCTCCAAAACCAACAGCATTAACCATTACTGTATCAAGTTGCTTGGGCATTGGCTGAGCTTTTATAAAAGGAATAGTAATGGCTTGTTGTGATTGTAACATATGTATCGCCATGGCCAGACTCAAACCACCACTGGCGCCAAAGGTATGACCCAATTTCCATTTATTACTGGTCAAAAAAGGCATATCCCCTCCAAAAATAGCTTTAATGGCAGCCAGCTCTGAAGCATCACCTTTGATCGTTCCGGGAGCATGCATGACAATGGCATCTACTTTAGTGAGTTGGGCCATGGCCAAAGCCGCTGTCATCGCTTTTTGAAAACAGTCTCCCTCTGCCGATAGAGACACCGAATGTTGCAATACCTCGGTGGCATAGCCTAAACCCTTGATATACGCCAAGGCCGTGTTTGTAATTTTGGCTTCTAAACAAATCATCGCAGCACCCTCTCCTAGAACCATTGTATTTTGTGCTTTCCCATTGGTGAGGGTTTGACAAGGGTAGTTGGAGTTAGTTTGTTGATTTGGAGTTAGTTTCATCGCCTTCATTTGGGCAATGGTAAAGGGTGTGAGCGCAGCCTCGGTACCACCCACCAGAAATCTAGTAACCATTCCAGATGCTAACCAAGCCACGCCATTTAAGACCGCATGTAAGGCTGTGCTACACGTTATCGAATGCGAAATATCGGGCCCCTCACTTTTGAGATCGTGTGCTAGCCATGACGAAATATTGCCCAAGGTAGTGTGTGGAGAACTCAGCGTAGGCGCATATGCGTTTTCTATAAAATGAGCGTGATACTGTTCAAAATGTTGGGTAGCCCCGCGAGAAGAACCCACATTGATCCCAAATTGACCATCACGCCATCCAGCCTCTGCAATGGCCAAACGCCCGCAATAAATACCGTATAAAACGGCAGGATCCAGTCGTTTATAATGCCCGTTTTGCGCCGCCAACTTATCAATCTCTTGCTTGGCTTTTTGAGTAAGGGGTGCTGTGAAAGCCGATAAGGTCTTATCCCAAACAATCGCGCTTTGGTCATTGTTATATGCCAGCTCATGTGCTGCTTTAGTCTCACCTAGGGCAGACAAACTTGCTATACCAGTAATTGCAATGGGTGTTTTCAAAAATAATCGCGTTGAGTAGTACAAAAATAGTACTTCCGCTAAGGACGTCTTAAATAAAATGTATTTTTATTGAATAGGATTGTAACAGTTGCATTCCTTTTGCAACTTATCTGACATCAACATATCAATACAGTATGAATACACTAGAAGGGGATCACAGAAATTGGTGGCAACGCAATTGGAAATGGGCGCTTCCTACAGGAGGTTGTTTGACCATCATAATCATCTTTGTTGCTATGGTAGCTTATGGTGTTTACAAAGTGACCGATAAATTTTCTAATAACTCCTCCATTTTTGCTTTCGCCAAAGTGATTAAAACCGTTCAAGAAAATGAAGAAGTAGGCGAGGTATTGGGTAAACCTATCGAAATACGTGCCGAGGGTTATGATCCTATGGGGTCTCCAGAAGAAATGAATCTAGAAATTGATTTGGATGGTACAGCTGCCGATGGCACCCTTAAAGTCATTGCCCGAAAAATTGATGAGCAATGGGTCTATGAACTCATCACCGTTACCGTTGATGACAGCCAGCAGGTCATTGACCTCACCGATCAAATTGAGCAGTAGAAAAAAACACAACACACTTCTTTTATGGATCAAAATATACACTATGACAACCAAAATGAATTAGTAAAACCCCCTAGCTGGTGGAAACGCAATTGGAAATGGGCGCTACCCGCAGGAGGTTGCCTAACGATTATTACCATTGCCATTGTCGTGGTCGTAGGAGGTTTATACTCTTTTGCCGAAGGAATTAAAGAAGATATGGGTTATGAACCAGTGGTCGAAGCGGTGCAACAAAATCAAGAGGTTATAGACGCCATTGGTACACCTATTACATCTGATGGGGTTAAGACCTTTAATATTAAAATTAACAACGGCGATCGCAGCAATCATGTTACCATTGGCATCTCAGGACCCGATGGAGAGGCGCTTATTGATCTCATCACCTTGGGCAAGGACAAAACCTTAACCTATGAAAAAATTGAGGTATATGTCGAAGGTACAGAGCAGGTAATCTCTTTAGACCCAATGACAATTGATCAGAAGTGATCTAAGGCGTTTTCTATTGCCGTATACACTTTTTTTAATTGAGTATCGGTGATCACATAGGGCGGCAGTACATAAATAGTATTTCCCAGCGGTCTTAAGCATACTCCTAGATCCATAAAGTAATCGTAGAGCGCTTGCCGTTTTTGGCCATAACGTTCCATGGTTACCTCCAGTTCTAAGGCTAGAATAACACCTTTTACACGTACCCCGCTTGCCTTGGAATGCTTCAGTAACGCTTTCGCGAAAGCGTGGTGCTGCTGCTCAATAGCTTTTATGCGTTCCTGTATCCCAGTGCTCAACAACAAATCTATACCCGCTATAGCTGCGGTACAGGCTAAAGGATTGGCGCTGTAGGTATGGGCATGAAAAAAACCTTTGGTCACTTCCTCATCCAAAAATGCATCATAAATATGTTGAGAACAGGTAGTTAAACTCATAGGCAACATACCGGCCGTAAGTGCTTTACTAAGACACATTATATCAGGATAAGTATTGATATGCAAGGATGCAAAGTGTTTCCCTGTCTTACCAAAACCTGTCATAACCTCATCGGCGATGGTGATAATGTCTTTGGCTTTACATATATCGAGAAGTAGGCTAAGACCCGCAGCATCATACATCTTCATTCCTGCTGCGCCTTGAACCAATGGCTCATAGACAAAAGCAGCGCAATCATGAGTGGCGATAAGCTCTTGGAGTGTGCTGGCTACCTGCTCATTATTGGCACCTTTGGGCGTAGGTATTCTCACCACCTTTAAAAAATAATCTTCAAAAGGCCCATTGTATACAGACAATCCACTTACAGACATAGCCCCAAAGGTATCGCCGTGAAAACCATCTTCTAATGCGATAAGTACCTTGCGTTTTTGACCTTTGTTATGATGGTATTGCAACGCCATTTTAATACCGGCCTCTACTGCGGTAGAGCCGTTGTCATTAAAAAACATTTTTTGTTGATTGGGCGGTAATATCTCAAATAGTTTCTGGGCTAGCTTTGTAGCAGGGGCGTGGGTAAAACCAGTAAATACTACTTGATCGAGCTGTTGCATTTGCTCACTAACCGCCTTGATAATATCTGGATGACAATGCCCATAAACCGCCGTATACCAAGAAGCAATCCCATCGATAAACTCCCGACCATCCTCGGCATATAATACAGCGCCAGAGGCACATTTTATAGGAATTGGCGGGCTACTGGTATGGTGCTGAGTCAAAGGATGCCAGATGTGTTTGGCGTCAAGTTCAGAAATACTCACGGCATTGATTTTTTACAAAGGTAGGGATTGATCTTATGACGGCTGAGCAAACAGCCATCTATTGCGTTAGAGTTGCTGTAGTTGCTTTGAAAACCTGGCCGCATATTCACTTACTACATTAGCATCTATAAAGGGTTCTTCGTCTATACGGCCAATGACTGGGACACCACTCATCTTTTCTATTATAGACTCGGTTGTGGGATGTTCGGCGCCAGAAAATAGGATACCTGCCACTTGAATATTGCGATCTTGTAGTGTCTTGATGGTCATTAGACTATGATTAATACTGCCCAAATAATGTCGGGACACCACAATGACCTTATCTGAGGGGTGTATCAAATCGAGTATGGTTTCCCGATCATTTATAGGTACCAAAATACCTCCAGCGCCTTCAATAACCAGCTTATTTTTGGTTTTTGGGCGTTTAATTACAGTGGTATCTATATGCACCTTATCAATAGCTGCCGCTGCATGCGGACTCATAGGAGTCTGTAAAGCAAATGCATTATCGTGATATTGCGATATATCATTTTTTACCCAAGCCTTAACCTTGTGCGTATCCGAATGATCCAAATCACCTGCCTGTATGGGTTTCCAATAATCGGCTTGCAAGGCCTCTGTGACAATGGCTGCGGCTACAGTTTTACCTACCTCGGTAGATATGCCTGTGATAAAATATGATGACATAGGTTTTGGTTTTACGTATCAAAAATACCAAAGATGTGCTAGAATTTCGATATGCTTTGTGATTTCATTTGGGCATTTTACTCACCTGTATCTAAGGGGCTACATCAAGGCCTTGGCAACCGCTTGCAGTACGTCTCTAAACTCATTGGGACGATTAAAACTATGTAAACAAAAACGCAGCCGTTCCTGTCCTTCGGTTACCGTAGGAGAAAGAATAGGTTTAACATCATATCCTTTTTGTTCCAGCTTTCGCGAAAGCGCTTTAACGCGATCTACCCCAGGAATAACGGCCACCTGAATGGCCGAATCACTCGCTATAAAATAGGCCTCTAATTGAAAGGCGGTTATTTGTTGTTTAAAATAGGTGATGTATTGCTCTAATTGGGCAACGGGAGAAACCGAGCTGCCTTGAGCGCCCAAATACCGATAGGCGGCCACAATCATTGCCACCGAATGCGGTGGGAGCGCTGTGGTGTAAATCAAGGATCTGGCAAAATTTATGAGATAGGTTCTAAGATCATAATCGCTTAGTATTGCAGCACCGTGAACCCCCATGGCTTTTCCAAAAGTGACCAACGTAGCAAACACTTGATCTTCCAGTCCTAATTGTGCTACCAATCCTTCGCCCTTTTTGCCCAATACGCCTGTAGCATGCGCTTCATCTACAATTAACAACCCCTGGTACCGTGTAGCCAGATGGGCAATGGCTTTGAGATCTGGGCTATCGCCATCCATAGAAAAAACAGCTTCGGTAACGATATACAATTGGCCATCGGGTGCTTTGTTATCTCGTGCCCATTGACATTGTTTCTCAAGATCATCGAGTTGGTTATGGGCAAACTTATACGCCTTGGCATGACTCATTTGTATACCATCTCTTATACTGGCGTGTATGTATTGGTCAAAGAGAATGATATCTCCTCGTTGTAAAACAGCTTGAAAAAACCCAATATTGGCATCATAGCCGCTATTAAAAAGTAAGGCGCTCTGACGATTGTGAAACAAGGCTACGGTTTGCTCACAAATAGGATATAAACTGTGATTGCCTGTTAAGAGTCTACTCCCACCAGCCCCATGTGCCGTTTGCTTTTGCGCTTTGAGCAACGTAGATGCTGTCTTGGCAATTTCAGGTACTTTAGAAAGGCCCAAATAATCATTGGAGGCCAAATCAACCAGCTCACTGCTTTGTGTTAAGCTACGCAAGCTGTCATTTTTGACTCGGGCTGCTAACTTTTTTTGAAGTTTTGGTGGTAACATAGTGTAAAGATACTTTTTGCTTTTGACATCTCCCGTATGGACTATTGACCCGACTTCCCTATTTTTATACAAAACAGCACTTATGCGAATATTCTTAATTTTTTGTAGTCTTTTGTCTTTGAGTCTGGCAAGTTGGGCACAAACCAATACCTATACGGTAAGTTTTGACAATGCCGTACATCACCAGGCCAATATCACCGCTCATTTTCCAAACATTAAACAAGCCCAAGTTGTGGTGCGCATGCCTCGCACCTCTCCTGGTCGTTATGCCTTACACGAATTTGCCAAAAATGTTTATGAGGTCAACGCTGTTAATGGCAAAGGAGAAGCACTTTCTATACGACGTGAAGATCCTTACTCTTGGACTATTTCTGGTCACGACGGTACAGTGACGGTTTCATATACGCTTTTTGCCAACAGAGCCGACGGCACTTACTCTCAGATCAATACTGCCCACGCCCATCTCAATATGCCAGCAACTTTTATGTATTTGGAATCTACAGAAGCCCGTCCTATCGAAATTGAGTTTGACCTTCCTAAAGACAGCCAATGGAAAGTGGCCACCCAGCTCAAAAAAATAAGCGACACTCGCTATAGTGCTCCAGATCTGTACTACTTTTTAGATAGTCCTACAGAGCTAAGTAATTTTAAAGAGCGTAGTTTTACCGTAGATGGACAGACCATAGCTTTTGTGCTGCACGGTCCAGACACCCAAGCAGATCTCGATCAGTATTGGAAACAGGTGCAGGCCCTTGTACTGCAAGAAAAAGCAGTCTTTGGGTCACTACCCAATTTTGATTATGGCAGGTACACCTTTTTGGCCTGTTATGATCCTAATGTTTCTGGTGATGGCATGGAACATCGCAACAGTACTATTTTGACCACGAGCCGCACCTTGGCAGGTGGAGGGATGCAACGCAACCTTGGTACAGTAGCCCATGAGTTTTTTCACAGTTGGAATGTAGAACGCATACGCCCTGCAGATTTAGAGCCTTTTGATTTTACGGCTGCCAATATGAGTGCCTCACTTTGGTTTGCCGAAGGCTTTACCAGTTACTACACCAATCTAATGCTGCGGCGTGCTCAAATTATTACAGATTCTACCTATGCACAGCGTCTTAATGGCACTTTTAATTATGTGTGGAACTCACCCGCAAGAGATTTTTTTAATCCTATAGAGATGAGTTATCAGGCGCCTTTTGTAGACGCGGCCACCTCGGTAGATCCTGTAAATAGAGGCAATACCTTTATCTCCTATTATTCCTACGGCAGTATGCTTGGCCTCGCTTTAGATTTGAGCCTGCGTCAAAAAGGACTCGATCTGGATACTTATTTTAGAAAGGTGTGGGAAAAACACGGTCAGAACGAAGTGGCTTATACCGTTAATGATCTAGAGCAGGTGCTGGCAGATTATGCGGGTAACGCTTTCGCGAAAGCCTACTTTGACTCCTACATTTATAAAAGCGGCATGCCAGATTATGACGGTCTGTTTAAAACTGTTGGGCTTCGCTTAGAACGCAACGACAACACCCCTTTTTCGGGCTTACGCCTTACAGAAACAGCTACAGGTTTGCAAATAGCTGCAACTACGACCTTGCATACACCTGCTTACAAGGCAATGCTGGATAAAGGCGATATCATTACCGCTATAGACGATCAGGAGCTTATGACCAAAGCAGCTTATGAGCAGTGGTTGGAAGGCAAAAAGCCAGGTGATAAGGTCTCAGTGCGCTATATGCGATTTGGAGAAACACAAGAGACTACCTTAACCCTTACAAGTGATCCAACCTATAGTATTGCGCTAGATCCCAACCCTAGTAAGGCCGCTTTGGAGGCGAGAAAAGCTTGGCTAGGTAAAAAGTAAATTCCATAAAAAAAGCCCAAAATCGGCATCGATTTTGGGCTTTTATAGTTGTTGATTCTTGTCTTAGTCGGCTAGGACGATAACTTTGTTGTTATTCATCTCAACGGTTCCGCTCGAAATTTCAAGCGACCATTTACCGCTAGCTTCTTTGACAAACTTATTTTCAAATCCTTCGGCGATAGTAGGATTGCCATCAAAAGATACTTTTCCTTCAACGAGCAAGGCTACAATAGCCGCGTGATTATTTAACATCTGGAATTCTCCATCCATTCCCGGTACCGTCACCGAAGTGACTTCGCCGCTTACTAATGAAGCTTCAGGAGTTACAATTTCTAAATGCATATCTATTGTTTTTGAGTGCGCTTTCGCGAAAGCGGTTACAAACCTCGCTCAAGCACCATTACCCATTTATTAAGCTTCGGCAAGCATTTTCTCTCCTGCTTCAATAGCCTCTTCTATGGTTCCTTTAAGGTTAAACGCTGCTTCTGGAAGGTGATCTAACTCTCCGTCCATAATCATGTTAAAACCTTTGATCGTTTCTTTGATATCTACCAATACCCCTGGGATACCTGTAAACTGCTCTGCAACGTGGAATGGCTGAGATAAGAAACGCTGAACACGACGTGCACGTCCTACGGCCATTTTATCTTCTTCAGATAATTCTTCCATACCAAGAATCGCGATGATATCTTGTAATTCTTTATAACGCTGTAACAACTCTTTTACACGCTGTGCACAATCGTAATGCTCATTACCAAGAATATCGGCTGTAAGAATACGAGAGGTAGAATCTAATGGATCTACCGCAGGATAAATACCCAGCTCGGCAATCTTACGAGAAAGTACTGTTGTTGCATCCAAGTGAGCAAAGGTTGTCGCTGGTGCTGGATCGGTAAGGTCATCTGCAGGTACGTAAACCGCCTGTACAGAAGTAATCGATCCTCTTTTTGTTGATGTAATACGCTCTTGCATCGCTCCCATCTCTGTAGCTAGTGTAGGTTGATATCCTACCGCCGATGGCATACGACCTAAAAGTGCCGATACCTCAGAACCTGCTTGAGTAAAACGGAAAATGTTATCGACAAAGAAAAGTACATCCTTCCCTTGTCCTTCTCCAGCTCCATCACGGAAATACTCGGCTATTGTCAATCCTGAAAGTGCTACACGAGCACGAGCTCCAGGAGGCTCATTCATTTGTCCAAATACGAAAGTTGCTTTAGAATCTTTCATAGCGGCTTTATCCACCTTTGTCAAATCCCATCCACCTTCTTCCATAGAATGCATAAAGTCATCTCCGTATTTGATAATACCAGACTCTAACATTTCTCTTAAAAGGTCATTTCCTTCACGAGTACGCTCTCCTACACCGGCAAAAACGGAAAGTCCACCGTGTCCTTTGGCGATATTGTTAATCAACTCCTGAATCAATACGGTTTTACCTACTCCTGCACCTCCAAATAATCCAATCTTACCTCCTTTTGCATAAGGCTCGATCAAATCGATTACTTTGATACCCGTAAATAATACTTCGGTTGATGTAGATAAGTCCTCAAATTTTGGAGCACTACGGTGAATTGGCAAACCGGCATCACCTGCTTTTGGCAAGTTTCCAATACCGTCAATGGCATCTCCAATAACGTTAAAAAGACGACCGTAAATATCGTCTCCAATAGGCATTTGAATTGGAGCACCAGTAGCTACCGCATCTACCCCTCGGCTTAACCCATCGGTAGAATCCATAGAGATGGTACGCACAGTATTTTCTCCAATGTGAGACTGTACTTCTAAAACTAATTTAGATCCGTCTGCATTCGCAATTTCTAGTGAATCGTAAATTTTCGGTAGTTCTGATCCACTCGCAAACGCTACGTCTACAACTGGGCCAATAATCTGAGCAACTTTACCTGTAATTTGTGACATTATTAACTATTTAATGTTTAGCAAAATATCCCGATTGATCGGGAGTGAAAAAAACACCTCGTTTTTCACCGCGCAAAGATACTGTTTTAAATCGTTTAGAAAAACCAATATCTAGGAATTATTTCTAGTTGTAATGACATCATTTCTCAATTTGTTTTTTGCAACGAGCGCATCGCCTTGTAGGGTGCTTCCATTTACACCGATTGTAATACTGCTAGATTATGTTAACAACGCTCTCAATAGCTGTTATTCTAGACAGATTATTGTTGAGAATCAAAAGTTTTGTGTTTTTTTGCAGCTAGTAAATATCTTTACTCACCTTATTACTATTGAACTATTATATGGATAACCTATTAGATCAACTTACCGCAAATTTTGAAGATTCCTTCTCGCTTGTCAATTATATCGCCTATATCCTGATATGTGTACTCTTGCTCTATGTGTTAGCCTTGGGCTATAAACGCTATGGGCAATCGATGTCTAATAGAGCGCAGTTATCAAAGGTGTTAATGATTGTAGGGGTGACCACCTTTATAATTATCTCTATTGTAAAATCATCCTTAGCGCTCTCTCTGGGGCTGGTAGGGGCCTTATCTATCGTGCGTTTTAGAACAGCCATTAAAGAACCTGAAGAGTTAGGTTACTTTTTTATCGCCATCGCCATTGGGCTTGGTATGGGCGCCAATCAATTGCTGCCTACCCTTTTGGGGTTTGTGGTCTTGATGGGTATTGTTGTATTCATGTATCAACGCGGAAGTAAAGGCAGTAGTATTACTCAAAACCTGCTTATTCAAAGCACGCCTTCTACCCAGACCAATCAGATCAATGCCATCAATGACATTGTAGGCAAACACAGCCGTCAACTCGAGTTAAAACGCATACAGGAAAACCAAGAGCTCATCACGGTTAATTACCTAATAAAAGTAGCATCTATGGATGCCTTAAATACAATGAATTCAGAATTACGCGCCTTGGATAAAACGATGGATATTACCTTTATAGATAATACCTTATAGTCATACCGCTTAATTAGTACATCAATACATGCAATTAAAATCTGACAAATCAAACCACAGTCGCTGGGTCCTTTCGCTAGTGATCCTTGGGGTTGTTGCCCTTAGTGTATTTGTACTGAGTCAAACTTCTTCAGAAACTGGAGTCACAGCAGGGGTGAGCAAAACCTATGACCTAAATGTCCCCACCGTAATTACCGCTGCCCAAATTGATTATACCCAAGTTTTGGATCAACCAGAGCAACAGGTTTATAACGATAGTTTGGTATCGCTTTATCTCAGCAGTCATATGGGTAAGCCTCATCTTATCTATGCCTACAAAAATCCCTTAGAAGGACGATTACAAACCGACCTATTTTTCTTGCACATCTACGTCAAAGACAAAATCACATTAAAGAATCAGGCGGCATATCTCAATTTGGACTTTTTTAAAAGTCCTGAAATTATCACCCACAACGGGGTTTCATATAGTGTTTTTGATCGGTTGCTTGAGCATGCTAATTACCCAAAAGCCACACTAGATATAGATGATATTGCGTATATCAATACAGGCAGGTATCGCAGTGGTATGGGTAGGTCTCACGATATCGCCCAGCTACGTCTTGACCCTAGTCTCATACTTCAAAACAAGTATACCAATAGTTTGGATTCTTTAACGCTTACGCTAAAGGCATCGGCGTTTGAGAAAATTAGAACTAAAAGAAATGACGCGATAGCTCGTGGGCTACTAATCACTGATGACGATGACTATGTGAAAGGGAGCCTATCCTACCAAGGAAAAACCCTAGACACAGAATTACGTCTCAAAGGTGATTGGACAGATCACTTGCTGGACGATCGCAAATGGTCCTACCGTTTTCTCATTCAAGATGGTCATACCTTAAACGGCATGCGCAAAGTATCTGTACAACATCCCAAAACCAGAAATTACCTTTGGGAGTGGCTTTACAATAAGGCGCTAACGGCTCAGGATATCATTGGTTTACGCTATGATTTTGTGAATTTTACCATTAAAACCACATCCAATACCAACATTCATACCAAGGGGGTAGGTGTTATGGCATTAGAAGAATCATTTGACAAAATTCTAATCGAACACAACCGCAGAAGAGCAGGCGTAATTGTGGCCTTTGATGAATCCTATTTATGGAATGAGCGGGCCAAAGAGTACGATCTCAACCTACCCGTACGCGAGGTAGCGAGTACCCTTCAAAGCGCAAGGATTGCTCCAATCAAGGTATATAACCAAAACAAGGTGTTAAGCGACCCTGCTCTGGCCAAACAATTTGCGACGGCCAAATCAATGCTTGACGGCTTACGCAAAGGAGATTACAAGATTTCTGAGGTTTTTGATCTTGACAAATTATCGAGCTTTGTTGCCCTTACCAATCTATTTGGAGGCGCTCATGGGATGATTTGGCACAATATCAGGGTGTATTACAATCCCATTACTAACAAATTGGAACCTATTTCTTATGATTCTAATAGTGGGGTAGCCCTAGAAGGAATTATACAGTATCCATTTTCTGAAAAAGATCCAATATACACGGCGGCAGTATTAGAAAAATTAGAACGTTTTAGCCAAAATAAATTTGTCAACACCCTAATTGCCACCCATAAAACAGAATTGCTTCGCCTTAACAAAGACCTGAGCTATGAATTGGGCAATGGCATAGATTTGACCATACTCGAACACAACAGCAATTTTATAAAAAAAGCGATCAATCCTTCAGATGTTATTAGCGCAGGATTACATAGCATCGACGAGCAGCAGCTAGAGGTTGCACTTGAAAATTTATCAGATTATCCCGTAGCGATCACAGGACTGTCTCACACCGACGGACGCACTCTTGGAACCACCACCAAAGACAGTGTTGTATTGGGCAAACGTCAAAAAAAAACCATTCGCTTTGACCTTAACCGTTACTTTGTAAACGCTTTTGTATCCAAAAAAAACAAAAAAGGAAGTTTTAATTACCCTAAAGACGTCGCCAAATTAAGAGTAAATCACCAGATCGAGGTTATTGATCTCCCTCGCAAAGCCCCTATAGCGCCGTTTGCGCTTGAGAGCGATCTACAGGACTTTACCAGCACCTACAAAGACTGGGAAACCCCTAACTATGACAGCTTTGACTTTATCATTAAAGACTCAGAGAACAGCTTGCGTATTGCTAGAGGCGCATATACCCTAGACCAAACTCTTGTTATCCCTAAAAGCAAGGTCTTAACCATTGAAGCTGGCGTAAGCCTTGACTTTAAAAAAGGGGCCTCACTTATTTCCAAATCGGCCATAAAGGC
>PAUP01000053.1 GCA_002712765.1 Cytophagaceae bacterium | reverse complement strand
CTTACCCAAGCTTTTAAACAGGTCAAACAGTTACGTATTCACTATGCGGTCAAAGCTTTAAACAATATAGCAATACTGCAAACTCTTAATAATTTAGGGGCTGGTTTAGATACGGTTTCTATTCAAGAGGTATCTCTAGGTCTGGCTGCGGGTGTCGCCCCAGAAAAAATCATCTTTACTCCTAATGGGGTTTCCCTCATAGAAATTGAGCAGGTGGCCGCCATGGGGGTCCAAATTAACATCGACAATCTGTCTATTTTAGAACAGTTTGGCACCAAACATCCCAAAACACCAGTTTGTATCCGGATCAATCCTCATGTGATGGCAGGAGGCAATACCAACATCTCTGTGGGACATATCGATAGTAAATTTGGGATTAGCATACATCAGATTCCTCACCTACTTCGGATTGTCAAAAATACAGGCATGACTATCAATGGCATCCATATGCACACGGGTAGCGACATCTTGGATATTGAGGTCTTTCTCTACGCTTCCGAGATCTTATTTGACACCGCACTCCATTTTGAAAATCTAGAATTTATTGATTTTGGGAGTGGTTTTAAAGTGCCCTATAAAGAAGGTGACATCGAGACCAATATTGAAGAGTTTGGCCAGAAGTTGGGTGCGCGATTTAACGCTTTCGCGAAAGCGTACAAAAAACCGTTGACCCTCGCTTTTGAACCAGGAAAATTTCTGGTCAGTGAAGCTGGTCAGTTTTTGGCCAGTGTAAACGTAGTCAAACAAACCACTTCGACGGTATTTGCGCAAATCGATTCTGGGTTTAATCATTTAATACGCCCGATGCTCTATGGGAGCCAGCACGAAATAGTGAACATCTCAAATGAAAACGGGAAAGAACGCTTTTATAGTGTGGTGGGGTATATTTGCGAAACCGACACCTTTGCCAATAACAGACGTATCGCCGAAATAAGCGAAGGTGATATACTTGCTTTTAAAAATGCGGGGGCTTACTGTTTTACCATGGCTAGTAATTACAACAGCCGCTTTAGACCCGCAGAGGTACTTTGGACCCATGGAGAAGCCAAGCTCATACGCAAACGAGAGACCTTTGACGATTTGCTTCACAATCAGATACCGCTCACTCCTATTAAAAGCTTGGAAACGGTCCAAATATAATCGTTCATCAAATTCAAAACACTATAAAAACAGCCCTCTAAGAAGAGGGCTGTTTCTATTGCATTTCTTATTTTTAAGGTATGAAAGGGGGAATATTGATTATTGTACTAGGTCTTTTGGTCTCTTGCACTACCAATCCGGTAGACCAAGTAATGCAGTCTGGATCGCCACAAATTGCCAAGGTGCGTCAAAACTTAGACCAACACGAAGTTCAAATCCTTTTTACCCAAATTGACACTACCGATACCGGTACCTTAGAATTTACAGATCACGAATTTCAGTTAAAGACCAAAAATTACTTTTATCCGGCCAGTACAGTTAAGTTACCCATGGCCGTTCTTGCCGCCGAATATGTTGCCCAACATCCTGAACTCAATCTGGATGTCAAATATGTTAGTTCGCGCGATAGCGCTGTACATACCATAGCCGATGACATACGACAGATTTTTGCCGTTAGTGACAATGAGGCTTATAATAGACTTTATGAAGCCCTAGGACGTGATTATATCAATAACCGCATGGCTGCGCTTGATGTGGGTCCTTTTAGACTGGCACATCGGCTGTCTACGACGCATGCCGCCCGTGCCGATAGAAGTGAACTGCGCTTTTTTCCTACCTACGAAGGACAGCCATTACGACTTGGAGACACTACAGATAGCTCTTTAAGTCCTATCACTGTCAAAAAGGCAAAGAAAGGAATTGGATATATCAAAGAGGGAGCGCTCAAGATGCGTCCGTTTGACTTTGATGATAAAAACTATTTTCCGCTAGAGACACAGCATGGGTTTATCAAACGCTTGTTTTTTCCTGCTGCATTTTCTCAAGAAGAACGGTTACAGCTTACCCCGGCCATTAGACAGCGATTAACCAAAGCCATGAAACAACGGCCCAGAGAAGCGGGATATGATCAAGAATCTTATCCCGACAGTTATGTCAAATTTTTTCTATTTGGAGATTCAGAATCTCCCATTCCCGATCATATTACGATATACAATAAGGTTGGATATGCCTATGGCACCCTCACCGAAACCGCTTATATCGTAGATACCCAGGCCCAGGTTCACTTTTTGTTGTCGGCAACGGTATTGGTAAACGAAAATGGCATATTTAACGATGACCAATACCAGTATGAAAGCATTGGCATTCCGTTTTTGGCACAGTTGGGACGAGAGCTGCATCAATTTGAAATTGATCGCAAAGCGTCGCTATAATTAGGTGTTGTGATTTGTATAGGCTAACGACGTGAGCCACTGCGCTTATTACGACCTCTAGTATTATTTTTTGATGACCTCGAGCCCTGCTGGCTTTTTTGCCCCCTACTATTTCTGCGATCTGGTCTTCCCGAATTTTGTTGCTTTGCAGCCTCGTTGAGACTCTCTACAGTATCTGTAGGCTCAAAACCAGGCACAACTTCTTTTGATATTTTTTGTGCTAGCAAGCGCTCAATACCTCTCACATAATCTTTTTCGTCTAGGCCTACTAGTGATATGGCCTCTCCTTCGGCTCCTGCTCTACCCGTTCGTCCTATGCGGTGTACATAGTCTTCTGGGACATTAGGCAGTTCGTAATTGATCACATGTGGTAACAGTGGTATATCCAAACCACGCGCTGCTATATCGGTAGCTACCAATACGCGAATACTGTTGTCCTTAAATCCTGCTAATGCCTTGGTACGAGCATTTTGGGTTTTATTACCGTGAATAGCGGCACTGCTAATACCTGCCTTATCTAATTTTTTACTCAATCGATTGGCACCGTGCTTGGTACGTGTAAAAACCAATACTTGATCCCAGTTGCCTTCTTTGATCAAAGCTATAGTTAAGGCTGCTTTGTTTGCTTTATCGACGCGATAGATCTTATGGGATACCTTTTCGGCAGTGGTGTTTTCTGGGGTGGCCTCGATAAGAATAGGCTGATGTAATAGCCCATTGGCCAAATCTTTAATCGCTGCCGAAAAGGTCGCACTAAACAACAAACTCTGACGCTGTTTAGGTAATAAGGCCATAATGCGTTTGATGTCTCTTACAAAACCCATATCGAGCATACGGTCTGCCTCGTCTAGCACTAGAATTTCTACGCTTTTGAGCGAAATATATCCCTGGTGCTGTAAGTCGAGTAAGCGACCTGGAGTAGCAATAAGAATATCAACCCCTTGTCGTAGTGTTCTAATTTGAGGATTGGCATTGACACCACCAAAAATAACCGTAGCACGAATATCGAGAAAGCTACTATATGCGGTTACATTTTCATGTATCTGGGCCGCCAATTCTCGTGTGGGGGTCAAAATAAGCGAACGTATAACACGTTTTTTATCTGGTCTTTTTTCTGATAGGAGTTGTAATATAGGAAGGGTAAATCCAGCGGTCTTCCCTGTTCCTGTTTGAGCAGAAGCCAGTACGTCCTTGCCTTCCAATATTTTTGGAATGGCCTTTTCTTGTATGGGTGAAGGTTGGGTATATCCCTTTTTACTTACGGCTTTCAACAATGATGGAGAAAGGCCTAATGATTCAAATGACATAAATATGGTTTAAGAAATGTCAATTACGCAAGAATCACTCATTTCAATTTTGGGCAAATGTAGGGCTTATTTATTGGGTTGTACTCAATCGAGCTAGTTGTTTGCGATAACGCCTCTAGGTTGATCCCGTATTAAAATTATACTTACTATGGCTGGCACACCACAACAAGAGTCTGTTTCAAAAATTAGATTGTTGCTATTAGTGCTACCGCAAAGAATATCATATCTTTGCGCCCTTTGAAAATTTGCCTCATGACAGCACTATTTAATAATTTTACAGTCAATCCAAAAAACGATATCCTCTCCGGATTGACCGTTGCATTGGCTTTAGTCCCAGAAGCCGTAGCGTTTGCCTTTGTGGCTGGTATAGATCCTTTGGTTGGTCTTTACGGTGCCTTTATGATGGGTATCGTGACGGCTGTATTTGGAGGAAGACCGGGTATGATCTCTGGTGCCACAGGAGCCATGGCAGTAGTTATGGTACATATGATCCAAAAGGGAAATGAAGTAGGTGATGCGCTGGCAACACCCATAGAAAACCTCGGTTTGCAGTGGTTATTTATCACCTTGCTCTTTGTGGGAGCTATTCAAATAACCGCCGGAATTTTTAAACTCGGTAAATTTGTGCGCTTGATCCCACATCCAGTAATGATGGGATTTGTCAATGGACTTGCAATTGTCATTTTCTTGTCACAATTATCGCTCTTTCCTGAGGTTACTCCAGAGGGTGTAAGCCTATGGAGCGAGCCTGGACAATGGTTTTCGGATCTATTTGCCAATGGTTCCTTTTGGTTGATGATGGCATTTGTAGGCCTTACTATGGCTATTATGTATTTTTTACCAAAACTAACTAAAAAGGTACCCGCGGCTTTGGTAGCTATTCTTGTGGTTGCCGCTGTAGTGATATTTGGAAAATTGGATATGAGTACGGTAGGATCTTTTATTCGTGACGGCGGGGGATCGGGATTGGAGGGTGGCTTGCCTAGCTTTCAAATACAAATTTTTAGTCTCCTGGATACTTTAGAAGGTCACTGGGGGCTTATTATATCTACTGCTGGAGTCTTGGCAGCCGTAGGTCTTATAGAGTCATTGATGACCTTAAATCTTATCGATGATCTTACAGAAACACGAGGCTCTGGAAATAGAGAATGTGTGGCTCAAGGAAGTGCTAATATCATCAATGGCCTTTTTGGAGGTATGGGGGGTTGTGCCATGATTGGACAATCTATTATCAATGTCAATTCTGGAGGTCGTGGTAGGTTATCGGGCATCGTTGCTGCCGTGGCACTGTTGTGTTTTGTATTGTTTGGTGCCCCACTTATTGAGCAAATTCCTATTGCTGCACTAGTGGGTGTTATGTTTATGGTGGTTATTGGCACCTTTGCTTGGTCTAGTTTTAGAATCATAAATAAAATACCGCTAGCCGATGCATTTGTCTTGATTGCCGTTTCTGCCATTACCGTTTGGAAAGACTTGGCCATTGCTGTTATTGCAGGGGTGATTATGAGTGCGCTTGTATTTGCTTGGCGCAATGCGATTCGAATTAGAGCGAGAAAACACCTCAAACCAGATGGCACTAAGGTGTACCAAATATGGGGACCCCTATTTTTTGGGTCTATCCAAAATTTTAATGCCAAATTTGATGTGCGCAACGATCCAGATAAAGTCGAAATTGATTTTATAGAATCTCAGGTTAATGATCATTCGGGCATAGAAGCGCTGCGCAATGTGGCCAATAAATATTTGGATGCTGGTAAAGATATTAAACTAACCCACCTCAGCCCAGAATGTAAAGCCTTGCTATTAAAAGCCAATCCAGAATTTGAAACTGTTATAGAGTCGGCAATAGACGATCCGAGATATCACGTGGTTACCGATGTAATGGACGCCGAGGTCTAAACTGACATTGTAGCAAAGGTATAACCATAAAAAAACTCCCGTGCTATGACGGGAGTTTTAGGTTGTTCAACACCTACAATTGGGTGGTTATCGCGTGATATACCGCTAGCTTAATTGTCATTAAAAACATCCATGACACCTTCAAATTGAGAAACATCAATGTCACCTTTCTCCATAGATTGAGCGAGTTTCATCATATCTCCAATATTCATATCATCGCCTAGTAAACGCGCTAACATAAAGCCTTTGGTATCTTGAGAGGCAAATACAACCACCTCGTCTATAGCATCTTCTTCTCCTCTAAAATAGAGTTTCATAGCGCCCATATCCGAGTTGACTTTCATCAATTCTTGATAATCATCAGAGGCCAAAATCGTGTTAACTTTAGTTTTCTCGCTTTCAAAATTAGCCTGGGTATCCTCTTTTAAAGGATAGGCCATGATGTTGATTTTGCGCAAGGTTTTTAAAATCTTTTTTTGCTCGGCATCCAGGGCTTGACTATCCTCACTTATTAGGCTCGTAGGTACATCGACCATTACAAAATTGGCATTTTCTTGATTGTCTACATAATACTCCTGCAAGCTTTGCTGATTGTTACAGCTTACCAAGAGCAAACTGCACACAACAACTGCCAGTATACTTTTTATTGTTGTTTTCATGATTTATCCTTTTTTAGCGTTTTCTACATCCTTAAGCTCGTCACTACCCTTGAAATCGAATTCTTGAGCGAGTTTAGACACTTGCTTTAAATCGATATTACCTGTGAGTTGAAAAAACACTGCGCGATTCTCTCCATCTACGCTTCCGTTGAGAAACATAACAAATTCGCTTACGTAATCATCGGTTTTACCAGGGATGTAGTAGAATTTTGCGGTACCCTCGTCTCCGGTAGCACGCATGAGTTCTTGTAATTTCCCTTTCCCTAAATAGGATTTCATCGCGCCTGCCATTTGTGACATTACACCTGCATCGCTACTGGTATACATCTTAATATTCTCAAGATTGTCTACCAATTCTTTGTAGGCCTGTACTTCAGGATCTGAAGCATTGAGATCTACTTTACTCAACAATTTGAACATCTTTTGATTCATAATCAAAGACTGCACGCCTTTTACATCTTCAAATTTGTCAAATTCACTTTGTGCTGTTACGGCTATAGACGACAATACAAAGGCTAAGGCTACTATTACTTTTTTCATTGTTTTTTGATTTAAAAATTTTATTTAAAAAATGGACTGGGTGCATTATCAAAGGCTTTTACGGCGCCCAGCTGCGACGTACTTTGATTGATCATTCTTGAGACTAACAACAGTGATTGTTTTGCTTTTAATACGGCCATTTCAGGATTATCCTTAAAATCACCGCTTACTGTTTGCTCGCTTGACTGTTGCTGTATAAAAAAGCCTATAGTTACTAATACAATGGCTACAGCACTTACCAACCAAGTGGTATTTCTTCTTTTACTAGGAATCACAATAGGCGATTCAAATGTGTCTTCTTGCGCTTTCGCGAAAGCTGAAAACAGCCCGACATATGCCTGTAGATGTGGTGCCACCTCACCCGATGTGAAGTAGGTTCTCAGGACTTTTTCCTCTGTCAGATTGGTCTCGCCTTCAAAATAGCGTTCCAACAGTCGCTCTACCTTATTGGATTCCATAATTCTGTTTTTTAATTAATGCTTCTCTCAATGTTTTTCTCGCTCTTGATAGCGCCACCCGAACTGCCGTTTCATTCATTTCGAGCATGTCTGCTATCTCGCTATTGTTAAATTGTTCAATATCTCTAAGCTGCACGATGAGTTGTTGTTGCTTGGGCAAATCTTTCATCAATTTAAAAACCCATGCGACCTCATCGGCCACTTCGACCTGACGTCCTGTGTTCCAGGAATGATCTTCATAATTGTTATGAACAATTTTTAAATTGGAACTACTCTTGGCCTTGAGCTTGTCATAACAATAATTCTTGGTCATTGTCATCGCAAATGCTTCTACACTTCGATATTGTGCAAACTTAGATCGGTGCGTCCATAGTTTCAGGAGTATTTCCTGAGTAGCGTCCTGAGCCTCGTCATCAGATACTAGCAATCGCTTGGCCACGCGGTATACCTTATCCTTAAACGGATTCACTTGCTGTATGAATGTTGTTTGATCCATGCTGCTTGGTTAGTTATTAGGAAGACGAGTTGCTTGTCTATTTGTTACAACAACTTCAAAAAAAATAAATCAATAGTGCCTTGGTGTGGGTCATACTAGTGAGAGTGCGCATAAAACTCCTGGTCAAAAGCGAGCAGATTTTGGAGTTTATTTGCCTTTGGCAACGCTTTCTTTTAGCGCCTCCACTATATTAAAAGCGGCCGGACACATTTTTACATTCTCCAAAGTGAGTTTGGATATCTGTTGAAATTTTTTGCGGTCGGTATGCGGAAATTCGCGACAGGCTTTAGGTCGATATTCGTAAATTGAACAGTAGTTATCTGCTCCAAGAAAAACACAAGGTGTTTGTTGTAATACATAGTCGTTATCTTCATCTATACGCAAATACTGTTGTATAAAGTCAAACTCTTTCATCTTAAAGCGTTTGGATATACGACTGATATCTTTGGCAGTAAAAAGCGGACCTGTAGTTTTACAACAATTGGCACAAGACAAACAATCTGTCACTTGAAATTCCTGCTCATGCAATTCTTGCATCATGTAGTCGAGATTCTTGGGAGGTTTGGCTCTGAGCTTGGCAAAAAACTTCTTGTTTTCATTCTCCTTATCTTTGGCCCGTTTTGGTAGGGCTTTTATGATCTCTTCCATAGCGCAAATATACTTATACCTCATGACACCTTCTTCAGATATTTTTGGACTTGCCCTAAACGATATTGACAAAGGTCAAACCACACAAGACATCATCGTATCTTCGTCTATAGCCGATGATGATTATTTACCCCTAGCCTATCTCTGCCGATCTTATGATGAAATGCCACAGATAGAACAACAAGCCTTGAAGTTGTGCAAGGGCAAGACCTTAGATATTGGTTCGGGAGCTGGGAGTCATAGCTTGTGGTTACACGAGCAGGGTATTGAGGTCATGGGGCTTGATCTTTCAAGAGGTGCGATCGATTTTTCGCGAAAGCGTCTAGAAAAAAGTAGTGCAACCGCACCCTATCGCCTGCTCAACCAAAATGTTTTTGAGCATAAAGGCCAGTACGACACCCTATTATTACTGATGAACGGAACAGGTATTTTTGGTACAATTGCCAATGTAGATGACGCTTTACAACATTTAAAAGCACTACTCTCTGCAGAGGGGCAAATCTTAATAGATAGTTCTGATATCAAATATATGTACGAAGATGAAGATGGTGGTTTTTGGGTAGACACACACAAAGAGTACTATGGCGAGGTGACCTATCAAATGCATTATAAAGGTGAGAAAGGTCCTTTATTTGAGTGGTTATATCTCGATTTTGAAACATTAGCTAGCTTTGCCACTCAAAACGGATTGCAGTGTAGACTAATTATGGAAGGCCCGCATTATGATTATCTCGCCAGACTTACTCTTGCATGAGATAGCCCTTCTCTGCTAATTTGTCTCGCATCTTTTGATATAAATCCCGACTCCAAATTTGTGAAACTTCTGCCACGCTCTGAGAAATTTTATCTCGAGAGGTCAATACTTTCTGTCCAGTTTCTCCATTGTAAAAAGCACTCGCCTCTTGGCGTTGCTGTGTTGTCATCGCTGTCTGATCTTGTAATAACTGCTTACCAGCGTCTGTTTTATAAAAAGCAATTAAACTTTGTATATCTTCTTGTGTGTAGGTCCCTCTATAGGCAGAGACCAACATCGCTTTTATTTTACCTAATTCTCCTTGAGACTCTTTGCGCAAAGCAGTCCATACTTTTTCTTCAACCTTTTGACTGGCGTATTGTCGTTTGAGCAAGTCAAAGAGTTTATCGATGGCCTCACTGTATTGCTGGGTAGTGCCGTTAATTTCGAGATAGGTTAATACATCTTGTCTAAAGCTATTCTCTTGTGCTTTTAAGCTTACATTTGCAATAAAAACAAAAAGGATAAGTAATATTTTCTTCATCTTTACGATTAATTAGTATGCATAAATATATGAAAAGGACTTCACTTCGCTTTGAGAAAGCAATAGCAGCCTTACTTTTGATAGGATTGATCGGCGTAAGCTGTAAAAAAGACGATGACGGCGACAATACCCCCCAACAAACTACCGAAAACAGCGCCAACAAGCAACCCCTTGGCACTTCTGCAAACGAGTTATTGTCTGCCGATGAGTTTACGAGTTTGCGTGTAGAACTCGCCTACCCTGACGGGTTTAGACCCACACAAGAAACCATAGATTTGATCGATGATTTTTTAGAGGCGCGTCTCGATAAGCCTGATGGGATCACCATTGTAGAAAACAGAATTGAACCTACACAAACCCCTCCCTACACTATCAACGAAATCGTAGCCATAGAAGATGAAAATCGCACGGTTTTTAATAATGGAGACGAAATAGGGGTGTATATCTTTTTCTCTGATGGCAATTCGTCTTCAAATTCTGGAAGTTCGGTGGTATTGGGAACGGCCTATCGCAATACCTCGATGGTGATTTATGAAAAAACATTCATGGATCTGGCCGACCAATCTCCAACCGGTATTAATAGAACGCTTATAGAAACCTCTACTTTGCGCCATGAATTTGGGCATATCTTTGGTCTTGTTAATATTGGAACCCCACTTACCTCAGATCATGAAGACCCCGATAATAACAGACACTGTGTGGTAGAAGATTGTCTGATGTATTTCCAAACGGTAACAAATATTTTTAACAGTAGTAGTCTCTCCACCATACCCGATTTTGATGAGCTCTGTATTGCAGATTTACAAGCCAATGGCGGTCTATAAAAAAAAGGTGCTTTTTAGAGCACCTTTTTTTTTATTCTTCTAAGAAAGAATCTAGTGGTATTTCTTCCAGTTGAAGATTTTCGCCATAGCGCATCAAGTAAACGGCTTCATTGATAAAACCGCCACGACCAGCTGGCCTATAACTAAATTTATTTTCAACCTGCTCGGTTTCTATCCCAGTTTTTGCCGCTTGATCTAGGGTTTCTTTGTAAGCAAGACGCAGTAGCGTATCATAAACAATGTCATAACCTCTTATCGCAAAACGACTTGGGCTAATCGTGTATTTATCTTCATAAGCCTCTGTAAAGGCATTAATAGCTTCATTTTTGGATTGATTATTAATCGATGGAAAATGAAATTTTAAATTACTGAGGTGCAAGTGCTGTATCTCGTCACTGTCATAAGCCGAGCCACGATCTGTGGTCAATAAGGTGATATTATTGGTAGTAGCTAAGGTATTGAGATTGGTAGTGACATTGCTAATAAGTGGAATGTCATTGGTTTCTAAGATGACCCAATTTTCTTGTGTAGCCGAAATTTGATTTGGAATATCATCGGGATACAAATAGTACCCCTTCTCTCCAGAGCGAGGTACCACCTCTTTTGCCGTTGGAAACAAGGCGACAAGTTTGGAACGCGTGCTTTGATTTTTTGCGTCTGCAATAATGATGATATTCTTATCCTTAGCATGTGCTTTTAAATACGAAAGCATTAAGGCTTCTTGCTGTTGCTTACTGGGTCTGGATTGAAAGACATTTCTAGCGCCTGTGACCTTCTCGGTAAGTGGAGAAATAACAGGGATTCCTGAGGGTCGCAAGATACTGGAAACTCTATTGACATTACTGCTCATAATAGGACCAATTACCACATCGGCACTCTTTATCTTTCTATTATCTAACGCATTTTCTACATAACGCGCATTGGTAGCTGTACCATTAGAACGGTCGTATTGGGTATCTAGCACCTCCAAATCTACAGAGATACCTCTTGCTTTGGCCGCCTCTATAGCCATAAGTGCACCAGAGTGAAAATCAAGTGAGATACGCAAAAGCAAATCCTTTTTTAGCAGGTCTTTCTCTGTAAGTGTTGTGTCTGACTCAATGCGATCAAGCCCAAAGGGTAGCATCATCACCAGCTTTTTGGTAGATAGCACTCTAATACTATCGGCTAGATTTACAACTTGATTCTCTGCGGCCATGCCTTCATTGGCCGTTATTGTGTCTGTAGCCAAACCGCTCGTCTTAGGAATCTTTAACACCATGCCTTCTTTAAGGCCTTCGTCTAGAGATGGGTTAAGCGCTAGTAAATCATCGGCCTTCATACCCAAACGGCGCAGCAGGCTAAACATGGTATCTCCCTTTACAACTTCGTAAAATGAAAACGTATCGGTATCTATAACCGCCGTCTCTGTTACTTTCTCTCGAGGTACGCGTATACTAGCGCCTTGTTGAAGCCCCGCGCCCATGGCTGGATTCATCGCCTCAAGTTCGGCAATGGTGATCCCGTACATTCGAGCCACACCGTATTTGGTCTCTTTGGCTTTTACGATATGGGTGCCATAATTGGGCTGATCTCTAGGTGGATCTTCTGTACTCACCCCAGACCCAACACCAGTATCTGTAGCTGGCGCTTCAAAATTGAGTGGGATTTGAATTTTATCCCCCTTGCGCAAAGGCTCGCTATACAATTGCTTATTAAAACGTTTGATAGCGTCTTGAGACACACCATATTTTTTTGAAATACTGTACAACGTCTCTTTGCGTTTGACCTTATGCTTTTTAAATTTTATCGTTTTTTGTTCGGGCGCTACGATGTCAATAACCTTTGCATTGGCCGGTAAGATCAACACCAGACCTTCATAAATACTGCGTTTGGCATCCGGGTTTAGTTTGATAATTTGCTTTTCGGTTACATTGTATTTTTTAGAAATACTGTACACGGTTTCACCAGCTTCAACCTGATGTGAGACAAATTCTTGAATGACTGACGCGGTTGATGTACACGCTTTCGCGAAAGCGCAACAACACCATACAGCTGCTATAAGGAGGACTTTCTTCATAAAATTGGTTTATTCCCACTCAATGGTGGCAGGAGGTTTAGAACTGATGTCATACACCACTCTATTAACGCCTTTTACCTTATTTATTATATCATTTGAGACCTTTTGTAAAAAGTCATAGGGTAGATTTACCCAATCTGCGGTCATCCCATCGGTACTCTCAACTGCTCTTAATGCTACGCATTTTTCATAGGTTCGCTCATCACCCATAACCCCAACAGAGTTTACCGGTAGCAACATCGCCCCAGCTTGCCACACATCGTCATAGAGCCCCCAATCGCGTAAGGCCTTGATAAAAATGTGATCTACCTCTTGTAAGATACGCACTTTTTCGGCGGTAATATCTCCTAAGATCCGTATCGCCAGTCCAGGTCCTGGAAAAGGATGCCTACCCAATAATTGCGCTGGTAAGCCCATACTGGCTCCTACACGGCGTACTTCGTCTTTAAAAAGCATTTTTAAGGGTTCGACAACTTTAAGTTGCATAAAATCGGGCAAACCGCCTACGTTGTGATGCGACTTTATGGTAGCGCTTGGTCCACCAGTGGCACTCACAGATTCAATCACATCTGGGTAGATGGTACCCTGTCCAAGCCATTTGGCATTGGTTACCATTTTACTCTCATCGTCAAACACTTCTATAAAAACCCTTCCAATAGCTTTGCGTTTGGTCTCGGGATCACTCTCTCCAGCTAATGCTTCAAGAAAACGATCTGAAGCATCTACGCCTTTGACATTGAGCCCCATTCCTTCATATTGCTGTAAGACTTCATCAAATTCATTTTTTCTTAGCAATCCATTATTGACAAAGATGCAATAGAGATTTTTTCCTATCGCTTTATGTAATAAGGTAGCCGCCACCGTACTATCAACACCACCAGAGAGCCCTAAAATGACGCGATCGTTACCAAGTTTCTCTTGTAAATGCGCAACAGTAGTCTCTACAAAAGCGTCTGGTGTCCAGCTTTGTTCAACCTGAGCGATGTGTACTAAGAAATTTTCTAAAATCTGCTTTCCGTCGGTAGAGTGATATACCTCTGGGTGAAATTGGATTCCGTAGGTTTGCTCCCCTTTCAACTTATAGGCTGCGTGTGCAACATCATGAGTAGAAGCAATATTCACAGCTCCGTCTGGCAATCGCTTTATCGTATCGCTATGACTCATCCACACCTGACTGTCTCGAGAAACAGCCATCAAAAATGGCTCGTCATCTTTGACCATAGAAAGATTGGCCCTACCGTATTCTCTGGTGCTGGACTGTCCTACCTCTCCGCCATTAAAATGCGCGAGATATTGGGCACCATAACAAATTCCTAATAGTGGTTTTTTGCCTTTGATCTCAGACAAGTCTGGATGCGGCGCATCCTGAGCGCGCACCGAATGAGGCGAACCCGATAAGATCACCGCTTTGTAAGCGTCTAAGTCTTGAGGTAGTTTATTGTATGGCTTAATTTCGCAGTAGATGTTGAGCTCGCGTACACGACGGGCAATTAACTGCGTATATTGAGACCCGAAGTCGAGAATTAGGACATTGTTTTGCATAGGCAAAAGTAGGATTATTTCTTTTTTTTAAGAAGCCTTTATTAGAAAATTACCCACCATCGATCAACATTATAAATACCGTCAAAAAAAATTAAAAATTCATAGGTTTTAATAAGGTTTGCTCGCGCATCATATCGGGATCTAAAATCCTGTTAGAAATAAGGGGCAAAAGAATTTTTGTTAAATTTAGTACCAGACCAAAAGTATAGGCAACTTTTGAGTTATAGCTGCCGTCTATAGTAATAAATAGCCTTATGAGGTATCAAAAAATGCGTCCGCTTTTCGGTTTTATCGTTTTCCTAATCCTTATCGTCCTTGGTAGAGAGTGGACCTTTGGTCAACTTTTACAGGCAGGGTATACAGACTACATTTCCCGAATAACATTAGGTATTGTAATTAACCTCATCATTGTTGCCGTGTCCTATTACGGCATACAACACTTCGAGCTAAAGCAATTAAGCGGTTTGTCTCAAACCCTTCTGCAGCAGCCCAAATATTTACTATTCCCTTTGTATATCGCCTTGCTTAATGTCGTATTTATAGATAAAATTCCTCAAGACAATTTATGGATCAATCTACTTCTATTGATCTGTTATTGTTTGAGTATAGGATGGTCGGAAGAATTGAGTATACGGGGTTTTTTACAGTCCTATACCATCAAATATTTTGTCGATAGTAAAAAGCAATTGATTGTATCTGTATTGGTGGTAGCCTTGATCTTTGGAGTGATGCACTTACTCAAATTTGACAAAGGTATTTATGGCGAAGTGTCACAGGTTCTTTACGCCACTTTTATTGGGTTTATGTTTGGCGTGCTTTTATTGGTGACCAAAAGATTGACTCCCTTAATTATCGTTCACGCTTTGATAGACTTTGCGGCCAAGATTGATGATATGGGAGCTCCTCTTGACAAAACATCCGAAAGTTATTCGTTATCGGCGGCGGTCTTTATTACCCTATTGGTCTTGCCCTGTTTTATCTATGGTTGGTATTTGACTAAAAAAATAAAATGGCCTTCAGTCGTATCCATACACTCATAATCTACACTATAAAAAACGCCCCGAATATCGGGGCGTTTAGGTTATGGATGGTTATTTGTAATGGGTTTAACTAGTTGTTAATCAAACGAAATTCGGTACGACGATTAACCGCATGCTGACGCTCTGTACAAGAAACACCGTCGGCACATCTATTTTTTAATCTACGCTCTCCAAAACCGTTAGCCACTAATAAGCTATTGTTTACTCCTTTAGAAATAAGGTAGTTTACTACGGCTTGAGCACGACGCTCTGATAAGTTTTGATTAGCAGTAGCACCACCGCGAGAATCTGTATGTGAAGCGATCTCTAATTTTACACCTGGGTTTTGAGCCAATAATGGCATCAAGCGAGTGTCGATAATCGCTTTGGCAGCTGGTGTTAAGGTAGCACTCCCTAAGTTCCAATTAATGGGTAGTGCTTGATATTCTACTAAGGCACATTCTACCTCTCTCCAAGTGGTTAGTCCTCCTTTTTGTTTTAAGACTTCTTTAGATACGGTAGTATAAGTTGCAGGTACTGTTTCTGCAGTTGTGGTAGCATCTTTAACGAGAACTGTTTTTTTAATGGTCGCATATTCTGCTGGGATTTCTTCTTCGACGACACGAGCTTGCTCATCTACTACACGTATCGTATAGGTAGCATTGGCCGATGAACCAGGGGTAGATTGCACTGCTGCATCTGCCGCTAGAGTTCGTATAGATACGGTTTCATACTCGGCTGGGTATCCTTTATAACACCAGTAGCGGCAATCGTCTGGGTTTGAAGAAGCACAATCTGGAGCTGGAGCGCCTAGTTCCCACTGGGCATAGGCCGCTTTAGTCTCTACGGTCTCTGTCGCATTAGCAAAAGAAGCAGGAATCACACGTAAAGAAGAACCTGTAGTACTTTTTACATAAGTCACCGTCTCTGTCTTATAGGTTGCAGGTATCACGCGTAGTCGCTTGGCCGCTTCTTTAACCATGACGCGTTCGGTTTGAGTTTCGTATTGAGCGGGAACAACTTTAAGCTTTTTATAGGCTGGAGTCTTTGTTAATTGAACCGTTTGCGTTTCATAAATATCTGGAGTAGTACAACGAACGTAACATTTTCCAGGTTCAGGGTTTGCCGGTAAATCTTGTGCTGTTGCAGAAATTACTGTCAAAGCAAATGCCGCACAGAATAATAAAATTTTCTTCATAATTGATAGTTTTGTGTTATAAGATGTTGATTTTCAACTTAAAGTTACAAAATTACTACTATCATATTAATATTTTTTTAACATGATTAGCACCACTTAATTTCGACCAATTACAAAGTTAAATCGATAAATAACACAAAAACTGAAAATGTTTAGCGCTATAGGATTATCCTTTCCTCTATAACTTCCATTTTAATTAAAAAGAAGACAAAAGCTGAAGTAGGTGCTCGTGTTGCGCTTGGGTGTAATCATAATGAGTGACCATACGCAATTTACCTTGCCCCATATCACTTATAATCACCTCATTGGATTTTAAGTATTCGAGAAACGAAATAGCACGAGGTGTTTCATCTATTTGGAAGATGATAATATTGGTAGCTACCTCTTCTACGTGAGCTACACAATCTATTTGAAAGAGTCCAGCCGCCAGCGCCAATGCGCGCTCATGGTCTTCTTCTAATCGCTCGATGTGATGCTCTAAGGCATAAAGGCCTGCCGCGGCCATATAGCCTAACTGACGCATTCCTCCGCCAAGTACTTTGCGCACCCGTATGGCCTTGTTCATGAGTGACTGCTTACCTACTAGGACAGACCCCATAGGAGCCCCCAATCCTTTAGACAAACACACCGAGATGGTATCAAAGAGTTGCCCGTATTCTTTAGGTGATTGTTTTGTAGCGACTAAAGCATTCCAAAGACGCGCACCATCTAGATGTAACCCAAGTTCATGGGTATTACAAACCTCTCTTATAGCTTTTATTTCTTCAAGATCATAACATGCACCCCCACCTTTATTTGTGGTATTTTCCAAACAAACCAAAGACGTTAAGGGGCTGTGATAAAAATCTGGAGGATTGATCGCTCCGGCCACCTGTGCTGCCGTAATCTTACCTCGGGTTCCCGAGAGTAATTTACAGGAGACACCACTGTTAAACGACACTCCTCCACCTTCATAATTGTACACATGGGCATAGGCATCGGCGATGAGCTGTTCTCCGGGTTGGGTGTGAATTTTGATAGCAGCCTGATTGGCCATAGTACCGGTTGGAAAATACAAAGCGGTATCCATTCCAAAATAGGCAGCTACTTTCGTCTCTAAGGCGTTAACTGTTGGGTCTTCTTTATAAACATCATCTCCAACCTCGGCCTGCATCATATATTCGAGCATGGCTGGTGTAGGTTTGGTCAAGGTATCCGATCTCAGATCAATCTTCATAACATCATTTAGGTATAGTGGGTCTTTTATAAATTTTAAGGGCCTACCATTAATAGCATCCAATAGGAGATCCGTCAGGTATTTTAGGACTAGGCAGTACTTTAAATTTTTCTGGATGCTCAAAAAACTGCGCTATTTGATCGGCCATATATGCCCCGTCTGCTCCTTGGGCATCTAAGGTAAATTGTTGTTGTAATTCTTTGAGTTGCGCTTTCGCGAAAGCGCTCGTTTGAGGAATCGATTTGGGGTGTACTGCGAGATTCATCAAATGTTTTAAAACATTATAGTTGATGGTTTGCTGCACAGTAGCTTCATAGCGGTCATTGGTGTTTTTAAGAAAGGTCTGTTTGACTAGCGCTTTAAGCATTCCATCTAATCCCATTTGCTTTTGATCTAAAGCGGCTTGTTGCACCATGCGATTGGCACGCTCTGGATGCAGTAATAATCCCAAGGTCATATCACTGGCGGTCGCTGCCGCTCCTAAGGCATCAAATCCTACGCCGTTGTTACTTTTAAAACTTTCGCGACTGCGGTTATACCCGTGGGCTCTGGGTGGAAAAAGGGCTAATTTTTCTTTTGGAATGGCTAGATGTGTTGCAGATAGTGTTTTTAATACTGCCTCCAAAGCTTTTTCTTGTTCTTTGGCAGCGAGAATCTCGGTGGTTATTAAATAGGGATCCCCTTTTACTTTATAATCATACTTGAGCCCACCTACCATTTTGACAGCGGCTTCTGTTTGATACCTATGGTAAAAATAAAGCGGTACAAATACATCTTCCAGCACCGAATACGGCTGTTGCGAAGGAATATTATCTACAGAAAAATTGGAGATTGCTCCTTTTCTCAATGTTAATACTTGTTCTAACTCGGTGTAAGCACTATTGCCATTATCCCATAAATGTGCCTGATAATGCGCGCCACCTCTAGCACGTGCATCACTATCGGTAATATAGCGCAACCCCTCTTTTTCGGCCTCTAGCAAGACCCCATTTAAGTAAGTCGCCTCACTTACTCCCTGAGCAGCTATGCCATAACTGTACTTTACCGTCACCTTGTCCCAATCGCCAATACCCGTGGCATATGCTTTAGAAAAATCGACGGCTTTTCCATCCCAAACTAGATTAGGATGCGGATAATCCATCACACTGGCCCTGTCTTTGGTACTCGCTGCAAAATTATGAGCAAAACCTAAGGTATGCCCCACTTCATGTGCCGATAATTGTCGAATTCTTGCCAAAGCCATCTCCAGCATAGGCTGGTAATTGTCATCACTTTTTGCAAAAGGAGCCTGCATCAAAGCTTGAGCTATGAGATAGTCTTGACGAATACGTAAACTACCTAGGCTTACATGCCCTTTGATAATTTCACCAGTACGCGGGTCGGTGACACTGGCACCATAACTCCACCCTCTTGTACTGCGGTGTACCCATTGTATCATATTGTAGCGCACATCCATGGGATCTGCATCTTGTGGTAACATTTTTACTTGAAAAGCATCGATAAAGCCAGCAGCTTCAAAAGCCTGATTCCACCATGAAGCCCCTTCCAATAAAGCCGAACGTACAGGCTCTGGCGTTCCAGGATCGAGATAGTACACTATAGGCTCTACGGCCTCACTTCGAGCGGCCATTGGATTCTTTTTTTCTAAACGGTGTCTATTGGCAAAACGCTTAACAATAGGCTCCTGAATAGGCGTCGCATAATCGAGGTATGCCGTAGAAATAGCCCCTGCACGTGGGTCAAAAGGTCTTGGCTGGTAGTTGTCATCAGGCAGTTCGACAAAGGAATAGTGTTGTATGACAGTAAGCGCAGCTGCATCTGGAGCTACCGTTGATAGCAAACGCCCACTAGGGGTTCCTTTATAAGTAAGCATGGCTTCAAATTCTGTGTTCTTTGGAAAACTTTTGGTGCGCTCCATATACACGGCCGATCTCGTGCGGTCAATTTTATAGCTTCCCTCTTTACTTCTTTTTAAACGTCTCGCGATACCGTGGGTATCCTGCATCAAAAAAGGAGTCATGTCAATAACATAACTGTTGTCTTTGGTCTCTTTGATTGGAAACCCAAACAGTACCGACTTGGCAAAAGCTTCTTCTATAGAGCGTTTTTCTAAGGTATTGGTGGTGTTGGCCCGATACTTAAGATTGGGTGCTATGAGCAATAACTTATTCCCTGCTTTTTGAAATTTGACAATAGTACTCCCCCCTAGTTGCCCGCGATCCAAACCAATATCATTAGATCCCAATCCCGTGCGCAGGGAGTGTACAAAGAGAAATTCTGAGTCCAATTTGTCTACCGTGAGATAAAGTTTATCTTCATTTTCGCTATAATGCAGGTCAAAAAAACCATTTTGACTTTCTACTTCTTTGGCTTCGAGAAATTGAGCATTTACCGAGTAAACAGCAAGCAGGCATAGGCCCAAGAGTATACGTACTTTCATATTTTTTTGTTTAAGACTGCCTAAGATAGGACTTTGAACGCTTTCGCGAAAGCGCAAATCCAAAGAAGTCAACGCAAAACCCGAAATAATTTTTGATCGCATGAGCCCGTCCACAACAAACATATTTTGGCCTGTTCACAAACCGATAGAATTTTGGACATGCATCTTCCAAATCTACCCAAAACACCCTACTTTTACGTTTTAAACACAGCTATGATTACAACCGAACAATTAAACTCACTCCAAAAGCGTGTTGAAGGCTTGAGGAGATATCTTTGACATCGATCGCAAAAGAATCGAAATTGCCAATGAAGAAGAAAAAACATTTGACCCCAACTTTTGGGACGACCCCAAACAGGCCGAGGGTTTTATGCGTAATCTCAAAAGCAAAAAACAATGGGTAATAGACTATGAGCGCGCTCAAACTCTTGTAGAAGACTTAGAGGTCTTATTAGAATTTGCCAAAGAAGGAGATGCCTCAGATCAAGAAGTAGCCGCAAAACACGATACCGCTTTAGAACATATTGAAACGATTGAGTTTAGAAATATGTTGTCTGAAGAGGGGGACGAGCTAAGTGCCGTACTCCAAATTACAGCAGGCGCCGGAGGTACCGAGAGTTGCGATTGGGCGTCTATGCTGATGCGAATGTATTTGATGTGGGCCGAAAAACGCGGCTTTAAAGTAAAAGAACTCAATTTTCAAGAAGGCGATGTTGCCGGTATAAAAACAGTTTCTTTAGAGATACAAGGCGACTATGCTTTTGGGTGGCTCAAGGGTGAAAATGGGGTACATCGTCTGGTTAGAATATCTCCTTTTGATAGTAATGCCAAAAGACATACATCATTTGCATCGGTATATGTCTACCCCTTGGTTGATGACAGCATAGAAATTACCCTGAATCCTGCCGATTATAAAATTATTACCGCCCGCTCCTCTGGAGCCGGAGGACAAAATGTAAACAAGGTAGAGACCAAAGTACAATTAACCCACTTCCCTACCGGCATACAAATCTCATGTTCTGACAGTAGATCTCAGCACGACAATAGAGCTACGGCACTACAAATGTTGCGTTCCCAACTCTATGAGCTAGAATTGAGAAAACGTATGGAAGCCCGTCAGGATATCGAATCGAGTAAAATGAAAATTGAGTGGGGTTCTCAAATTAGATCATATGTCTTAGACGATAGGCGTGTCAAGGATGTGCGTACCAATTACGAATCGCGTCAACCCGATAAAGTACTAGATGGCGATTTGGACCCATTCTTAAAAAGCTATCTCATGCTCATGGGACAAGAAGAAGAAAGTAGTGATTTATAATACCATAAAAACCCAAAGGCTATGCGTCAAAAAATTGATACAATTATATTTGATCTAGGTGGTGTACTTATTGACTGGAACCCCGAATATGTGTACCTCAAAGAATTTAGAGGTGATAGAGATAAGATGGATTGGTTTCTCAATCACGTTTGCGCTTGGGACTGGAATGTCAATCAAGATGCTGGTTACCCTATAGCCAAGGCCACCAGCGAGCGCATAGCAATGTTTCCAGAATACGCCGATTTGATAGAGATGTATTACGGGCGTTGGGAAGAAATGTTAGGCTACACGCACCAAGATAGCCTTCGCATATTAAAAGAATTAGTAGATCATCCAGATTATCGCGTATTAGCCTTGACAAACTGGAGCGGAGAAACTTGGCCCAAAGCTATAGACAAGTTTAAATGGTTACAATGGTTTGAAGGTATTTTAGTTTCAGGAGACGAAGGCATGCGCAAACCTTTTGCTTCAATTTATGAGCTGATGCTATCGCGCTATACTATTACCCCAGAAAAGGCCATCTTTATAGACGACAGTCTTAAAAATGTGGAGGGCTGCCAGAAACTTGGGATACACGGAATACACTTTACAGATGCGCCTACCCTTGTAGCACAATTGCGCGCAAAAGGCGTGCCTGTTTCCTTTTAATAAATAAACTATGATTACAATTTATCACAATCCTAGATGTCGTAAAAGCAGAGAAGGTCTGGCTATTGTTACGGCCTCCAATGCCCCCTATGAAGTGGTCGAATATCTCAAAAATGAATTAAGTGCTTCCCAAATTTCTGGGCTCCTGTCAAAACTAGATATGAGCGCTATAGATTTGGTTAGAAAAGGAGAAACCATCTGGAAAGAACAGTACAAGGGTCGCCAATTAAGCGAGCAGCAAATCATAGAGGCTATGGCAACGCACCCTAAACTCATTGAGCGGCCTATTGTTGTTAAAGGAGATAAAGCCGTAGTAGGCCGTCCGCCAGAAAATATAGCTGTATTGCTTGATTAAATTGTGATATTTTAGTGTTCTTTTAACGCCTATTTAACGCGGGCGCCCACGCAATCGTTCTACTTTCGATTTTCAAAGCAAAACAATGAAGAATTTATTTACTGTGCTCTTTGCCCTGGGAGCATGTATATCTGTATTGGGGCAAAGCCCAGATAGTCAAAGGGAAATTACATTAACTGGTATTGTACAAGATAAAGACGATGGATTTCCTCTTGAATACGCTACGGTTTCTCTAGTGAGTACTACAGACCCTTCAAATATTACAGGAGGTATTACCGATCAAAAAGGGGCTTTTGCTATCAATGCGCCAGCTGGTGTTTATGATATAAAAATAGAATTTATCTCATTTGCTCCAGATATCAGAAAAGCCCAACGTCTTTTTAAAGACACCAATCTTGGGGTTGTACAACTAGCTATAGATGCTGCCACCCTAGAAAACGTCATGGTCGTGGCCGAGAAAACCACCGTAGAGTTCAAATTGGACAAACAAGTCTATAATGTGGGGAAAGACCTCACCGTTAGAGGCGGTACGGTAAGTGATGTATTAGACAATGTCCCATCGGTATCTGTAGATGTAGAAGGGAATGTCGCTTTGCGCGGAAATGACGACATACGAATCTTAATAAACGGCAAGCCTTCTGGCCTGGTAGGATTAAACAGTAGTGATGCCTTGCGTCAACTTCCCGCCGAATCTATAGAACGCGTCGAGGTGATTACTTCGCCATCGGCAAGATATGATGCCGAGGGCAGCGCAGGTATTATCAATATTATTTTAAGACGTTCCAAATTACAAGGTTTAAATGGAGCTGTAACTGCCAATGCTGGGTATCCCGAAACTTATGGCTTATCTGGAAATGTCAACTACCGCACCGGTGATTTTAACTTTTTTACCACGGCTGCCTATAACAATCGCGGATCTCTTGGTAATTCATTTACTCGATCCTTGTTTCCAGACGGTAATACGGTGACAGAAACCCGAACTTTCGACAGGCAAAGACGTGGGCTCACAGGTAATTTTGGTCTCGAATATTATATAGACGACAACACTTCGATTACAGGATCGGTGGTGGTGCGCGACAGTGATAATGACAACTTATCAGAAAACACTATCGTTCAAACCGGTACGGTCAATTCTACCTCTTTTCGAATTTCTCCAGAAGAAGAGACCGATAATACCCTGCAGTACAGTCTTAATTTTGACAAGCGCTGGGAAAATGATGGTAACTTATCTATAGAGCTACAATTAGAAGACAGTAGCGAAGATGAGTTCACCAACATTAGAAACATCGGTCTTGAGACTCAAAGAGAAACCATACAAACCCTCGAAGATCAAAATCGCTTTCTCGCGCAACTAGACTTTGTACAACCCATAGGCGAAAATCACCGTTTTGAAGCTGGGTATCGCGGTAATTTTAACGAGCTCAATACCGATTATACCGTCACCGAAGATTTTGACAACGACGGTGTCTTTGAAGTCAATACAGATCTTACCAACAACTTGATCTATACCGAAAATGTCAATGCGCTTTACACCCAATGGGGCAGTAAAATCAACAAATTTAATTATTTGTTGGGCCTACGTATGGAACACACAGCTATCGAGGTAGACCAGCGCACTAACAATACCTTTAACAATAGAGATTTTACCAATTTTTTTCCTACGGTCAATCTCAATTACGAACTCACCGAAAAACAAACAGTGAGTCTAGGCTACAACCGTCGTATTAGACGCGCTCGTAATCGGTTTATCAATCCTTTCCCTTCGCGTACCAGTCAAACCGTATTATTTCAGGGTAATCCCAATATTAATCCTAGTATTTCTAACGGTCTTGATTTGGGATATCTCAATCGTTTGGGGAAAGTAACCCTCAGTGGTTCTGTTTATTTTAGAAGAAGTGAAGATGTCTTTCAATTTATTACCAGACTTACCGGTGAGCAGGTAGAGGTCAATGGCGTACTCATAGACGAGCAGGTACGAACACCTATCAACCTCGCACAAAATGATAGATACGGAGGAGAAATAACCATGACCTATAGTCCCAGCAGCAAATGGCGTATGAATGTAAATGCCAATTTATTTAGATCGGAAACCTCTGGCTTTTTTGAAGGCACCGATTTTGGTAACGAAAATACCAGCTGGACCTTGCGTCTCAACAATAAATATACCCTCCCAACCAAAATTGATTGGCAAACACGTCTTAATTATCGCGGCCCAACAGAAAATGCCCAAAGTACTACAGAAGGCATATTTACCGCGTCACTGGCTTTTAGTAAGGATCTATTTAATGAAAATGCCTCTATCGCATTTAATGTAAACGATGTGTTTAATTCTAGAAAAAGACGCTCAGACATCTTTGAGCCGGTGATTGGAGAGAGCGAATTTCAATGGAGAGAGCGTTCTTTTAATCTCTCGTTTACTTATCGCTTTAACCAGAAGAAAAAACGGCAACGAGAAGGTTACCAAGGTGGTGGAGACGACGATTTTGAAGGCTAGCACCAGGCATTTTGTATCTTTAGATAGATAATGCTTAGTTCAAAACGCTTTACGGTACACCTAGACGGCACCCACGGGATTCACATTCCGGATGCTATTGGGGACGCTTTCGCGAAAGCGGGACACCAACGCATCGCCGTTAGGGCATATTTTGAAGATCGCACACTTGATTTTCACTGCAAATTACATCGTTACAAGGAGCGCTACCTCATCACTTTTGGCAAACGCAATCAAAAGGCATTGGGTATGTATCCTTCCGATTTTTTTGAACTACAACTCTTTGAAGATCAAACCAAATATGGCGTTGAGGTACCTGAAGCTTTTCAGGCTGTATTAGATAGTGATCCAGAAGGAGCTGCCCTATTCGAAAATCTTACACCGGGTCGCAAACGCGGTCTGATTTATTATATCGCCCGATTTAAAAGGACGCAAACACAAGTAGACAAAACCCTTATCATTTTTAATAACCTAAAAAGTGGTATAAAAGATCCTCGGTTACTCATCAAAGCTTAAGGCGTTATGTTACCAAATTGCTAAGTTATGCCACAACAGACGCAACGGATTGTAGATAAGCCCATCTATAGGTAAACTATACAATCATGAAATCTTTAAAAATCCTAATGGTTTGCCTGCTTTTTGGAAGCCTACACTCTTGTTGCTGGGATGGAAACTGCAACGAACCAGATGATGTCCTGGTGATTGACGAATTTGAATCGGCCTATGAACCTATCTTCCTAGATCGCGAAACCTTCGAACAAAGTGTTCAATTACAACCGCCCAAGCCTATTGTTAATTCGGGTAAGATTTATGTCCTCAATAATTTGCTGTTTGTCAACGAGAAAAACGAAGGCTTTCACGTTTTTCAAAATCAAGATCCCTCCAACCCTACCCCAATCAACTTTATCGAAGTACCGGGCGCTACCGATATTGCGATTAGAAATGGGGTGTATTTTGTCAATCAAGCTGTCGATTTGATTGCCATTGCATATAATACAAGAGCTTCTGAGCTCACTATTTCAAAACGTATCGAAGAGGTCTTTCCTGTTATGCTCTCGCCCGATGGGTTTTATCCCTTTGATATCCCTCAGGGTAGTATTGTTGTAGGTTGGAAACTAAAATCTTAATATCATGAAAAAATTTATATATCTATTTTTTATCACCATTATCCTTAGCGGATGTAGTACAGACAGTGCCAATGATAGCACAACACTTGACGCTGCAAATAATGACGGCCAAGGCGGCTCACTCGCTATATTTGCGTTAAAGGGAGATTATCTCTACGCTGTAGACCGCAGTGACCTTATCGTATTTTCTATAACCACCCCATCAGATCCTGTTCAAGTAAATAGAGTGTCTGTAGGCTTTAACGTCGAAACCATTTTTGGGTATGACGACTATTTGTACATCGGCTCTCAAAACGGGATGTTTATTTATTCTGTAACCAATCCTGAGTTTCCAGAATACCTCTCTTCTGTAGAGCACTTTACCGCATGTGACCCCGTGGTGGCCAATGATACCACTGCCTTTGTTACCCTTTGGTCAGAAATTGGGTGTGGCACCACTATAAATCAATTGGAGATTTACAATGTTGAGGATGTTCTCAATCCCACCCTACTTAGTGTACGCGAATTAACAGGACCAAAAGGAATGGGACTTTATGGAGATTACTTATTTGTGTGTGACGACGAAATTAAAGTATTTGATGTTTCTGATCCCGAGAATACAGTCTTGGTTCACAATATCGACAGATTGGCCTTTGATGTTATTGTACAAGGCGATGTATTAATTGCCATTGGTGATACTGGGGTGTGGCAATATCAGTTAGACCCCGACTTAATTACCAATACCACAGCTTTGAGTACGATAAGTATTTAAGGTTTTATTAAAAACGTGCGCTATACGCAAAACAATTGTATCTTAGAGTACTATATTATTCTAACCAAAAGAAAAACGTATGAAACGCATTATTTGGGTTGCTGCCCTGTCTATATCGGTATTGGCAACCAGTTGTAAAAAAGATCAAAAAGAGAAAGAAGTTACCCAAGAAGAAGTAGAAAAAACAGTAACAGAAGTGGTAACTACACCAAAAAAACTCACCATGACACTCGCCCCGAAAAGCGGTAGCAAAGCATCTGGGAATGTCGTATTCAAAGAAATGGATGGTGCTGTAAGTATGACTGCAATAATAGGCGGTCTCTCTGAAGGTACCCACGCCATACATATACACGAAAAGGCAGATTGCTCTTCTGAAGATGGTAAGTCTTCTGGTGGACATTGGAACCCTACAGCACAACCACACGGAAAGTGGGGAGATGCTGCTGGATATCACAAGGGAGATATAGGCAATATGGAAGCCGATGAAAATGGCAACGCCACCATTACCATGACCACCGATCAATGGTGTATTGGGTGCGACGATCCAAACAAAAATATTCTAGGCAAAGCGATTATCGTACATCAAGGAGCAGATGATTTTACCTCTCAGCCCAGTGGTGCAGCCGGAGCGCGTGTAAGCTGTGGTGGTATTATAGAATAGAAAATTTAAGTTTATAGTTTAAGATCAAACAAAGCCTCTGGATAAAAACTAGAGGCTTTTCTAGTATCTTTGATACTGCAACCCTTGGGTGCTTTTTAAACCTTTTTACATGAACCCATCTGCTAGTGGCTGGATACAAAAACACCTTCCATACTTTCTGGAGTTTTTGGATAGCCATGACTATGACGAACGTCTTATGTATCGCAAATTGCGAGAACACGGATTTATCTATGGAGCTTCTGTAGCTACGCTTTTTGACGATAGTGGTATTCAGTTAAAATGGACAGAAGAAGAAAAAACCAAAATCAATCTATTTGACGCCTTAGCCTTTACCTATTTTGACAGTATTGTAAATGGCAAAGAAGAAGATTGCATTACCGCCATCGTCAACTTCTACCGTTTGATAGACAAAAAACAACACAGTTTTCATATTCAGATTGGTAAAGAGACGGTGTATGATCAGCTGGAAAAAATAATTCAAAAGCGGATACAAACCAATGAGCCCTTACTTAAAAAGAATTTTAGCCATTTAATTATCAATGCCTTGCTCTTTGTAGATGTGCTGGCTTTTGATCACTTTTTATTGACTGGAGACAATCCTTTTGAATACGGTAAACATTTAGAAGGAGTATTGATCAACACGGTGTGGATTGCCCTACGTCAAAAAGAGCTTAAAGAACAGTACGACGAGCTTCTCATCAAGCTTTTTGAAAGTTCGATACACTATAATACAGACATCATTAATAAAGCTCAAACGATCAAAGACCTAGACATTGACCCCGTAGATCACGAGCTCGCACGAACGTATATTTTAGATCTCGCAGCACTTGCCGTTTGGGACGATGAACAACTCGACAAGTCAGAGTTTATCTTTTTACAGCAACTAGGAGACTTTCTAGAAATACCTCCAAGCGAAATACAAGAAACCACAGACTTTGTACACGAGTTTATAGGTAAAAACAGAGCCGATATTGCTTATTTAAATTACAGCCATCCGGTCAAACATTTTTATTTGCAAACATCAAAAACCGTTTCTACACTTATTTTGCGCAACAAAAACCGGTTATTACAAGAGTTAGATCAAAGTAAAGACCTCGTGCTTTTGTTAGGACAATCTACGATCAGAGATTTAAATGAAGATGAGAAAAGTCTAGTAAAAAATCAATTGATAGACATTTGTAAAAGCATACCCTCACTGGCTATATTTCTATTACCAGGAGGCGGTATTCTACTCCCGTTGCTCACTAAGTTTATTCCGCAATTATTACCAAGTGCTTTTAATGAAAATAGACGTACTAAAGACGAGAAATAATTAACTATTCTAACCAAATTTTAAAGTCTTTCACACGCTCTCTACTCACGATGATCTCTTGCTCGTTCCAATGATTTAGTTTGATTTGGAGCCGAGAATTGGTATAAGAAATAATGTCTTTGATCGCATTGATATTGACAAAGAATTTTCTGCTTACGCGAAAGAACGTATCGGGAGCCAGCTCGTCTTCCAATAATTCTAGCGTTGTATCAAGCAAATAATTACGTCCGTCTACCGTCGCGGCGTAGGTGCCTTTATTTTCGCTGTAAAAGCATTCAATCTCATCTACAGTAATCATCTTAAGGTGCTGACCAATTTTTGTAGTAAAACGCTTTTTGTACTCGCGTTCTACAGGAGTGGCGCCTAGAAGCTTTTTGATATCATCAAAATTTAGAGCTACATTTTGCTGTTTGGGCATACGAGCCTTGTATTTATCGACGGCGAGCTTAAGCTCCTCATCATCTATGGGTTTTAAAAGGTAATCGATACTGTTGAGTTTAAAGGCTTGTAGGGCATACTCGTCGAAGGCGGTCGTAAAAATGATAGCGCTTTCTACGGCTACGGTATCAAATATTTCAAAAGAAAGCCCATCCGACAACTGTATATCTAAAAAGATGAGATCTGGATGTGGATGGTTTGAAAACCAATTGACGGCTTCTTCTACAGAGTGTAGCATTTCGTTGACGCTAACCCCTAATTGATCGAGCATTCTACTGAGCCTTCTAGCAGAAGGTTTTTCGTCTTCGATAATAAGTACATTCATAATCGTTTTGTTTATAAATAATAACTGCGGATTAATTTGTAAAAGAAATAAGCTAGCCCAACCTTAGGTTTTATCATAGCTTGCTTTACTAGCGTTGCACGGCCACTCCTGCCTTCCAAATCATTTCTAAACTATTTAAATTTTCTATATCCTCAATAGGGTTTTTACTTAAAAGTAATAGATCGGCGGTGTACCCAGGTTTGATATATCCCACTTGAGGTAAACCAAACATACGTGCCGGGTTGGAAGTAGCTGTTTTTAAAACATCCAATCCAGAAAGCCCAGCTTTTTTGAGGTAGGCCATTTCTTTATAAAGGTCATCTCCCATATTAATACCTGCATTGGGCGGATCGGTACCCGCCAAAATCACCACCCCACTGTCAAATAATCGTTTGACCTCTGTAAGCATCAACGTTTTGGTGTTGGCTACTTCTTGGACTGTTTTGTTCATTACCTTTTGATGGATGAGTATAGTGGTTAAAATAGTTGGAGTAACAAAGACACCTTCTAACTGCTCAATGTGGCTTAAAGCATCATCATCCAAAGGCTGATCCCACCATAAATGCACCAAGCCGTTTGCCCCGCTAACCAGCGCCTTATATCCATCTGAGGCTCGTGATACATGTACTCCTACAACTTTATTATGGGTATGTGCCGCATCGATAATGGCCTTTACGGTTTGATGCGATAAGGTGTTTTTCCAGGGTTCAATAATAATTTTGATATGATCAACACCTGCTGCTACTCTATCTTCAACCCAGCTCACTGCATCATCCGGACCAGTTAAGGTAGGTACCTCAAAACCGTATTGCGTCCCATGACCCTCTGGAGCTGTTGCCGCATAACCCGCTACATACATCCTCGCTACGCCTGGTAGTTCTTTTTGTGCTTTCATATAGCCCTGCATTGGCTCCATACCGTGCATATCTAATACGTTGAGCACTCCGGCTCTGGCTGCCTCCTTTAACGATAATGGGTTAAAGGCATGTACATGACTGTTGGTCATACCGGGCATTAAAAATTTACCGGTGGCGTCTATTCTTATATAATTCCCATCTGGGGCCTCACCTACAGCAGTTATTTGCCCGTTAATTACCGTTACATTTGTCTGTTCCAGCACCTGATCGCCATCAAAAACAGTAGCATTTTCTATAATAAATCCTTCTTGAGCAAAAAGTAAAAGGTTCACCGTGAATAAAAAGTAGCTCAGTATAATTTTCATAAGACTCTTTAATATATTAAATAGGGAAAGTACTAATTCCACTTTTTGAATTCCTCTTGGTCCTCTTTCATAATTTCGTTGATTTTACGCGTTTCCCAACCTTGCCATAAATTTCTAAAATAGCTGCCGTGAAAAACATATAATCCATGAATACCTACCCCTATACCCCAACAAATTGGAGAAATAAGTCTAAAATAATAAGGCGTGTCATCCTTAATTGGGGTAAAGCCAAAAAATCCCGAATAGAACAATTGCAATAACACACTTACAATGATGTAGATGGTCAGATGATTGTACCACCTTTTAATCTTTTTGACGTGTTTTTGTGCGCGTTCATATTTTGATTGATCCAAATATTTCATCAGTCCCAGCGTTTAAAATTGACAGCCTCGTCCTTTTCTTCATTTTCCATATACTCTTTAATTTTTTTAGATTCCCAATTCTTTCCAAAAATGAATTGCAACCCAAAAACCTTGGCAGTATCAAAAAACAAACCTATGCCCCAGAAAAAAGTCACCCACAAAAACCACATGTGATCCCATTGGTTGACGTAGTAGTTAATTCCGGCCAATATGCCATTAAAAACCACAAAACTAATAAGTCCCATATAGTACTTGCGTAGTTCCTGAACACGTTGTTTGGCTCGTAAAAATTTTTCTTCTTTAGATTCCATCGCTTCAGATTAAAATAATTGTCTCTCTCTTTCCATGATTTCCTTGATCTTTTGAGCTTCCCAATCCTTTCCAAAAAATGGATTCCACTTAAAAGTATCTACCGCATGACCAAAAATACCCAAGCCCCATCCTACTATTGGGAAGATCGCCCAGATAAAACCTCCAGATTTAAAATTAAGAAATATAAAGAAAGCACAAAAAGTGAGGTAGACGGCTAAGTGGGTATAAAAACTTTTCAGTTTTTCTACTTGTGCTTTGGCTCTGTTATAACTGTCGTTTTGTTGTGATGTCGTTTCCATGATTGTTTGTTTTAATTATGGTACAAATATGATAGCTCAGTGCTTGCTTTCAAATAATAGTATACCCAACTGTCAAATTTTACGGACGAATTGTCTTTTTAAAAGAAACATACAAACAAATGACCCCTTGATTAATGAAACCCCACAAAAAAAGCCAGTTCGTTTGAACTGGCTTATTAATCTATATACGTGAAGGGTTAGGCTCTCTCTGCCTTTCTCGCTTCTCTTTTTTCTTTAATCATTTCGATTATTGAACCTCCTACCCAGTAAGGAATTACAAAAGTCAATAAAAATATCATCAACCAAAAACCGATAGTTAAAATGGTTAAAAATGCTAGAAATCCTAAATATTGATCAAAATCGAACATGGTGTGCTACGTTTACTTATTTGGGTCAAAGATACCGTATATTTATTATTTTTCACAATAGATTTTTCAGTTTTATTGACAGCTTATTGACATTATTTACCAAGACAATATTGTAAATTTGTATTTCAACTAAATGCTGATTCATGGACTACAGAATTGAAAAAGACACCATGGGCGAGGTAAAAGTACCTGCCGATAAACTTTGGGGAGCTCAAACAGAGCGCTCCAGAAATAATTTTAAAATAGGGCCTGCAGGATCTATGCCGATCGAGGTTATTTATGGCTTTGCTATTCTAAAAAAAGCCGCGGCCTATACCAACTGTGAGCTCGGGGTGCTACCCGTAGAGAAAAGAGATCTTATTGCAGCGGTTTGTGATGAGATTTTGGAGGGCAAACACGATGATCAGTTTCCTCTGGTTATTTGGCAAACTGGGTCAGGTACCCAAAGTAATATGAATGTGAATGAAGTGATTGCCAATAGAGCCCATCAACTGGCAGGAAAAACGATTGGCGAAGGAGAAAAAACCCTTCAACCCAATGATGATGTTAACAAATCTCAATCGTCAAATGATACCTTCCCAACAGGCATGCATATTGCTGGTTACAAAAAAGTAGTTGAGGTAACCATTCCAGGTGTTCGCCTATTAAGAGATACGCTTAAAGCGAAAGCCGACGCATTTAAAGATGTTGTTAAGATTGGTAGAACCCATTTAATGGATGCGACACCCCTTACCTTAGGACAAGAGTTTTCTGGATATGTATCCCAATTAGACCACGGTCTAACGGCACTAGAAAATACCCTACCCCATCTAGCCGAAATGGCGTTGGGAGGCACAGCAGTGGGTACTGGTTTGAACACTCCAGAGGGTTATGCAAAACGCGTTTCAGAATTTATGGCCGAATTTTCGGGTCATCCCTTTGTGACCGCTCAAAATAAGTTTGAAGCCCTTGCAGCACATGACGCTATCGTAGAAACACATGGTGCCTTAAAACAGCTGGCCGTTTCTTTAAATAAAATAGCAAACGACATAAGACTTATGGCTTCTGGCCCTCGCAGCGGTATTGGAGAAATTACCATCCCTGCAAACGAACCCGGATCTTCGATAATGCCAGGCAAGGTAAATCCTACTCAATGTGAAGCGCTCACTATGGTCTGTGCGCAAGTTATGGGTAATGATGTAGCCATAAGTGTAGGCGGCATGCAAGGGCACTATGAATTAAATGTATTTAAACCCGTGATGGCAGCCAATGTATTGCAAAGTGCTACACTTCTAGGTGATGGTTGTGTTTCCTTTGCCAAGCATTGTGCTTCTGGAATTGCTCCCAACCAAACCCGTATTACTGAACTGCTCAACAATTCATTGATGCTTGTTACTGCACTTAATACCAAAATAGGTT
>PAUP01000052.1 GCA_002712765.1 Cytophagaceae bacterium | reverse complement strand
CAGTATTATCCTAATACCCGCAACTCATAATTGGGCGGCTCATCTACTCTAATTGCTCCCCAGGCTATCGATTATAGCTGTAGGTCTTTGTGAGGTAAGACTATCCGAGGCTGGTACCAAGGGGCGTTCTGTAAACAACAATTCTTTGGTGAGCCCTTCCGAAAAAAGATCACTTTGTTGTAAGCCTTCTTCCTTCATCCAAGTTTCGCCCATTTGATCTATGATGGTTTGCCTCCATCGGGAAGGATGCTTGGCATCTACCCAGATCACATCGCGATATTCGGTATCTACCAAGGCCAAATCTGGGGTAGCTGCCCCATCAAATCTTTCGCTATCGTCGCGTTTGGCAGCAATGGTACTTAATACAAACATGCGTTTTCTTCCCGCCATTTCTTTAATAAAGGGTCTAAACTCTACAGGTTTATTGACACTCCAGTCGTACTCTTTTCGAGATTCGACCACTTTTAATGGCATAGCCGAAACCCCTGCAAGTCCTTCTTTTTTCTTGGCATGATCGTAATAATAGAGCGCGTCAGTACCATCTCCAGGTATCATAACACTAAAGGAAAGGCTGGTGCGCTCATCTCCAATAGGTTCTAGCCCAAACCAATGATACAACCCATTATAGGCCGTGGTAGCCATCCCTGTAAAATCAAAATCGGTAACAAAAGGTTGTTGATTTTGATCGTCTTTTAGATCGGGTATTTTGACAGCGGTCTCCATATTCCAAGGCAAGGGGTCGGTAAATCCTCCCAAAAACTGTAAGGATTTTGCTTGCAATCTTGAAACGGTCTCGCTCAAGGTGTTTTGTTTGCGCAAAAAAGGATATCGCTGTGTATCTTCGGGTGACACATAAGTGCCTTTACCAATGGTAATGCGTTCCAGATAATCTGAGAAATCATGGGCGCCAGGTTCAATAATCATGACACCGCCATAGGAGGGGTATGGAAAAAAGAAACCTTTCCACTTGATGAGATTGACCACTTGTACCCACTGGTCTTCGTCATTTTTCATATAATACACCTGCCCAGGCTCTAAGGTAAATAGCTGCAAGAAGGAAAAGCGTTGTACCACAGCATTGTATGTGTTGCGGCTAAAAGCAAGAGATTCTCCGATAGAAAAGGTCACATCTATTCTCGCCTTATCACTAAATCTGGGAAAAGGAGAGGTGCTTTCTACAGTAAAGATTTCTTCGGTATTATTGTTCATACGTTGCCAGCTGTACTGTTTGGCAGGTTGTACCGCCATGGTCCATTGATTCACCGTGTCGATGCGCACCAATTGTGGAGGAGATATTTCTTGGGTTTCTCCAATAGATTCATAGGCCATCGTTTTAATATTATTGTATGGCTGAATGCGTTCATTACGGGTTAGGGGTAATTCGTTCAACTCGGTAATATTGAGATTGCGGTAAACGTTATAGGTTTGCATGTACTGGTATAGCCCTACTTTCCAACCAAAGAGCCATAGCGTCCCAAAAAATGCCGCTATTCCTACAAGAATAAGCAGTCTTCTTCCTGTTTGTGCGCTTGCGCGAAATTTGGATATCGTCCAAAACAAAAAGGCGGTACTAAGCAAAATGAGAAAGATATACTTTCTTAGAAAGAGGAGTGCGGGTTGATAATCGTCGCGTAAGAAAAACAATAGAAGTACCAAAAGTACGGCTCCAATGATAAGCAGCCTTTTTTGTTTTCCTCCTTTTTGCCAGTATCGTTTGATCATATGATGGTGTTGTTGACTATAAAATTTTTGCTTACTTCAAAAAGTAGAAGGTTTTACTTAATCATGCCTTTGTCTTTGAGTCGATCTCTAGCACTTTTTGTAGGTTTTTTAGCCGTTGTTGTAGGAGGCTCAGCCTTGTCTTTCGCGGCAGCCGTGGTTGTATCGGTTGATTCGAACTGTTGTTTGATATCGTCTGTAAATGCTTCGGCGGCTTTTTTGCTTTTGTCAAATACTTTGGTCAAATGTTCTTTCGAGCTGCGATCTCTCGCAAATAATACCGCAGAGGCCAAATAGGTGCCAATTAAAGTTCCGACAATCGCCGAGGTGAACATTTGTATAAAAAAACCACTAAGCGGAGTGACAAATTGAACGACAATAGCGGCCAGTACAAAGAGCAAAGTGACATACACCAATCGCATCAAAAAAGCTTGTTTATAGACAAAACCCTTTGGGTTGTCTAGGGTCATTTGTAGCGCTTTGGTATGGGTTAAACGATTGAGCGATCGGTAGATTTTATTGCTTTTTGATTCTGACCAATAGATCACAATACCAAACAAAATGGCAGCGATAAATATGATGATTTCTAGTGTCATAGGTCGTTGGTATTAATGGTATACATATAGGTCGCAACTTGTTAGTATTTGTTTCATTTAGCCTTATTTTCTTTTAAAATTTGAGTGATCACCCAATCTTGATAGGAGGCAGGCCATTGTCCAAAAGCTTTATAAAATGAAGCCTTATCATACCAATAGAGCGAAACGGGGTCTAGGGGTACTATCTTAGTTAGTAATTTCCAAACGAGTTCTTGTTGCTCTTCTTCCAGAGAGGAGTGAGGTCTATGCAATGCCTTAAAATAGCTGGTGTCAATATAGTCTTCTCTGTTAATTTCCTTATTGATAATTACTTTTTGAAAGTACAACGAGACACCATTGATCTGTTGCTGAGTATTGAGATCCATTTGAGATAGATATTTCTTAAACAGGAAATGACTGTCAAGAATTTCTTGAATGGGGTGATTTGACGCGTCAAGCGCCATGACAAAGCGATGTTTTTTAATTCGTTCAAAACGCCTCGATTTTGATGACTTTTTTAAGTCATTACCCAATACCAGATGACTAGTTAGGGTAGGTATAAGCTCGTCGTGATCTTTGTGAAACAACAAAACCTCATGTGATGTATCTTCAATGGCTTTGTCAAAAGCGGCTTTATCTTCAAATATCATCATGTCTTGGATAAAGTCTTTAAAAACAAAAACACCGCCAAAAGCACGGGTATAAAAGGAGCTGACCTCCAACGTTATCGGGTCAATGGTCAAGGCGCGATGTCTCAAATCGCCGTGGGCTTTAGCGCTATCAAGCAATTGCTGATGCAACCTTCTATCGATAAACTGATAATCTTTTATAAATTCTTTAATCAATTCCCACTGCTGCTGTTGTTTTTTATCGAGCTGACCTAGTATTTCAAAAGAAATTTTGATTTTGTTATAACGCAACAAGTCAAAGGGCTCAAAAAAGGCATCGATGTTCTGATCGATATGTACACATAGTGCGGCGTCTTTGGTAATGTCTTTGATCGCTTTCGCGGAAGCGGTAAATACAGTTTCCATTAAGGCCTTGTCAAAACTATGGCTAGGCATATAGGCTGGCTTACCTTGCTGAGCAGGGGTTAAAATAATCGCATTGGTGTTGGCCTGACCACTGTTGAGGTAATAATTATCCTTTTTTTCAAGCGCTATTTCAGGGCTCCATCCCATAATATCAATCGAGAAATGAGCTAGAGTAGTAGGCTCGCAACCCAGCATGGCAAGACAGGCGTTATACCGCTTGGCAAGGACTCCCGTTACCGTCACCAATTGATCCCCATAAAGACCTGCCACCTTAAGTTTTTCCATAGTCGTCGTGTTAGAGCACCCTCTGGTTATTGTTTTTCTTCAAAAAGTCGTCTCGCGGCAAGTTGTACTTCCATATCGTGAATACGTCCACTTACCTGACGTTGAAAATCGGTATCGGCAATAGTGGCCACATTGTCAAGATAGCGTACCACTTCTTGTCTTCTTATATCGGCAAAGCTCAGTCCTTGCATATTTTCTTTCATCAGCTGTTGTAGCATAGTATATTTGGTCTGATAATCTTTTTTAAAGTACAGACTGGCATCTTCAAACCATGTTTTGGGCAAATCAAAATCGGTAAGCCGCAGTGAGATAGCACTTTGTATGTTACGTATATCTCTTGACGAGAAAAAAGGAAAAGCCGCTTGTACTTCTTTAAAGAGGGTGGCAAAAAACAGATGCTCGTTAGTTTTGTGCTTGCTTGCCACCTTGTCGTAAATGGCCAATACCTTTTCTTCGGTCGGTTTGTTGGTTTGGTCTAAGATTTCTCCTAGATTTTTGGCAAGTCCCTGCTCGCTCAAATAGGCGTATTGCGCCGGTGGCTCCATATTGATAAAACTTGGCATAGTGGTTTCAAGTTGTTTCCACCAGATGTAATCTTGATCTATAAAATCGGGGATACTACGAGCACCGTCAATTTTAAATCGGCCCTGTACTCTGGAGATGACAGCCTTATCAAGCATTTCGGGAAGATTGGTAAATAAACCTATAGAAGCATTGCCATGATTGATGGCATAAGCCCCTTCTGTGTATCTCAAAAATACTCCAATAACTTCTTTCACACCTGCCGATACGCCTTGGGTAGTTCGCTCTTGTAAATTGTTTTCGGCATCGTCAATGGGTGCAAAAATAAGGGTGTTTGGATCTTGTAAGGGTTTCATCCATTGTACCATCTTTTCGGCAGATCCGCCTTGAAAGGTAGAGATAAGCGTATCGGGCATAGGATGAAATAAAAACGGAATCTCTAGCGCATCGCAGTGTTCTTTTAAACGAGTGGCAATGGCGGCTATAAGCATACTTTTTCCTGTTCCAGGAATACCGTATCCCATAAAAACTGGCATAAACCCTCCTAATTCTTGAAAGGGATTTTTTTGGGCTTCAAAATCATAAGACAGCATGCGCTCGGTAAGTCTTCGCGCAAAGTGCTTGGCATCTCGATTCCCTACAATGTCTTCAAATTGTACTTTGTTAAAGGCAACACTTACTGCTGTGCCCTCTAAAGTATTTTCCCAGCCAGAAATCGCAAACTTGGAATGTTCGAGTTTGTAGGTGCGATCGGTGATGGTTTCGGTATCTTCTAACGCTCCTATGCGCTGTTGGATTTCGCTAATAAGCGCCTCAAAATACACCACTGTAAAATCGATCACATCTTGATCTGATCTAATGATCTCAGGGTGATTGAGATATTTGTCATAGTAAAATAACATACAGGAAATCCCTTTTAATGGGCTCATGAGTGCCAGCTCTGGTATCCCTGCAAATTTATTTTTCATCACAGCCAGATCGTCTGTAGCTAGGGTATTTAGATCGTAAAGGATACGACACCCTATCCCAAATTGCATAAAGGCGGTTGCCGTTTGCATTTTAGATTCAAAAGCACGTCGTCCTGCCGTATCAAGGGTAGCTTTGCGCTCCTGCAGTGCTGTTAATCCCGAAGTGTCGCTATAGCTATCTCTTAACCAAATTCCCGTAGTGATGCCCTCTTGTAAGGCGTATAAGGCTTGATTGAGCTGTATAGGAATGGCCACCGAGTTGGGTAGTAGTCTCTTTTTTAAGGCCAAAATAGTTTTAGAGACAGAGGTAACAGTACTGCTAGTACCCCCGTTGGCTTTAGAAAGATACAGTAATATCGAGTCTTCCTTTTTAGTACCCTCACGATTTTTGGCACGCTGGCCTTGCTCCCATTGGATACCTTTTAAATAGGAGGTGGCCTCGTCTCTTAATTGATCGAGTTCGATATTTTTAATAGGGAAGGTACTGTTGTGTTCCATACATTATAATTTGAGTGGTTCTATGGCAATGGGGTCTTTGCTTAGACTATGCATCTTTTCTGGTATTTTGTCATAGAGTAGCTGCATGACTCTGTGGGAGGTAAACACAAAGTCTTGTTTGGGCTGCGATTCCCAAACCTGTAAATATTGTTTATTAAAAAAATTACCTTCTTTAAAATTACCTTTGGACACAGCAGTTTCTATAGACAGCGATACGGCATAGGCAGATAGATCTAAGGTTTTTTGACCAATAGCTTCGAGCAGGCTATGAGTGATTTCTAACTCATCTTTGGCAAAAATGCTATGAATGGGGCCTAAGTCAATTTTTTTTAATTTTCGAGGCCACAAATTGGGTAATTTTTTGTCGATGGCGTAAGCCATGGTATCCAAGGTCATATTGCGATCTGCGGTTTGCTCAAGCACGTCGTATACGTCTTGCAGATAGTCTACCATATGTACTTTGTGCAGGTCAAAATAAAGCAAACAGATAAAGGGTCTATTGAGCGATACATCGTAAAAAGCCCAACTTATCATATATTCTGCCTCCTCGCTACTGGCCGTTTTGGTGACTTTTCCCTGTACAAATCGCTTAAATAAATACTCTTGTTTTACGCTAGTGTAATAGGCCACAGAGGCCGCTTGATGCAGTAAGCGATCAGAAATAGGTTTTTTGTGTTTTAACAAACTTTCCAAAAAGTCTTCCTTTAAACTGTCTAAAGGAGGCAATTTGGCCATATGCTCTTTTTTGAGCTCCATGTCATTGACCAAATAACGAAATTCGGAATAGTGCGGAAAACCTGATTCGGTAAGATCGATCTTCATCTTTTCCTCGTCATCAAATAAATACTTTATACGAAATGCCTCGAGGGTATAGGTGAGCAAGTCACAATACTGTTTGATATAGGTCGTTTCGGCTGGGCTACATATCGCTTCTTTCTCTAGATGCACCACCATTTTAGAAAAAGCGTCATTTACTATTTTAAAGTACACCGCATACTGCTGCTTCGTTTGAAGCACCGCACTGTCTAATGGAGTAACTATATGGTGTAGGCCCATGTTGAAATACTGTAAAAGGTAGGATAAGAGACCGTTGTGGGTCCCGTTGTTTATATTCTATAATGCATTTGTAAGACAGCGTTTCGCGTGGTTTACCCTAGAAGATCATCTGTCTGTGTATCGCTATCGCCTTGGGCGGGTTTGGAGGGTTGATCCTGAGCTGGATTGGCACCATCAGAGGCGTAATACTCTTCAAAAAGTTCTTTCATGTCAATACCGTAGCGATTGGCAAAGTCCTTTTGAATGGTCGCATCCTTCTCTCTAATTTCTTGAAGAGATTCGGCATAACTGCTATAGACTCCTTGCATCACTTTCTCGTGTACAGGAATATTGTCCATCATTTCTTGACGTGCTCTGGCACTAGCGGTATGCATCGAAGCCAGTGTTTGCCCAATATGCTCGTCGGTTTTAACCCCCAAATGTTCTAAGATAGCCGCAAACTCTTGATCGGTACGGGCTTTTAAGGCCACGACATAACCATCATAATATTTTAAACGCTCATCGGTATCACTTTTGAGTTTGGCGCGATGGGTTTGCAGGTTGCTACGCAAAGAAGTCAATACCTTTATGGTGAGATTGTGTTTGTGTACGAAGCTATCTTTACTTGCCGCTAGGGTAGTGTAGGCATTTTTTAATCCTTCGAGTTCTTCTACCTTTTGCTCGATCATGGTAATTTTTGAAAGCGCTTCAGAGTAATCGGTAGATTGTTTATCGGTAACCTCTTCAAGGGCCTGACGCGCTTGTTTAAGCAAAGCGTACTGCTCTTCTAGTTGATCTTCAGTTTCTTTCTTTTTTTCTAAGGCCTTGTTGTGATTTTTACTCGCCTCAACAATAGCGTCCTGTAGCTTATCTTCGACCTCTTTGATTTCTACCTCACGATTCTTTAAGCGAGTAACCGCCGCCTGTGATTTATAGGAGAGCTCATTGAGTAGGGTTTGTATATCTGCACTTTCAATACGCTCTTGAAATAATTGTTTGGCTCTTAGATCGGCACCATCGCGCATTTTTTGAGCAGCGGCTAGTTCGGTTTCTTTCTTTTTGATTTTGGCTTTGCGTCCCCAAAGGTTATTCCACCAATTGTCTTTGACATTACGGGCGTCTTCCAATTCTATTTTGGCACGGTCTAAGGCTTTTTGCGCATCGTCTATAACGCGTTGTTCATCGGCATTGAGCGTAGAGAATTTTTCAAATATAATACCTACTTCGTCCTGATAATCGGTGAGATCTTTAATCGCATCTAGTAAAGATGTGCGATCCTTTTCGGCCATACCTACAACATCATCCAGCGTGGCATTGAGAATCTTCTGACGCATTTCTGGGTCATCTTCTTGGGCTAATTTGGATTTCATGGTATCCACAGCTTTGCCCCAGTTAACATCTACTTTTTTAGATTCATTTTGGGATTCGGCGTTGGTTTCTAAAAGGTCAAAATCGTCAGACATAGGATGGTTGATTATTACAGGGTTATAGGTAATTAAAAAGCAGTGTCAATTTCGGCAAAAAAACTGAATCGCAAAGCCTTTGTACTGCTTTTTTATATAGGTAGTCAAACACGTCTTTTTGTTACAATACTATTGCTGTATACGCTTTCCCTCATGGCTTTCGCAAGGGGTGTACGTCTAAGACGTTCGCTTTCGCGAAAGCAAAATACACCTCCATTGATGCAGTCCTAGTATTTTGATAATCAGCCACATATTAGCAACAAAAAACGCTCATCTAAGATGAGCGTTTTTTATTTTGTAAAGATGCAATTATGATTAGATAGCTGCATTTTTTACAGTGGTGACGATACGTCCAGCCACTTTATAAGGGTCTGCATTTGAAGCTGGACGACGATCTTCCAACCAGCCTTTCCAACCTTGTTCTACCGTGATAATCGGGATGCGAATCGAAGCGCCACGGTCTGAAACTCCATAAGAGAAATCATCTATAGAAGCGGTTTCGTGTAATCCAGTAAGACGTTGCTCATTATGGGCACCGTATACATCGATATGCTCTTCTTTTACAGGGCGGAAGGCCTCACAAATTTTCATATACGTTTCTTCAGATCCACAGGTTCTCAAAGTCGTATTTGAGAAGTTGGCGTGCATACCAGAACCATTCCAATCTCCTTTAACTGGTTTTGGGTGATATTCGATATACCAACCATATTGCTCGGTTAAGCGATCTAATAGATAACGGGCAACCCAAATTTCGTCTCCAGCTTTTTTGGCGCCTTTGGCAAAGAGTTGAAATTCCCATTGTCCAGAAGCTACTTCTTGGTTGATTCCTTCAAAATTTAAACCGGCTTCTATACACAAATCGGCATGTTCTTCAACAAAATCACGACCATGAGTATTTCTACCACCTACCGAACAATAGTACATTCCTTGTGGCCCTGGATAACCACCTATAGGAAATCCTAAAGGCAATTGTGTGGCTTTGTCCATAATAAAGTATTCCTGCTCAAATCCAAACCAGAAGTCATTGTCATTGTCGTCAATATTGGCTCTGTGATTGGTCACGTGAGGTGTACCATCGGCATTCAAAACCTCTGTCATCACCAAAAATCCATTAATACGCTGCGGATCTGGGTATATAGCAACTGGTTTTAATAAGCAATCTGAAGAATCTCCTGATGCTTGCTTAGTCGAAGACCCATCAAATGACCAGATAGGGCAGTCTTCCAATTTTCCGCTAAAATCATTAACGACTTTTGTTTTACTCCTCATGTTTTGAGTGGGCTCATAACCATCAAGCCAGATGTATTCTAATTTTGATTTGCTCATAATGGCAGTTTATTTTGAATTAGGCCACAAATATATGCTTGATATTTTGATTGACCATGTTTTTTTAGGGGGTATTTATTAAAAAATGAACATTTTTATCAACAACCCCCAAAATTTTAGGGGGTCTTATCGGCTATGTGGTATTATTTACGAGAATAGGGGTATATTTGTGGGTGTCAAACTCTAAATAGCACTAGAGTAATTAGAATTTAAAATACTAGTGAGTATGTCTACACTTCGATTTCAAGCATTACAAACAGTACAAAATCGTTCATTTCAAGCAGTCAATACCTCAGAGCTACGATCAGAACTCTTTGGGCGTAATGTCTTTAGTGCGCAGTCGATGCGTCAATACTTATCTACGGCTTCCTTTACAACCTTGCAACAGGCTATAGAAAAAGGAGAATCTATAGACAGGCAAACCGCCGATGCCATAGCTTCGGGTATGAAATTATGGGCCTTAGAAAAAGGGGCAACACATTACACGCATTGGTTTCAACCCCTTACTGGAGCTACCGCCGAGAAGCACGATGCTTTTTTTGAATTGACATTAGAAGGAGAAGTCATGGAGCGTTTTGACGGGGCGCAACTGGTACAGCAGGAGCCCGATGCCTCAAGTTTTCCACACGGAGGAATCAGAAATACCTTTGAGGCTCGAGGGTATACTGCCTGGGATCCCACTTCACCTGCTTTTGTGTACGGGACTACTTTGTGTATTCCCACTGTTTTTGTCTCCTACACTGGAGAAGCCCTAGACAATAAAACCCCACTCTTAAAAGCATTAAGTGCTATAGATCAGGCTGCTACCGAGGTGTCCAAGTACTTTGACAAAAGTGTTTCTAAGGTACAGGCTACTTTAGGTTGGGAGCAAGAGTTCTTTTTAATTGATAGTGCACTAGCTGCAGCACGTCCCGATATTTCGCTTTCGGGCCGTACCTTACTAGGGCATGCCTCTGCCAAAGGCCAACAGCTCGACGACCATTATTTTGGGAGTATTCCTAGTCGTGTCTTAAATTACCTCAAACAATTAGAGCTAGAGTGTTTGTTATTGGGTATACCTGTCAAGACCAGACATAATGAAGTAGCGCCCAATCAATTTGAAATGGCGCCTATTTTTGAAGAAGCCAATCTAGCGGTAGATCACAATTCTTTATTGATGGATATCATGCAAAAGGTGGCAGAGAAGCATCATTTTAAAGTTTTGTTTCACGAAAAGCCATTTAAGGGCATCAATGGAAGTGGTAAGCACAATAATTGGTCATTGGCTACCAATACGGGTGTCAATTTGTTAAGTCCAGGAAAAACGCCAACTAAAAACCTACAATTCCTCACCTTTTTTATCAATACCATTAAAGCGGTGTATAATCACGAAGCCTTGCTTAGAGCTGCCGTGGCGAGCGCGGGTAATGACTACCGTCTTGGGGCAAACGAAGCTCCGCCACCAATTATATCTGTATTTATAGGTAAGCAATTGACCGAGGTGCTCGATGAGCTCGAAAAAGTAACCGATGGTAAATTGTCGCCCCAAGAAAAAACAGCACTCAAGTTAAATGTAGTAGGAAAGATCCCAGAGATCTTACTCGATAATACCGATCGCAATAGGACGTCTCCCTTTGCATTTACAGGAAATAAATTTGAATTTAGAGCTGTGGGGTCTACGGCAAATTGTGCCAACCCTATGACAGTACTCAACGCTATTGTGGCAGCGCAGTTATCTGTTTTTAAAAAGGAGGTAGATGCCATGATTGAAACCAAGGGTATGAAAAAGGACGATGCTATTTTTAATGTTTTGCGAGAGTATATTAAGGACAGCAAGAAGATTCGGTTTGAGGGTGATGGTTATGGTGAGGCTTGGGAAAAAGAAGCCAAAAAACGCAAACTCAGTATCAACAGAGACACTGTGAAGGCGCTCAAAGCGCGTATTGCTCCTTCTAGTATTCGTCTTTTTGAAGGTATAGCTGTGATGAATGCAGTAGAGATAAAAGCGCGTTACGAAATAGAGATGGAGGCCTATACCAAAAAAGTACAGATAGAAAGTAGGGTCCTAGGGGATATTGCTAGAAATCACATTATTCCTACGGCGGTTAAATATCAAAATGTCTTACTTCAAAATGTTCAAGGGCTTCAGGCGGTATATGGTGAGGAGTATCGCGCTTTCGCGAAAGCGCAATTAGAAATTCTCAAAGCTGTATCCAATCACATTACGGCACTAGATACCAAGATCACCCAAATGATAGCCGCTCGTAAAGAGGCAAACTTGCTCATGCCAGTGGCCAAAGCAACAGCCTATGCGCAAAACGTGCTCCCATTCTTGGCAGATATTAGATCGCATTGTGATGCTTTAGAATTGCTTTGTGATGACGAATTGTGGCCATTACCTAAATATCGTGAATTACTCTTTGTTAACTAATTTTTGTAAGAAATTTCTTAAAATTAATTCAATACCACCTTGTCCTTATAGCGTGCAAAATAATGTAAGTTATTGTTCTTTAGAAGGTTAATTTTAAATTGATAATAGCGAGTAGTAATTTCGTCGAAAACATAGTGTATTTGTGTCAAATTGCTTTATTTCCTAGTATTTTTATCTCATCACTATTCCCAGTGATCCCTTTTTTTACTCCCCCCTTTTTTTCCCGAAGTTCTTTTGTAGCATAGCCGCATTTTGCGTGTCTATAACAGAAGGATGGATTGATTAGCATTTATTAACCATTTATATATTTATTAATTAAAACTTTTCGATTATGAAAAAAATGATGATGACTGTAGCAGCATTAGCCGTATGTGGCTATGCACTGGGGCAGTCTAACAACAGTATTGTTGCTCAAACGGGTAATGACAATGATGCTGTGGTGACCCAAACCGGGAATGTAAACGAATCGCTGGTAGGACAAACCGGAGATCGAAACATGGCCACAGTAGATCAATTAGGGGTAGGGAATGACTCTACCGTAGATCAGGATGGTGATAATCCAGATCAGACCGTAGCGCCAGGTGGACGTGATAATATTGCTACGGTATCACAAACAGGAGATAACAATATTTCTGACGTAGATACCAATGGAGATCGCAATGAAGCCACCAATACACAACTTGGTAATGATAACGAAGCCTATGTACAACAAGGTGTAGGTTATGCCGAAGACAATGTATCTTATGTGAACCAAACAGGTGATGGAAACTATTCTCGTCAAGATCAGCGTTTTGATAATAATGACGCAGGTGTAGATCAAACGGGAGACAATAACCGTGCGATACAGTACCAAACTAGTGGTCCTGACGGATCTCCTGGTAACATAGCAAGAATCAACCAAGATGGTAACGACAACCGTTCTAATCAAAATCAGCGAGGAAATAGCAATATGGCCTATGACGATCAGATTGGAGATTTGAACCGCAACACCCAACGTCAGCGCGGTGATAGCAACTTATCTGATGTAGATCAGACTGGTTTAAGACATCGTTCTAATGTGTTACAACGTGGTGATTTTAATAATTCACGAATCGTACAGGTTGGAGAATTAAACCGAGCTACACAAAGACAAACTGGAGACAGCAACTTTGCAGGAGCGTACCAAAACCACAACGATGGCGGAGGTAGCGGTAATGTTTCTACACAAACCCAAACTGGTAATAACAACGGCACTGGGATTATACAAGATGGAATAACCTATTGGACAGGAGCTGGTATAGCGACGCCTTTACCACATCCTCCAACGAGTGGGTACTCTGAAGATAATACGTCTACTCAAACACAAACAGGAGATAATAACCTCGCTTATTCTCAGCAGGCTGGAGCCGATAACGTTCTAGATCAAACCCAAGATGGAAATGGGAATGACGGTTATATTGCTCAGGATGGTTTAGGTAATATGGCTACAGACCTACAGATGGGTAATGACAACTTATCAAATACCTTACAATTGGGTGATACTCATGTAAGTACTATGACACAAGTAGGGAATCTAAATGTATCTTCTGTTTCTCAGAACAATTAAGATTATCCCCTTTACTTAATACCGAAAAGCCGCTGCCTTATTGCAGTGGCTTTTTATTTTGGCTTGGAGCGGCGCAACAGTGGCTGGTGAGCAGACGGTTTTGTGTTAAGATTTTAAAAATGATATAGGGCAGTGTTTGTGAGTGAGCGAGAGAACTCATTGATCTTCAATGTTTTGGCTTGTATTTTTGTAGGAATTTTCTTAAAATGATAAAGAAGCATACAAATAGGGGCAAATGCCCTTTTGGCTCTAAAGCCTTGTTATAACTAGCCTAGGGAGAGATTCATTAAAATAATACATGGTATCTTATCGAAAAACGTCCAGGAGGTTAAGTAAGGAGCCGAAAATCCTGTAAATTAGCATAGTAATACGCTCTCCCCCTTCAGTGTTACAAACTCCCCCCGTATTAATTATTAAAAAGTGCTACTTAGTAGAGTGATGATGTTGTGCGCTATAACAGCACTTGCAAATGTGTATTTATTAACCATTTATATATTTATTAATTAAACCTTTTTTATTATGAAAAAAATCATGTTATGTGCTGCGGCACTCATGTGTGGGACAGCCTTATTCGCTCAGTCGAATATGAGTTCTGTAACCCAGACTGGGTCTGGCAACGGCTCAACGGTAGCCCAGACTGGGTTAACCAATGTTTCTGATTCGGATCAGACAGGAGATAACAATACTTCTTTTGTATCTCAAACCGGAGTTAGCAATGACTCTGATATGGATCAAACCGGAGACGACAACAACTCTGACATCAACCAATTAGGAGATGAAAACGACTACAGAACTACTCAGATCGGGAACAACAACACTTCTGATGTAGATCAAGAAGGTAATCGCAACCTAGGAGGTGGCGGTACTGCTTGGGGTACGCTCCAAAACGGTGACAACAACAACTCTGTTACGTCTTCTTTAGGAGATGATAACGAAACTGGAACTCAGCAAGCTGGAGATGACAACGTTGCACGTATTACTCAAGAGGGTAATCGCAATGATGCTAACTTTGGTTTCTTAGGTTGGGGTATTGTTCAAGTAGGAGCAAATAACGATGCGATCATCGAGCAAACGGGAGATGATAACACAGCTACAACCTACCAATCTGGTGATGACAACCAATTTAGAACTACTCAAGATGGTCTAAATAACGATGCCACTGTAAGACAAGATGGTAACCGTAACCTTGGAGGTGGGCCTTCTTTAACTTGGGGTATCTTACAAATTGGAGATGATAACGTAGCCTCATCTTTTTCTATTGGAGATGACAACAACTCTGGTACCCTTCAATTTGGAGACGACAATGAATCTGACGTTTACCAAGAAGGAAACAGAAATAACGTAAACGGACTTACATCTTTAGCCTACGGTGTTGAGCAAATTGGTGACGAAAACGAATCAGATATCGACCAAATTGGAGACGATAACAACGCTTCTGCAGAGCAACGTGGAGACGATAACAACTCTGATATTGAGCAAAATGGTGATTTTAACGTAGCCAGTGCCTATCAAGAAGGAGAAGATAACGAATCTGATATCGACCAAGACGGTGACAGAAACGATGCAGACGTTGATCAAATTGGTGATGATAATGATTCTGACGTAGATCAAACTGGAGATGATAATACATCTACTACTTACCAAGAAGGTAATGAGAATGACAGTAAGACTACGCAATTAGGGAACAACAACAACTCTGATGTAGATCAAATTGGTGATGATAACCAAAGTACTGTAGGACAGGCTGGTAATGACAACCAATCGGATGTGAACCAAGTAGGTGATGACAACAGTAGTTTAGTGACTCAAATTGGAGATAATCATAACTCTGATGTAGATCAGTTAGGTATGGATAACACGAGTTTTGTTACACAAACTGGTTTAATGCAGACGAGTACTGTATTACAACAGGGTAATGATAACTCAAGTATTGTAACTCAAAATGGTAACAATCACATAAGTACTGTTACTCAAATTGGAAACAATAATTCTTCTACAGTTACTCAAAATAACTAATCATTAGTTATTTGAGCTAGAAGCATATTTAATAGAGTATAAGGGTGATTCGCTCGCCCTTATACTTCTTTAAAAATTAAAAATCAACAATATTTTGTATCTTAGAGAGATACAGTCTTAAATAATGTCTTATGAAAACTTTTAAACTATTTGTTTTTGCCATCCTAATGTGTGCTGCGACGGGAGTTCACGCACAGACTTTCGCAAATAGCACTAACCAGACCCCAGCTAGTGAGAGTTTTTCTACCCAAGATGGCTTAACTAACTTTATTTCTTCTCAAACCACGCAACGTTCTGTTGCGCCGCTTACTACTGCGCAATCTGAAACTTCGGTTTTGATTACCCAGGTAGGAAGCAATAATGAAATTACTGCCAATACTCAATCTGAGACGGGAAGTGTCGCCTTAATACAGCAAGGAAATGATAACACAACCTATACAGATGTCTCTGCTACAGAGCTTCAGACAACTGTTATCCAAAATGGCAATAACAATAACTACCTAAATTTTAATGTTTTTACAAAAGACCTTAGCGAAACCACTGTGATTCAAAATGGTAACAATCAAAGTTTGATACGTCATGGAGGTAATGCGTTGTCAGATAAATTAAAAGTAAACATGCAAGGGCAAGGGCAATCTTTGATTATCAGAAGCTTTAATTAATTTTTCCCTTACTTGTAATTAAATAATAGTAAATTTCCTCAAAACCTATTCCTATGAAATTCGTTTTTAGGATTTTCGCTTTTGTGCTTTGTTGTGTCCTGTTTTCAGGAGGCCTTTTGGCGCAAGCGAATGAAACATATAATGAAGAGGTAGTTGCCAAGATTGATCTCGAAACCAGAAATGAACTCGTATATATAGTGGGTACTGCAATTAATGCGAGTAAACTCTCGCAGAGTATACGATATGTACTCTCAGCTAATTTGGTACAAGAAGACGGTAGACGCCTTCGCAATGAACAAAGTGGTCGTTTGGTAATGGAGGTAGGTCAACAAGCCGACCTTTCTGAAATTACAGTAAGTGCAAAGGAAACAGCAAGAGTAATTCTCTTGTTACTTATTTATGATGAAAAAGAAAATATCATAGGAAAGGATCGTATTGTATTAAATGATGATGAGAGCCAATCCCAGAAGGTATCGGTATCAGATCAAGTACAGCGTGTAGTCGCTAGAAGAAACAAAGATGGAATAGGTAGTGAAGATGTAAGTAGATCAGGTGAAGATGGTTTAGAACTATCCAATCTCGTTACTGATGATATGAAGACCAAACCTGGGCGTGATTTTGTGACTTTGTTTTATTCCGATTATCAACGTTATAAGATCAATAGTGGAAAGTATATTATTTCGTTAAAAGAAGTACTAGCCATAGGAAATAATACAAAAATTGAAGTGCGCGTAGGTAATGATATTGTTTGGCAATTTTTTACAAGACCGCGATATGATTTTTTAAAGGATCAGGCTTTTGAAGCTATCAAAAAAGTCTATCAAAAACTAAAAGCTTTAAAAGAGCAAAAAAGTGATGTTATTCAAAAATTTTAATTTATGAAACAACTGTTGAGTATAGGATTGTTTTTGGCAGCTATAGGTTGCTTTGGACAGCAGCTCACCTACAGGCCTGTCAATCCCGCATTTGGAGGAGACACCTTTAATTATAATTGGCTGCTTAACTCTGCTAATTCACAAAATTCTTTTACAGACCCAAGTGCAGCTGCCAGAGAACAGCGTTCTGAGATTGACAGATTTGCCGAAAGCTTAAATAGGCAACTTTTAGGACAAATTTCGCGTACGCTTTTAACTACTCAATTGGGCGATGGATTAGAGGAAGGAACCTTTAGTTTTGGAAGTTTGGCCTTAGAAATATTTGAATCGGATGAAGGTCTAGTCATCAATATACTAGATACCACCACCGGTGAACAAACCCAAGTAATTGTCCCCAATTAAATCATTATGATGCGATTTTATAAAAAGTCAATTGCTCTTCTTTGTTTGGGCATGTTAGTAAGTGGTTGCGGTACCTATTTTAATCAACCCTTAGGACCTCAAGATGCCAGAATAGGAGAATTGACACCAAAAAGCCGGGTTCTTGAAGAATTGCCCTTGCCTGCCGAACCTGTTGTGGTAGGGGTCTACAATTTTAAGGATCAAACCGGGCAATACAAGCCTGTAGAAAATGGGAGTACCTTTTCTACAGCTGTTTCTCAAGGATCTACGACCATGCTGATTAAAGCACTTGAAGATTCGAAGTGGTTTACACCCATTGAAAGAGAAAATATCAACAATCTTCTCAATGAACGAAATATCATCCGTTCTACGCGAGACGAATACCGTAAAAACAAAAATCCAAACGAACCTAGTTTGCCACCCTTGTTATACGCAGGGATTTTATTGGAAGGCGGTATTGTTTCTTATGATACCAATATAGTTACGGGCGGTCTTGGAGCACGTTATTTTGGTATAGGTGCAAACACACAGTATAGAGAAGATCGATTAACGGTTTACTTAAGAGCTGTATCTACCAAGAGTGGCCGTATCCTCAAAACGGTTTATGTATCTAAAACAGTATTGTCACAGGCGATCAATGCCAGTCTATTTAAGTTTGTCGATTTTCAACGACTGCTAGAAGCCGAAACTGGTTTTACCAAGAATGAGCCTATACAATTGGCTTTAAAAGGCGCAATTGAAAAGGCGGTAGAAGCTTTGATTATTGAAGGTATAGAAGATCGTATTTGGTCTTCAAAGGAAGGTACAGCGATGAATGAGAAGCTCGTTGCCGATTACAAAGCCGAAAAGAAAAGAGAAGAATCGATGCGTTTATATGATAGAGTGGTTGACGAGGCGCCAAGAGGAACTAGTCTTGATGTAAGTGTTGGGGCTACTTTGTTTGATGGCGATTTGCGCAAAAAAGAGTTTGGTTCTATGGCTTCGGTTGGGCTTACCACCAAATTGACTCCTAATTTAAACTTATTTGGAAATGCCAAATACCTCAATTTCCAAGGAGGTAAGACCTTAGATGAAGACTATTTTAGCGCCGATCTCAACTTGGAGTACGATGTACTACCCACAGACAATTTTGGCCCGTACATCTACGCAGGAGGTGGATATCTATTTGGTGAAGAAGTGTCTACAGCCAAAATTCAATACGGACTGGGTGTGGTGTACAAATTGAGTGACAAATTAGGATTGCGCGTTTTTGGAGAACAAAATGTCACATTTAGCGATGAGGTCGATTTTACCATCAATGGCAAAAGAGATGACTTTTACTACAACTTTGGATTTGGACTTAAATATTATTTCGGAGGAAACTCCAAAAAACAAAATCAAGACGGTCTTGAATTAACAGAACAGCAATAATGAAAACACTATATACCTCACTTTTGTACCTAAGTCTAGCTAGCATCTTTCTTGTAGGATGTAGTGAAGATACCCTTGAAGATTCAGGGCAAGGAACTATTACCGGAACAGTTGTTTTAGAAGGTAGTAATGACCCTATAGAAAATGTTAGAATATCAACGACCCCTGTCTCGAGTACTGTTTTCTCAGACGAAGACGGTAATTTTGTGATTACAGACGTGCCTATTGGAGAGTATTCTGTGCAAGCCAAAAAGGATGATTTTGTCGTTTCTTTTGAACCCGCTTCAGTGACCAATTCAAGTACAACCAATGTCATTTTCGAACTCAAAAATGACATATCAGACAACGAACCTCCAGCTGCACCTATATTAGTGAGTCCTGCCGATGGAGAAACTGAAGTTTCTTTGGCGCCTACCCTTACTTGGATCGGGAGCGACCCAGACGACGATGAGTTAACTTATACGGTTACACTTATAAATAGTATTACCGATGAGGTGTTGGCCACAACCGTAGTCAATGATACCTCGGTGGTTGTTTCAGAATTAAATTTTAATACAAAGTACTTCTGGCAAGTGGCAGCCAATGATGATATTCATGAGGCCGTGAACAGTGAAGTAAGTTCATTTACGACGGTGGCCTCTCCAGATAATAGATTTTTGTTTGTCAGAAAAATAGGGACCAACAACGTTATTTTTTCTGCAGATGATGAGATGACTACGCCTATACAAATTACAAGTGACGGGCAAAATAGTTGGAGACCTAGAAAGAATAATGCCGTGCAACGTATTGCCTTTTTGCGCTCGGTGGGTGGGGTAACCCAGCTCTTTACTATGAAAGATGATGGTTCTGACCAAACTCAGGTAACGAGTTCTATCCCAGTAACAGGGTTTAATCTGGACGAGGTAGATTTTACATGGGAGCCTAACGGAGAGCGTCTTTTTTATCCCAATTTTGATAAATTATACGCTATCAATATTGATGGAAGTGGATTAGAATTAATCTACCAAACTACAGACGGTAGCCTTATCACCGAGGTTGATCACGCCTTATTTACCGATGTACTAGCGGTCAAAACAAACGATCTCGACGGCTACAATGTGCGCATCTTTACCATGACCTTGACAGGAACATTAATCACCACCGTATTGGATGGAGTGAGTGGGGCTGCAGGTGGTGTAAATATTTCGGCAGATGGTAATCAAATTTTATACGCTTATGATGTATCAGGTTTTGAAAACCCAGATTACAGACAGCTAGACTCTCGTTTGTTTGTCTATAGTGGGGGTAGTGCAAGTGATATTTCTGGTGATAAACCGGGAGGTACCAATGATTTGGATCCGAGATTTTCTCCTAGTGACGCTAGTGTGATTTACGTCAATACGTCAAACGATGGTATATCTCAACGCAATTTAGAAATCATATCAAGTTCAGGAACAGGTAGCTCACGTACCGAATTTGTGCAAGATGCCTTTATGCCCGATTGGGAGTAAGGTTTAGGAGATTATAACAATAAAAAGAAGCAGCTGTCATAGGCTGCTTTTTTTGTTGTATCGTAGCTGTTGCCATATACCGCTTTGCGCTCATTGGGGTTGTTATGCTTTCGCGAAAGCGGACAAAGTCACAGCTTTTATCTCCCTATGTGGTTGTGGTAATCCTGATGCTACTGCTGTCTTGGGCTCCATATTTCATAGAGCGGTTGTCCTTTGCTCGAAAAACCGCTGTGGTGCCAATCGTTAGATTGTAAGTTATAGTCAAATTCTAAGGCAGCGCCAACTCTGGATACGTCTCTGGAGAAGAAATCGATTTTTTCGGTGTATTTACCATCTATAGTGGTGTATCGCCCCCCTCCAGTAGCCATAAATTCTTTGGTGGCGGTATTGTACGCTATCCATTGAAATAATGTGCCAGAGAGTATTTTCATTGTTTTTCGAGGTCTATTAGTATCTCTTTCTTGTTTTTGACCGTCTCGGATTCTACCAGACATGAGCCAGGCACCTGCCAGGGCACCTTCTTTACCAGCATCTATTCTTTCCCAAGTTGTCCCTGTCTGTTTTACTTTGAGCTTATCATTAGTCATGGTGATGTCCCATTGTAGTGTCGTCCCAACCTTATCACTATCATTAGAGTCAAACTCTACGGTTTGTTGCCGCCTATCATCCTTCATAGTCCAAGACCCGCCGCTGGTATGTACAAACTGCCCTGTACTTTCTTCAAAATGGGTGATTACCCAATAGCCATCGGTGATCGTCATACGTTGTACTATAGGGGTGTTGTCTTTGGTTGTGGAGTTGTATTCCCATCCGCCAGTAATATTCTGACCAAAGCCGTAGGTTATGGTAAAAAGACAGAGCGCGATAACAATATTTCTCATCATCTAATTTTTTCAATTAAGGTACTAAAAAGACAGGACTTGGCCTTGTCAGAATACTTCAGCCTCATTCAAAACAAGAAACAGTAAGACTTCACGTCCTGACAAGACGCAGTAAGAACGGGATGTCAAAACTTTAGGAGTTTCGGTTTTTGATCACCTTTTTGAGATAGCTCTTTAATGGTTTTTCTAAGGCATAATCCAAAGGTACATCCCCATTATTTGTTTTCGCTTTAAGCGCGGCACCTTTGTCGATAAGCGCATCAATCATCATTTTATTGTCCAAACCACTTTGGATAGCCAGATGTAGCGGGGTTTCTCCATTGCGGTTTTTGACATTGATATTAGCCTCGGCCTCGAGCAGTATGCGCAGGAGTTCAAAATTTTCTTTAGTAGACTCATTCACTATCATGTGAAGTGGGTATTGGCCATCATTAAAAGCCACTTTAGGGTCGATTCCATTAGCGATGAGTAGAGCCACACCTTCTACAAATTTATAAGAAACAGCAACTTGTAATGATTCTTGGGAAGGTTGCGCTCCATTTTTTAATAATAGGGCAAAAGCGTCGGCTTGTTTATATCGCAATGCGTCTTCAAAACCTATCTGGGGGTCAAGTCCTCTTTGTAAGAGCGCCTGAACTACTTTTGCATTTCCCTTTCTAGCGGCAGTAGCCATAAAATTAGGGTTGACTGCTGCTGATTTGTCTAGTAATAAAAGAATAATATCCTCATTATTGGTCTCCATAGCCTCTTGCAAGGCGTCTGTTGGAGTAGCTCCTTTTTCTAATAAATACTCGGTTATTTCGACATTGGCAGTTTGAGAAGCTGCTACGATCGCATCGTCTACATTGGCTGTACCTTTTTCTATCAATACTTTAGACAGTGCCAGGTTTTCTTTTTTTACCGCTTCTTGAATATAAGCTGGATTTAAGGTTTGGGCACCGCTTTGAATCAAATACGTAGTAATCGCAACATTTTCGCGATTAATCGCCTCGGTCATCCCTTCATTGGGATCGGCATCGTTGGTAACTAATAACTCGACCATAGGCAAACTTTGATTAGAAACAGCAATAGCAACAGCTTTAGAAGGGTTAATATCTTCTCGCTTTAAATTAATGACGGTTTTTGCCAACGCCACTTTGTCTTGCTTAACGGCCTCTTTTAGGGCTATTTCTGGAGACCCTTCGTAAATCACTAGGGCATCCTCAAATAATTGAGCATCTTCACGCTCGACGGCATAGGCAAATACAGCCTCTGGTTTGGCTTTATTTTTTAAACTCACCTCAATACCTGGTTTAAAATCCTTTTCTATGGCATAGTCAAGTGCCTCGGTTGCTTCACCACCATTTTTTAACGCGAGGTCCAAAATTTTTGCATTTTGATTGTCGGTTGCTAAGTTGGCCGCTGTATTATCCTCCAATTTGGCGTTCTTTTTTACGAAATAGTCAAAGAGTTCGGTATCGTTAATTCGTGCTACTACCTCTAAGGTTTCTCCACTAGCTTCGGTGACCGGAACAATAACATTTTTTAAGGCTTCATTGTCAAACTGTGTCGCTTGTTCAAGGATATAGGCATCAGCAATTGCTCCTAGTTGGATAAATTTGGACGCCATCTCCTCATCATTGTTTGCTGCCGCGAGTAGGAGTTCATTTTTACCAGCTTCAAATTCTTCAAATTCTTCACTCATTAAGGCCTTTACAGTGGGGTAGTGGTAAATTTTAAGGGCTTGTGCTAGATCATTATTTCTTGGTTCGGCGCCTTCGCGAAATAGCGCATAGATCGCATTTGCATCTCTATAGGCTACAGCTTTAAAAATCATGTTGTTTTTGGGCTTGGCTCCTCGTTCTAGCAATATTAATACTTTTTGAGAATCGTAATATTCAGGTTCAAAAGCGATGTCAAGATCTTCTGTGGTGGGTATGACGCCATTATCTAACACAAAGTTTAATACTGCGGCACTTTGATTATTGGTCAGAATAGCCTTGATGATTCCAGAAGAAGTGGGATTTCCGTTTTGATTAAATAAGGTGGTGAGTTTCTCGATGTCGCCTATTGCGGCTGCGGCTACAAGCTCGGTGTCTAACACATAGTTGTAGGTGGTGGTCGTGTTTTCTAAATAACCCTTGTCTTTGAGTAGTTCTAGGGTGTAGGTAATATTATAGACATCCTTATCTACAGTTTCTAGTTCTACATCTTTTTGAACTACTTTGAGTAAGGCATCCTTATAGACCGTTTTGGCCTCTCTTGTTCCCGAAACTCTAAGGGTTTTGCGATCCTTGCTTTTAAAGAGCTTTTTTGTATCATCCCAAACACTTACATAACCCCGATTGAGGTCTTCGGGTTTTATGGTAATGATGACATTTCGGTCAATATCAATTACCTCGTCTGTAATTAATGTTTCTAGGCGTATTCCGCCGTATTCTACCAAAGGAAGTTGTTTTAAGATGGCATCGTCTTTTGAAAAACCGCCAAAAAAGATATCTCCAGTATAATCGTTGGGATCGTCGGTATCTCGACCCATACTCGTTTTCACAATTTGAGTCAATTTTTGCTTAAAGCGCAGTGAATACTTAGTGTAGAATATTGGATCGAGTGGTTTTTGTAAACTGTCTTTTACTGATTGCTGATATAGCGTGGTCACACTATCCAGCATTTTAATCTTCTTTGATTTATCTTCTACACCTGGCATAGGAACATTGCGCAAGAGCTCGGCAAAAGCTTGTAATTTGACATCAATAGGGTGGGCTCTTTTGTCTACCGATGCTTCCCATTGGCTATGCCAGTCTGCACTAGTGTTACCCCCCACGCTATAGTCATCTCCAATTTTGGTATTGATATAGGGGTCTGCATCCTCTTGGCGATTGTAAAAACTTTCGATATCGGCAATGACTCTTTTTTTGAAGTCATCTTCGGTATAGGGCGAATAAATAAAATCATCGGCGGTGTACAAATTACGTCTCACAAAAATGCCACCGTAAGTTACAGATGTCGCTACATGCGTACCGTAACGATGTATAAATCCTTCAGGAGTAATGTCTCGTCCAAGTCTTGAAAAATCAGAGAGTAGTGCACTATCTAGTCGTTTTACACTAGTGTTTTGTAAGGATGCCTTTTGAATGGCCTTTTTCTTTTTGGTATACACAAAAAGTAGCTTATCGCTACCATCCTGTTTTAGTGGTTTAAAGTATGGCGCACTATTCATAGCTAAAAAAGGCCTGTTAATCGAATCGCTTTGCAACATTTTACTTTCAAATTCTGAGGGATTTGTAACAAAGTGATAACTCACATCGGTGTTTTGGTTAACACCTAATAGAGACGGGGTGCCATTCACAAGTGCTTTTCCCTTAGAAGTAGTCGCCCAAGAATACGGATCGACAAACCTAATGTCATAACCGTGTCCCAACACATCATTTTGTATGGCGATTTGAGAAGTAGCCTTAGTATCCTGTTGCTGAGCCCCTTTAGACTGTGAGAGCATACCTATCGGGAGAATAAACAAACACAATAGTAGCAGGCACTTTGTAATCCAATGTGGTTTCAAAAGCATTTTTTTTTAATAAACAGCGTAGGGGGGATTCTCTTAAAGAGATCTCCAAAATAACAAAAACCACCGATAATAGCGAAGGATACCGAGGATTTATTTTTTGCGTTTACCCCTGTAGAGTAGAAACTGGATAGAGGTTGGATTTCTTTCGGATTTTATACATCTAGTCCAGTTATGTCTCTAATAGTAAGCTGTGTAATTGAGCTTTGCTCAAACGCTGGAAGATCTCCATGTCAAATAATTTACCATAGTTTGCAAAGACCTAGCTCAATGGTAATTGTGCTCACATAATAATTGCTATTTTTGTACCGAAATCACGAGAATCAATGAGCGAGAATATTTCTAAAAGATATGCGCAACGTGGCGTTTCTGCAGCCAAAGAGGACGTCCACAAGGCGATCAAAAATGTAGATAAAGGATTATATCCCAAAGCGTTTTGTAAAATTGTTCCCGACTACCTTACCGGTGATGAAGACTATTGTCTGGTCATGCATGCAGATGGAGCCGGTACCAAGTCGTCATTGGCTTATATGTATTGGAAAGAAACAGGAGATTTGTCTGTGTGGAAAGGTATTGCTCAAGATGCTTTAATCATGAATATTGATGATCTTTTATGTGTTGGCGCTACTGATAATATCATGTTGAGCTCTACTATAGGGCGCAATAAAAATTTGATCCCTGGTGAAGTCATTTCTGCAATAATTAACGGCTCTGAGGCCTTACTTCACGATTTAAAAAACTTTGGTATCACTATACATTCTACTGGTGGAGAGACAGCTGATGTGGGTGATTTGGTACGTACCATTATTGTTGACTCCACCGTAACTGCTCGTATGAAAAGAAGCGATGTCATTGACAATGCGAATATTGCCTCGGGCGATGTGATTGTAGGATTAGCCTCTTATGGGCAAGCAAACTATGAATCAGAATACAATGGTGGTATGGGAAGTAATGGACTTACCTCGGCGCGTCATGATGTATTTGATCATTATCTCGCCAGTAAATACCCAGAAAGTTACGATGCAGCTGTTCCGTCAGATTTAGTGTATAGCGGTACTAAGAAATTAACCGATAAGGTAGATCATACTCCTTTGGATGCTGGTAAATTAGTACTTTCTCCCACTAGAACCTATGCGCCAATTATCAAAGCCATGCTCGAAAAATATGACAATCAACGTATTCATGGGATGGTGCATTGTAGTGGTGGAGCTCAAACCAAAATATTACATTTTATAGAGGACCTGCACATTATCAAAGATTCATTATTTGAGACGCCCCCACTGTTTAACCTTATTCAAAAAGAGAGTGGGACCGATTGGAAAGAAATGTATCAAGTCTTTAATATGGGGCATCGCATGGAATTGTATTGCGATCCCTCTATAGCTCAAGAACTCATTGATATTTCGGTATCATTTGGTGTGGACGCTCAAATTATAGGGAGCGTAGCATCAAGTGACGCTGGCAAAAAACTTAGCATAAAGAGCCCTCACGGTACTTTTACCTACGATTAATGCCAATGCCTTATTTTTCTGGTGTCGTTAAAAAGTTATGGATACTTACGGCACTACTTGCGCTTCTTAATATTATTGTGGTTAGTACCTATGGGATGTATGAGCGTAGGGTAGTGCGCTGTGTATCTGTAGGCGTGTTACTTTGCTTTTACTTTTATTACAATAGACAACGCAATAGGAGTTTTTTGTTGTTTTTTTCGATTTTCTTTATCAAGGATTTTGGAATGATATTCTATGATACTTATTGGGGCAATAGCTTCTATTTTTTATTTGGAGCCATCGGGTATGGAGTCTATACGCAAAATATAGCCAAGAATGCCTATTTTACCCTAGATCGAAGATTGATGCTAGGTTCTCTCCTATTGCTGCTGTTAGGTGGATTAATCGTATACCTGCTTATTGAGAACTTGAGTATTGGCTTTGTAGCCCATCTCAACATACCACTATTTATTTGTTATGGTATACTCTCTGTTATAGTGGCGCTATGTACATTTCAATACAACAGTATATATAATAGCCGGCGCTCTTTTTGGTTTGTTTGCGTAGCTTTACTATTGACCGTTTCAGATTTATTTCGGTACATCGCTTTTTACTTCTCTTTAGATTTGTTATCCCATTTTGAAAAACTATGTTATCTCT
>PAUP01000051.1 GCA_002712765.1 Cytophagaceae bacterium | reverse complement strand
TTATCTGATGATTGAATCAAAATAAGGTCATCCCATGCAATCCGTAAACCCTCATAAGTACCTTCGCCTTTGATCTCGATCTTTTGGGCTTCTAAGCGTTTGTTTTTGTATTTGCCAAAAGCCCATCGTCCCAAAAATACAATTGGGAAAACGGTGAAGACGGTAGGAAAAAAAATGGACGTGGCATAGTAGGTTAGGCTGTAGGGATTGGGTTCACCTGCAACCACTACATAGAGATAAAAGGCTCTTGCGATCACAAAAGCAACCACCAAAAAGATCGCGGTAAACTGAATTTCATGTGCGAGAGTCCATCTTGTTTTTTTGAGAAGTAAAAGATGATGCACGGGTAAACAAATGATATAACAAACAGCGCCTAGCAGCCCGTAGAGTGGGAGATAGACGAGCTTATCAGCATCAGAGAACTCATTGACATCTAGCGGTTCTGTAGCGTACAAGAAGATAAAAATCCACAAGGCAAGTCCAAGGCTAATTAACAGATGATGTTTTATTGATGGATCAAAGGGATACGGCTTCACAAGCAATACTTTTTTAGTAGCTAAAATACACTAAGCCTATCAACAATTCAATCTAGGGTCAACATTTTACCGTGTTTGAGCGTGGCTGCCTCTTTGAGTTTATCCAACAAAGCGGAATAGTCATTTGGGTGGTCAAGATAGACTAGGATGACATCACTTTGCGTCGTTTGATCGTAAAAACTGCTCAGAAAAGACTGCTTAAGGTTAAGTCTTTGAGGGAAATCTGTAAACAAGCTTGCCAGATAATCCAGGTATATCACGTCTTCTTTATTTAAGACGATAAATTTGGTACGGTTGCTTTCGCGAAAGCGCAATTGTGCCTTTTCGTCTTCTAGTGGGCTCGAAAAATAAGCCGAACGCATGGTAAATCGTTGTTGTATGCCTTCAAAATAGCGATTGATATCTTCCATTTCTTCTGTCTGAGAAAAAATATTGACATTGTTCATCAATAATTCAAGATCGGTCAGGGCATCGGGAAATTGCGTGGCAAATATTGATATAGCCTCTTCTATAAATTGCTGATCTATCACCTTATTTGCCTCGATATAGGATTTGACCAAAGGATAAAGCCCTTTGCCATACCCATTGATATATTTAAAGTTATACCACTCTCCTTGATCTAGGACTCCGTTTATTTGCTCATAGGCCCAGCCATTGCCCACAGCAGTAGCTAAGCCTTCATCAAAAAAGTCATAGGCCAGATGGGCGTGAGGATGGGTAGAAGCAGTAAACCAATTATCTATTTGTTGTTGTAGGGCAAGAGGTTGTGCGTCGTACAAAATGTGATTCATCTCGTGTACGGCAATGCCTACCAAATCTTTGGCCTCATCATTTCTTCCTGCGAGATAGGAGCAAATGAGATTATTGCCTTTGGGTATGGCTGTCGTCCCACCGCGATCTAAGGGTATGGGATACAGTATGATGTTAAAGGGGGTACTTTTGGGCCATTGGCTGCCTATAAAATGATCTACCTTGGCAAAGAGATTGGCAATTTGTGACTTATAGGGTTGCATCTGCTGTTCGATAGCTGTACGAGATGCGGATGTAGTATCCCAAACCAAGCGTTTGTAGTATGGCGCTGTCTTCTTTATAATTGCGATTAATGTAGCATGATCATGTGGAGATAATAGTCCTAAGGTTCGGCTCGAAAAATCTTCTATACTACTCGCATTGGCGCTGTGTATCCATAATAAATCTTTAACACTAATATACGAATGGCGTTTTTCAGGATAACCTTCTCTTTTGATATTGGCTTGAAGATCTAGTTTTTTGTATTGTGCCACTAGGGTGTCAAATTGCTCATCTTTTTCTAGTTGAGCATTGATGTAGCCTTGGTAGGAAGGAGCACTACCCGGTGCGCCACTAGCAGTATCTATAAAACTAAAGCTTCCCAAAATTGCATTATGCCTTATCTCAATAAATTGTTCTTGGCTACTTAGGGTCAATGCTAGACTCAGACAAAGTAAAAGGCTCCATACTTTTTTCATACGAATTGATTTGATATCTAAAAGACGCTATTTTGCAGCAATAGTTACACCCAAGGTTTACCACCACACTACAAAACACTTCTCAAAACTCAAACTTGCTTTCTTTATCCAAAGTAAGGGCGCTCGTTGGTTGTGAAGTAACACTGTTATTGTGGAGGTTATTTCGGTGTGGGTTTTCCAAGCAACTTCATCATGTGGTTCTTGTATCCATTCACTTTTTTGAGGAATATAGTAGATGAGAGATCTAAAGGCAGAGGTACAAAAATCGCTCCATTGCACCCAATATCCTTTTATATGAAGCGTATCGAAGGGCGCTAGATTGAGTTTTAAGTGACGATATGGCACAAATAGCTGAGCGCAAAAATAGCAGTTTTGAATGATCTGTGACGCTGATAACCCGAGGGTTGAAAGCGTATGCCTCGCCTGATCTGAGTAGAGCAATGGCAGTTGCTTTTCTCTAGTTTTGGAAATTTTAGTTAGAAAGGCGTCTTTGCGATTGGGGCCAATAAGCCCCGCTTCAATAGGTGCATTTGACGGTATAACAACATAGAATTTATAGCTTAGTTCTATGTGTATGACTTGAGCTGTTAGGTTGTCTTTGACAATAAAATCGAGCTCGCCTAAGGTCTGTTTGTGATGTTTTATTTGAATATTATGTCCCAATATGTGATAACGTTCCGAGTGGTCGAGTAGTTGGGTAAAGATATGTTCGACCCGATGTCCTAAACGCAGCTTATGGGGAATGGCCTTAGGCGTAAAGCACTCTAAGTTTATGGAAGGAAACTCGAACTGCGTCAAGCCATAAGCGCTACCTTTCCATAAAGTTGGGGTAGCCAAAAATCCTTCAAAATCACGCATAAGATTTACAATAAAAGGTCAATGCTACTGGATAGCATTCACCGAAGCTGTGGTCGTATTGATCTAGTGTAACCAGCCTTTTTTAAGGGCGTATTTGCTATATAGATAAAGGATCATACCAATTAAAATAACAATAAGTGGCATAATATAGCCCATCATCAATCCCATAATTTCTCCAGAGTCAAGCGCGATCCACATATAGATAAAATTGAGCAATATGGCTAAGAGAGAGATCCCAAACAAAGGGACACACCATTTTTTTCTCATTAGCATCCCAATAGCTGCGAGTAAGGCTGCAATAGTAGCAATACCGTAGACTACAGAGAGCCAAGAGGGTACGCTTTCCATCATAGTGCGTTGGGCTTCGGTGTACTCGCTCATCATAGCTTCATTATCTGTAAAGGTGTCTATGATAAAGAGATACACGCCATAAGCATTCCATAAGAGACCAAAAATAAAGGCAATGATCCAATACAAAAAATTGGGTTTGTTTACAGTTGTCATTGTAGTCGGTTTTTAGGTTGTTACCACAATGTAAGCAATTTTTGGCGGATCATTTTAAGAGGTCTATTCTATCAGAAGTACTAACTTTGACCCATGTTTGAAAAACGTTACTATTACTTACTCAAAATACAATACTTGGGTTTTCGCTATCACGGCTGGCAAAAACAACCCGATGTGCTCACAGTAGAGCGCATGATGGAACGCACCATTGCTTTTGTCTTAGGTAGAAAAAATTTTAAATTGCTCGCCGCTGGGAGGACCGATGCCAAGGTATCGGCCAATGTGGCCTATGTCGAGTTATTTTTAAATGATGAGCCTTTACCCGTTACGGGATTTTTTGAAGCTTTCAATGCCAATTTGCCACAGGATATACGTTGTCTAGAAATTAGCGAGGTCGATAAGACATTTAATGTTATGGATGCTCCCAAAGGCAAAGAATACCTCTATTTATTTTCACATGGAGAAAAGAATCACCCCTTTTCGGCGCCTTATATGACAACACTAAGTACGCATTTGGACATTGCAAAAATGCAAGCAGTAGCACCCCTTTTTCAGGGTACTCATGACTTTCGAAATTATGCCTATCGCCCGAATCCAGCCACGCAGACTATAGGTCGTATTGACTGCGCCGAGATTGTTAAAAATTCGTTGTACACCGCCAGCTTTTTTCCTGAGCAGAGTTTTATTTTTCGCGTAAGCGGAAAAGGCTTTAAACGGCATCAAATACGCCTGATGATGGGGGCATTATTTGATATTGGTGAGGGTAAAATGGATGAAACTGCCTTTAAAAAAAGCTTAGACGGCAGTACGCCTATGAAATTAGAGCGTATTGCTCCCGCTAGCGGCTTAATACTACAAGAGGTCACGATCTAAGACGGTATTTACTATCTTTAGGTTCTTAAGACTATTACGATGCACAACGTACCCAAATCTTCCTTTTTGTTTTTACAAAAGCTCAAAGAAAACAATCAACGCGATTGGATGACCCAGCATAAAAAGGAGTATCAGACCAGTGAGAAAGCGCTAAAATTGTTTTATCAAGACCTGCTTGAGGGCTTGCAACAATCTGATGAGATTGAAAAGCTCAAGGTTTTTAGAATCAATAGGGACATTCGTTTTAGCAAAGACAAAACGCCATATAACATCCACAGAAGTGTCAGTTTTAGCAGGGCAGGAGCACAGCGTCGTGGGGGCTATTATTTGCGTCTTGAACCAGGTGGAAATTCATTAGTGGCCGGGGGGTTCTTTAATCCAGAGCCCAAAGATTTAAAACGAATTCGCACCGAATTTGAGTGTGATGCTAGCGAGATACGTGAGATATTGGCTATGCCCGCTTTTGCCAAGGCGTTTGGTGGAGCCTTTGTCACAAGAGATGCGGTAAAGACAGCGCCCAAAGGTTTTGATAAAGATGATCCCAATATTGATTTGATACGCTTAAAAAGTTTTTTTGTGACCAAAAATTTTAGCGACAAAGAGGTATTGGCTCCCGATTTTGGTAGTGAGGTCTTAGCGCACTTTGAACTACTGCGGCCCTTTTTTGATTATATGAGTGAAGTTCTGACCACCGATGCTAACGGGGTCTCGCTTATTGATTAAATTAGTAGCGTTTAAGAGACACTCATTTATAAGTTGTGAAGCTTGTTTTTAAAAATTATAAGTCTGTAGCCTTATAAATATCAATTATAAGCCTGTAGACTTATATTTTGTATATTAGCGGTATGAAGGCCGTAATTACAGGAGATCTAGTACACTCAACACAATATGACCGTGAGCAGTTGTCTGCCGTGCTCAATATGCTTAAAAAGGAATTTTCGCACTTAGAACATGCTCGTTTTCGAATGTTTAGGGGAGATAGTTTTCAAGGCGTGGTAGATCGCATAGAGTTAGCCTTGCTTTATGCCTTGCGTATACGAACCGCTATTGCGCGTATGGAGTTTGGTGACTCAAAAATTAGAACCGATGCCAGAATCGCCATAGGTCTTGGGACTATAGATTTTACAAGAGATTCTATACTCGAATCTAACGGTGTAGCCTTTAGGCATTCTGGGGCCGCCTTGGATGAGATGAAAGACAGCGCTCAAAGAATGAGTCTACGTGCTACCACAAGCGCAATCACCGAAGAATTTAAGGTAAGCCTCGCCTTACTTGATGGGCTCATGTCCAAATGGGGTATTGCCTCGCATGAAGTAGTGTATTACTTGACCAAAGATTACAAAGAACAGCAAATTGCCGAAATCATCGGGATTAGTCAGGCCGCAGTCAATGCGCGAAAAAAGGTGGTACAGTGGGATGCCATCAAATTATTATTACAACGGTATGCTACAGTAACTCAAAATATGCGTACAGATGACCGCTGATCTACTAATATTACTACAACTACTTGTCGGGCATTTACTCACCGATTTTGTCTTTCAATCTAAAAAGATGGTTGCCCACAAACGCAAGCACAAGGTGGCTTCATTTTACCTTTACATCCATATTTTGCTAGCGGGAGTCTTGTCTTATGTCTTTGTAATGCAGTGGCAGCGTCTAGAGATAATACTATTTGTAGGCCTTACGCATTATCTAATCGATCTATGGAAATTGTATCAAGGCAAAGATACCCTGATCATATTTCTGGTCGATCAATTATTGCATATACTCGTGCTTGTTGGGGTTTGGCTTTATCTCATTCAAGGGTTTGGGCAAACGGGAAGTACCATAACTTCATTTTTATCAAATCCTGATATTATCCTTTTGCTTTGCGGTTATCTCATTGTTATATACCCCATAGGATTTATAGTGGGTAAGGCCACCGAAAGCTGGAACAAAGAGATTCATCGTCAATTTAAAGATGAAAGTTTAAAAAACGCAGGGCGCTATATTGGTATTTTTGAACGTTTGTTGGTGCTTACCTTTATCTTAACCAACAATTTTGCAGCCATTGGGTTTTTGATTGGGGCAAAATCTATACTGCGATTTTCTGATACCAAAGGAACACGCAAACAAACCGAATACGTACTTATAGGTACTCTGATGAGCTTTTTCTTGTGTATCCTCACAGGACTAGCCGTTGTGGCCATCTCTGAGGTCTGGTAATAGGCGAGAAACTTACTTTTTACGTCTGTTTTTTCTATACCTAAAGTATATTACCAAGATCAGTATTGGAGCTACGATAAAAACCAAAATATCTACCGGAGACGAAAAATCGATCGGCAAATTATTTTGTGGCTTAGGGACGTCTGTAGGGATCTGCATTTAACTCGCTTTTTCTAGCGCCTTGGGTCGCTCAAACACTTGCATTTGGCTTATAAGGCGTTCTTTGACAATATTCATCATTCGTTTGTTTAGCGCCGAAGAGTTTTTGGTGTACAAACAGTATTCTTCGACGGTAAATTGACCAATGAGTATCCCTTTTAAGCTGTTGCGAAATTTCATGTCCTTATGAATCGCATTTTCAATATAATCCAATCGCTTTTCTGGAGAGAGATCGTAAAACACCTGTTTGTGTTTGGCGATATAATTCCTAAATACTTCGAGCAATAAAGGGTTTTGTAATTTGGCGATAGGACGTAAGGTCGCATTTTGAAACCGTTCCTCATCACTCATTGATTCGTAGATTTTTGCACTAGGAATTTCTGGTCTGATTTTCCTAATATCGTTGGGCCTGTCATTCATCGTAAGGAGTGTTTCTTAAATGTACGCATAGTATACATGCTTTCGCGAAAGCAAAAAAGTAAATATTAACCACTTATAAACAAAAAAAGCGTCACCTACATTACACAGATGACGCTTGGTTGTTTTTGTTGTAGAAACTACTCTTTGGTATCTACAAATTCTTCTTTGGTTTGAAACTCGATGGGTTGCATCTCAGATTTGGCCAAGTACTTTTCAAACTTGGTCAAACGTTTTTTCTTTATAGTCTCAAAGCTTTGCTTTGCCTCGTTAAAACGTGCCATCAATAAATTAATGTTTTCGATTTGTGCGGCACTTGGTGCTTCAAAATTGGCAGCGACATCACTGTAAAGCGCGCTTAATTTTTCGCGAAGCTGTGGTGGGGCTGTCCCTACATAATTGTCTCCTGTAGTGACTACTAGTGTATTTTTGAGTGCATCGAGCTCATCTATTAGCGGTTGTGCCACTTTTTTGGCCTTGTTGTTGGCGTTTATGGCATCCTTGGCTTTGGTCATGATATGATTGATCTGATAAACCATATAGGCCAGATCTTCTTGCACGTCAAATAATTGTCTACTTGTTTTATATTGTGCCTCTCTTTCTTTGGCCGAGATAAATGATTTTGGATCATTTTTTACCTCAAAGGTGGTTTCGTAGGTTTTTTTGCCTTTGGTCAAAACAGCTTTGTAGGTACCTGCCGGAACTCGAACTGGGGTAAAACCACCAAAAGCAAAGGTCTTGGCAGCGGCCATTTTAGGCGGTTTGGACGTATAATTCCAAGTTACGATATTTATCCCTTTTGATTTACCTGCGCCTAACTCGGTGATGGTATTGCCTTGCATGTCTTGAATTTCGAGTGCCATTTTACCAAAGGTATGACGCTTTTTAAGGTAATACTTAATCGCCACCGAAGTCCCTGGGTTAGGGCCTACAAATTGCAATTCGGTACTGCCGCCGCCAAAGCCACCTTCTTCGACCATTACACCTGGTTCTACATCAAAAAAGTGAACGTCTTTATATAATATTTCTGGCTTGACATCACGTAAAATACTGATGTCATCAACGATGATTACCCCACGACCATGCGTTCCAGCTACCAAATCATTGGTTTGCTTTTGAAGATCTAAAAAATGCACGGCTACTGGAGGGAAATTATTGGTAAAATGAGACCAGTTTTGACCGCCATCTACGGTAATATACAAGCCGTCTTCGGCACCTAAGAACAATAGATTTTCGTTTTCATAATCTTCTTGAATGTTACGAGCAAACATTTTAAGATCATCTGTTACCAAACTTTTCCAGCTTTGACCGTAATCAGTGGTTTTATACACATAGGGTGTCATATCACCACTGGCATGACCATCAAAAACAGCATAGGCGGTACCCTCGCCATGTACACTAGCCTCAATATGATACACCCACGTATGGGCTGGTAATCCAGGTACATTGGCAACGACATTGGTCCAGTTTTGCCCACCGTCTTTGGTGAGTTGTACGTTTCCGTCATCGGTACCTACCCAAATTACGTTTTCGTTTAGAGGCGATTCGGCTATGGTAAAGATAGTCGTATGGGTTTCGGCTCCAGAATTATCGGCAGATAAACCTCCAGAATTTTTATCCTGCTTAGCAGGGTCATTGGTTGTCAAATCAGGAGAGATCACTTTCCAGGTATCTCCCATGTCTTCACTTCGGTGCAAAAATTGGCTTCCCATATAAAAACGATCGGGCTGATGTACGCTCACGGCCATAGGAGCATTCCAATTAAATCTAAGATCGGCACTGTTTTTGGCGGGTAGGGGCTTTACGTTTTTTGTGTAATTACGCTCCATATCATAACGCCATACATTTTCTGCACCTTGCATTTCTGAATATAAGATCTCTTTGGTGGGGTGTTTTAAAACTCTAAATCCATCACCTACACCTACACGTACCCAGTCTCTAGCTTCGATTCCACCAGGTGAAGAAGAAGGACCATACCAAGAGCCATTATCTTGTAAGCCACCGTATATGCGATAAGGTGTAGCATCGTCTACACTGATGTGATAGAATTGCGAAAGTGGCAAATTGTCTACTATTTCCATGGTCGTACCACCATTCCAAGAACGATATACACCCCCATCGGTACCCACATGCATCATGTCCGAATTGTTGATATCAAATACGATATCGTGGATGTCAGAATGCATATTTCCTAGCGCTTTAAACGTATTTCCTCCGTCTCTAGAGATAGAGCCACTCAATCCTCCTTTGACAATAACATCAGGATTTTTTGGGTCTACAACAATCTTTGAAAAATAGAATGGACGTACGGTTAATGAAAAGTCATTGTTGGTTTGTTTCCAACTTGCACCTCCGTCTTCAGAGCGATACAAGCCTTTATCTTCATCTTTTTCAGATTCTACAACCGCGTATACTCGTTCAGGATTTGATGGGGCTACAGCCACACCAATACGTCCCAGTTTTCCTTCAGGGAATCCATTGTGAATCTTATTCCAAGTAGCACCGCCATCGGTAGATTTGTAAAGACCTGACTTTTCACCACCAGAGTTGAAATTCCAAGCTGTACGACGGTGTTCCCACATAGAGGCATAGAGCACATCAGGATTTGAAGGATCCATAATTAAATCGGCCACGCCTGTGTCTTTATCAATATATAAAACCTTGTTCCAGGTTTTACCTCCATCGGTGGTCTTATAGACACCGCGGTCTTCGCTATCACTCCATAACGCCCCCAAAACCCCAACGTAAACTGTATCGCCATCTTCGGGATGTATTTCTATACTAGAGATTCGTTCACTATTGTCAAAGCCAGTAATCTTGTTCCAGTTGGCCCCACCATCTGTAGATTTGTAGAGACCGTCTCCAACCGATACAGAATTACGCGTCCAGATTTCTCCGGTTCCCACCCATACGGTTTGATCGGGATCTGTAGGATCGATGGCTACTTGACCTATAGATTGAAGGTGGTCGTCAAAAATAGGAGCGTAGCTCGCCCCACCATCTTGTGACTTCCATACGCCACCACCAGCGGTACCGGCATAAATGACCTGTGCATTTTCAGGATGCGTTTCCAAGTCGATGATTCGACCAGACATAAGTGCTGGCCCAATTTGGCGGGCTGTCATATCGCCAAATAATTCTTTGCCTTTCAGCTTAATTTCCTGTGCATGAATCGGAATGCTCAAAGCGGCCACACACAATCCAAAAAAAATATTCTTAGTTTTCATAGAGTTTTGCTATATATCCCATGCCTATTATAGTCTTACAACAGGTCTGGAGTGGTTAGATATAAAATTGATTAAGCGCTACATGTATGTAGGTCAATAGGAGCCAACGCTGCAATCTTCGTCTGGTAGTGAATCTCGCAGGCTCGATTTGGCAATAGCCAATATCCTATCCTAACACAATGGATGCCCTAGATGGTTAAAAAAAAGCCCCATAAAAAATGGGGATCTTTTTCTTATTATGTTATTGCTTAGGCATCAAAAATACGTTCTCATCGATTTCTGGGTTGATTTCGATGGCATCCACCTTGATTGTTTGTCCTACCTGTCCGTTAAACTTTACAGTTAAGCTATGAGGATAATAGATATCACCTGCCTCTAAATAATCACTGTACAAGGTTTGTGTCATCATACCCTTTTGTGGTCCTGATGTAACCGCGGCCTCACTCATAATAGGAACAAAAGACTCTTTGTCAAAATAGAATGTTGCTGTATTTGCTACTTCTTCTCCATCAACGATAACGGGTTGTTTGGTCACAAGGATCTTAAAGGCATCGGTACCTTCTACGGTTTCGCTACCTTGAAGTTCTAGTGTGTATCCTTTTTCTTTATAATTTAAAAAGGTATCAATCATGTCTTTTGACTGTATTTTAAAATTGGCAGAAGTCTCTGCATCCATAGCCTCTGCTTTCTGAGTTTGAAAGTTTGTAGCCCACATTTGTTCTCCATCAAAAGCTTGAGGTGTAAATGTTTGCCCTTGAAGGCTAATTTGAATGGCCATTTTGCCATCGGAGGTCACGTATTGTGTGTAAGGAAATTCCTGAGGTCCCATTCCTGCCTGACCTGTAAGCACCATGGCATTGATATTGTTCCAGGCATCTAGCCCTCCAGTGTTCTCAAAATAGTTTTCTACGATTTCTTCTGCCGTTTGTGCATTGCTAATACCTGCAAAGGCTAGAAAAAATGCTACTGCTAGTAATTTTACTGTTTTCATAGTTTTAATGTTTTGTTGTTTGATGTGTGGTCATAAGACTAAAGCTATGTCAATTTGTTACAAAGTTTTCCTAAAATTATAACCAGATTACACATATGCTGATCCTTACCTTAGATCATCGTGTTTCCAATTGATTCCTTTTTTGAAAAAGAAAATTGTAGTTTCGTTTGTAGAAGTGACACATTAAAGATACCAAAAACTACAGTATTGACAATTCATTGAAAGCAAGAGTTATTATCATAATGGGGGTGTCTGGAGTTGGGAAGACGACCATCGGGAGCCAGTTGGCACAGCGCTTAGCTGTTCCTTTTTTTGATGCCGATGATTTTCACTCCGCCAGCAACGTCAATAAGATGTCAAAGGGCATTGCCCTTACAGATATAGATCGCGAACCCTGGCTTGAATCTTTGGCGCATCATATAGTAAGTTGGTCAGAAAAAGGAGCTGTGTTAGCCTGTTCAGCTTTAAAGCAAACCTATCGCGATCGCCTAGTGCGTAACATTGCTAAGAAACAAATAGCACAAAAAATACAATTTGTTTTTTTGAAGGCATCTCAGTCTTTTATTCGCAAGCGCCTTATGTCTCGTACAAATCATTTTTTTAATCCTGCACTTTTATCTTCTCAATTTGATATCTTAGAACCTCCACAAGATGCGATCGTCATAGATGCTCAAGAGGATATAGCATCAATTTTGCAGCAAATACAAGCCAAATTGTTAGTGACACAACACATCGGTTTAATAGGATTAGGCGTTATGGGCAAGAGTCTTGCACGCAACTTTGCCAATAAAAATATAGCGCTTTCTCTCTACAATAGACATCTGCCCAACAAAGAAGAACAAGTGGCTCAAAGATTTATCGACGCTTATCCCGAACTAGCAGATGTGCAGGGGTTTGATCATATGCCATCGTTTATCAATTCCTTACCAAAGCCGCGTATGCTTTTTTTAATGGTTGCTGCTGGAGCGGTGACAGACGTGGTATTAGACGCATTGATTCCTCACTTGGATAAAGGTGATATCGTTATTGATGGGGGCAATGCGCATTTTCAAGATAGTGCCAGACGTAGTAAAGCGCTAGACAAACGCGGCATACATTTTTTTGGGGTAGGTGTTTCTGGGGGAGAACAAGGTGCTTTATACGGTCCAGCTATAATGCCAGGAGGGGCCCTTGACGCCTATCCCCAAATACAACCTATTATGGAGGCTATCGCGGCCAAAGATGCTAAAGGAAAGCCTTGTTGTCACTTTGTAGGAAAAGGAGGGGCTGGGCATTTTGTTAAAATGATCCACAATGGAATTGAATATGCCGAAATGCAGCTTATTACCGAAGTATATAACCTGCTGCGCTTTCATAAAAATATGTCATTAGATGCCATTGCCAATTTGTTTGAAGATTGGAACAAGACCCACCTAAAAAGCTATTTACTAGAAATTACGGTACCTATTTTAAGAAAACGGGAAGCTGGTGTTCCACTTATAGACCTTATATTAGATACGGCTGCTCAAAAAGGAACTGGCAGTTGGAGTACTACGGCAGCATTGGCCCTTGGTCAGCCTTTTGATACAATAGCTAGTGCAGTGATGGCGCGTCACATTTCGGCTCAAAAAATAGTTCGAATTTCGGCTCAAACTCAATATGATATAGCAAAAGCGCATTTAGACACTTTAGATGTTGATACCCTAAAGATGGCATATCACTGTGGGCGTTTGATCAATCATGCGATAGGTTTCGAAACCATAAAGAGTGCTAGTCGCAGTTATCAATGGCACAGTAATCTATCAAGTATCGCCCATACTTGGACCAATGGCTGTATCATTAGGTCACAATTGATGGAAGAATTGGTCGGGATTTTTGATAAGGATGCCATGACGCATTTGCTGTTACAACCCACTGTGGTAGCACAGGTGAAGCAGTTATATCCCGCTTTCGCGAAAGCGGTATCTGAAGGCTTAAAGGCGCATGCCAGCATACCAACCTTAAGTGCCGCACTCAATTATTTTAACGGTTTTACAACGGCCAATTCTTCGGCTCACTTAATTCAGGCACAACGCGACTTTTTTGGGGCGCATACCTATAAACGGGTAGATAAGGAAGGAAATTTCCATACCGATTGGACAAATACCGAGGCGTCATAATGATAGACATTCAGCTACTTTTGGCCATTGGATTGGGCATTTCGGTCTTGTTATTTCTAATACTCAGATTAAAAATGCAAGCATTTTTGGCGCTCCTTATCGCTTGTATTCTGGTAGGAATCGTTGCTGGTATGCCACCTACAGCCATTTTGGAATCAGTCAAGAATGGGATGGGAGGCACCTTAGGCTTTGTGGCTATTGTCGTTGGACTTGGAGCGCTTTTTGGATCGATTTTGGAGCAATCTGGAGGGGCACAACAACTCGCAACTCAAATGCTCAATACATTTGGACTACAGCGCTCGCCTTGGGCTGTCATGTGTACTGGTTTTATTATTGCCATTCCTGTATTTTTTGATGTTGCCTTTATCATTTTGGTTCCTATAATTTATGCCCTTCAAAAACGAACGAATAAATCGTTAATCATATATGCCATCCCGCTTCTCGCAGGGCTTGCCATTACGCATACCTTTATTCCGCCCACACCGGGACCCATTGCAGTTGCCGATATTTTAGGTGCCGATTTGGGGTACGTCATCATTTTTGGAGCCATCGCTGGTATTCCTGCAGCTATTATCGCAGGGCCATTACTGGGTAATTTCTTGGCAAAGCGCATGCATGTCCAAACACCAGAAACTGCTATGGCCAATGTCGATATTCCTAAAAATGCACCTTCGGTGGCTAGTATTTTACTAATTATCGCTATTCCTATTGTTTTAATTGTTTGCAATACCTTGGTATCTAGCCCCTTGGTCGATCAAGATGCCTTAAACAAAGAATTGCGTTATATCATTTCCTTATTAGGACATCCATTTGTGGCTTTGATCATAGCCAACCTAGTGGCATGGTACTTTTTAGGGATTCGAAAAGGGTTTACAAAATCTCAATTATTAACGGTGAGTACCAAGTCATTGTATCCAGCGGGAGTGATAATTTTACTTACGGGTGCTGGCGGTGCATTTAAACAAATCCTTATAGACACCGGTGCAGGTAAGATGATTGCCGAATCCCTAAACACAGCATATTTTCCTCCAGTTATCTTTGGGTTTTTGGTAGCGGCTATCGTGAGAATACTGCAAGGTTCGGCAACTGTGGCTATGATTACCTCGGCGGGAATTACGGCGCCTATATTGGAGGTAGCGGCTCCTAGTGCACCACAATTAGCTGTATTGGTCATTGCTATAGCTTCTGGAGCTACAATTTTTTCTCATGTCAATGACAGTGGTTTTTGGCTAGTCAAGCAATATTTGGGGCTTTCCGAAAAGCAAACCTTTGCCTCTTGGTCTGTGATGACCACCTTAATCGCCTTGGTTGGGGTAGTGGTGGCCACCCTCTTATGGTTTGTGGTTTAGGTCAAATACTCAGACTCTTGTATCTTTGAACCAAAAAGTCGGTCATACGATGGTATTACCGCATTTCGCCTATGAATTTCCACACTAGAAAATGGATTAAACCTGAAGATCTCAACCCCAATGCTACCTTGTTTGGAGGACGCCTTTTAGAATGGATAGACGAGGAGGCTGCGCTTTATGCGATTATTCAGCTAGAAAATCCGCGTACGGTAACCAAGTATATGTCAGAAATTGATTTTCGCGCAAGCGCCAAAAAAGGAGATATTATTGAAATAGGTCTTGAACCCGTTACATTTGGTACTGCTTCCCTTACCCTGCGTTGTGAAGTACGCAATAAGATGACTAGAGAAACTATAGTCTCCATAGAACGTATTGTTATGGTTGGGCTTGATGCCAAAGGGAAGGCTTTGGCTCATGGTAAGACTAAGTTAGAATATGTAAAAGACAGATTAACAGATGACTAAGGTTTTCTAAGTACTAATTGTTAGAAACTAAGTAAGTTTTTGTCGTTAGTAGTTAAATCTTATCGGTATCAACGCAGTAGGGGGATTTGTCTTGTACTTTAGTGCAAACAAAAACAGTCTATGAGATACCTTTACCTTTGCCTTATCTTGTTATTATTGCTGTCTGCTTGTAGTAACGACGACCAGAAAGCAGCTGTGGTTATAGAAGAAACTATAGAGCGAGGGGCGGTCTTGCGCACGATTGCATTAGACAATACCACTTTTTTAACGGGTGATTCCAATGCTGTGTTTCGCGTGCGTTTGGAAGAACAAGATGAGCGAGATGGAAATCTTATGGATCGCGTGGATGTATACGCACAATTTGTAGATAGGACACCAGAAAACGGTCTGGAAAACAAGGTCGAGGTACTGATAAAAACCTTGGGGCCTGAAGACTTTGAAAACGGTCCTGTGGGACTGCCTCGTACTACTTTGGAGGTACCCTTGTCGATGTTGCTTAGTACCTTGGATCTAGACATGGATGCCCTACACTGTACCGATCAATTTATTATACGATTAGATATTCACTTGACCGATGGAAGACATTTTACAGAAGGAGATGGCAGTTCTTGGGTGATTGGATTAGGGTCGAGCTTTAGTTCTCCTTATGTGTATACCGTACAAGTGGCAGACGCCATTGAACCTGCCGCCTTTACAGGGGTGTATCAAATTTCTTATATCGAGCGTGGTCCTTTTGGGGTTACTTTTATTACCGATCAAACCGAAACAGTACGCATTGTAAAAGGCCATTCTCCTAATGTTAGAATTTTTGAAAGCTATTATGGCTTATCGCATCCACTAGCCGAAAAACCAAAATTTTTCCTGTTCACCGTAGCTTGTGATCAAATCCATTTTGGTAAACATCAGTTTACCAGCTTTGAAGGCTACTGCAATTTTTTCTCACCGCCTATACTCATTGGTCCCGGAGCGACGGCAAACACTGCCAATCCTAATGACGACAGCGTTTTTATACTTAATGTTACCGAAGGTTATCTCGGATTTGATGGGGGTTGTGGTTTTGGCAGCACCCAAAGTTCAATGCGTTTTTCAAAACAGTAATATGAAAAAAAATCTACTTTTAATTGCGGTATTATTTATCGGTCTTTTTACAAACTGTACCGATGGCGATAAGGCCATAGAAACTGTTCTTGAAGAGGTTGAACGAGGTGCAGTTTTACGTACCTCTTTATTGCGCAATGACGAATTTGTCACTTCCGATCTCAGTAGTGGGGTAACTATTGTACTGGAAGAAATGGATGTTGAAGATGGTGCACTTTTAGAATCGGTAGATGTATGGCTCGAATTTAAGGATAGAACCCCAGAAAATGGGACAGATCACATTCCAGAAAAACGGATAGAAATCATTGAAAAAGGGCGTTTTGAAAGTAGTGTCAATGGCTTACCACAATTATCGTATAGCCTAAATTTTCAAGAGGCTTTGGAGGCATTATCTTTAAGCGTTGGCCAAGTACATTGTACCGACGAGTTTGTGTTGCGTTTTGATCTAGGTTTAAGTGACGGGCGTCGTTTTTCTACCGCCAATTCTAGTTCGTTGATCATAGGCTCTTATACTTTTTTTAGTTCGCCTTTTACCTATAGCATCCCAGTGGTTGAAAGTATCTCGCCAGACTTGTTTACGGGTACCTATATCATCGAGTCCATACTTGATGGTCCAAACGGGCCCACCTTTGTCGAATCGGATATCGTTGAAATAGAGATAGGACGCTCTGCTAGTACCAGACAGTTTTTGGCTTATCACAATTTGTATCATCGCGGTTTAGAAGAAAAACGGTTGTGGGATTTTAAAATAGCATGTGATCAAACCTTTTTTGGGAGATATCAATTGTCTTCTCCTGAAGGTAGTTGCAGGTTTAATGCTGCACCCTTACTTTTAGGGCCTGATGTTGTTAATGCCGTGATCAATCCCGATGATGATAGCGTTTTTGAATTGTGGTTTGTAGAGGGCTACCTTGGCTATGATGGGAGTTGCGATTTTACAACAGCACCTAGTCGTTATAGATTTTCAAAACAATAAAGATATACTATGAAAAAGAGATTATTTGGCATATTGACAACAGCTTTAGTCTTAAGTATAGGATGTACAGAAGGAGACAAAGCCATAGAAGAAGTTCTGGTAGAGGTAGATCGGGGTGCTGTGTTGCGCACCCTGCAAATCAATAATGCCGAATTTGATATTAATGATACCGCAGCTGTTGTTGATATAGATCTAGAAGAACAAGATATTGAAGAGGGAGACCTTTTAGAATCGGTTTCTATTAGTGTACGCTTTGTTGATAACACACCAGAAAATGGTGATAACACAAGTAATACAGTGCAAGCCATGGCCTTAACTCAAGGTGATTTTGAACCAGGCGCTAATGGACTGCCCATTACCAAATTGCAATTTAGTTTTGCAGAGCTTCTCAATCTTACCACTGTTGCCTATGAAAGTGTTAGTTGTAAAGACCAATTTCGAATTGACCTGGCCTTAGCTTTAACCGATGGTAGAGTTTTTACTACTTCTAATTCTAGTGGTACTGTAGTGAACAACACCGGATTTTTTAAGTCTCCCTTTTCGTATGTAATCAATATCGTCGAACCTATAGAGGAGACGGCTTTTACAGGTACTTACAGACTTAGCATTGAAGAGGAGGGTTTTTTTGGACCTACTTTTAATGACGGTCAATTAGTAACCCTAACCCAAGGACATTCCAACAATGTCAGGGTGTTTGAGGCGCGGCTTAATAGCGAAACGGTCCCTTTTGAATTTAGTGTGGTTTGTGATGCTGCAGTAGTGACCCGCTATCAAAAAAGTGGGTTTGGTTGTTCTTCGGACTTTTCTGATAGAGTACTTCTAGGTCCAGATCGCGAGCCAGGGTTGACCAATCAAAATGATGATGCTGTTCTAGAACTAAAATTTGTCGAAGCCTTTGAAGGCTATGATGCCTTTTGCAATATGCCCGAAGTACCTGTAGTAATCCGTTTATCTAAACAATAATGACAAAACTTTTAAAATATATATTCCTACTTCTAGCAACTGTATCACTTTTCCAGTGTACGGATGGAGACAAAGCCATAGAGGAGGTTTTGGAAGAAGTAGAACGAGGCGCTATCTTGCGCAATATCTCCTTTAATCAAAGTGTATTTGATGTAAATGATCTCGAGAGTACTTTTGATGTGACCATAGAAGAAATGGACTTAGAAGAAGGAGGGCTCTTTAAGGATGTCGATATCTTTATCCAATTTCTTGATAATACTCCTGACAATGGCGTTAATCCATCGCCATCGATATTTTTAAAAAATCTACCTAAGAGTGATTTCTCAGTGGGCCCAGATGGTTTGTTAAGAACCAATCTCAGCATAACATTGGGTGAAGCTATTGCTGGAGTAGGGCTTATTCCGACTGAGGTAAGTTGTAGTGATTTTTTTGAATTAACGCTTATTCTAAACCTCACCGACGGGAGATCTTACGACACTCCTACAGCCAGTGCTTCTATACTTACAGATGACTGTTTTTTTAAATCTCCGTATCGATATCGCATTCCTGTAGTGACGCCTGTAGCTTCAGACTTATTTACAGGTACTTATTTGTATACCACTCTCATAGAAGGCAGTTTTGGACCCACCTTTGGCCCTTCACGTGTGGTCGAGATTGTAGCTGGAAATTCTCCAAATGTGCGATTAGCACCTTTTGGTGCGGGCACTTTTGAGTTTACGATAGGCTGTGATTTGATTTTCCCTAAAATGTACGAGTCTTTAAATGGGCTGTGTCGCGAATCGCAACTTAACATCCTATTAGGCCCTGATGATACCAATTATGGGCTTGCCAACCCTGAAGACGATAGTGTCTTTGAAATTCAATTTATAGAGGGCTACGAAGGCTGGAGTGGTGCCGGTAATCCAGATCCTCGCCCGGTGCGTATTCGACTGTCTAAGCAGTAAATGCATTTTGTGAAAGACGTATGTATCGCTTGGCGCTGCTCAGGTCGTGAACCTCGTAACCTCGGTTTACCGCTGTGCTCTCCCTACTGTCGTGAACCTCGTAACCTCGGTTTATCGCTGCGCTCTCCCTACGGTCGTGAACCTCGTAACCTAGGTTTATCGCTGTGCTCTCCCTACGGTCGTGAACCTCGCTGTGCTCGGTTTATCGCTGCGCTCTCCCTACGGTCGTGAACCTCGCTGTGCTCGGTTTCGCGAAAGCGGAAATTGTGGTCACAAAGGCTCTTAAACATATGTTAATCCTATAAAGTACAGCAGGCGCTACGGCTTACATTTCTTATTTTCGATCGATTTTTAACCGTCGACTTATGAGAACTACTTTTTACTTTGCTCTATTCTTGAGCTTATTATTTACCCTGCCCCTACAAGCACAACGCTCTAAACGCAAACGTAAAAAAGAAGCTGTCGAAGCTCAAGTTACAGACAGTAAAAAAGAGAAAAAAGATATCAAAGACTATAAAGATGTCATTACCAAAGAAGCGGTAAGCGATAGTGGTCTTTTTCATGTACATCGTATAAAAGAAGACTTTTACTACGAAATTCCTTTTGAACACTTAGAGAAAGATATGTTATGGGTGAGTCGTATTGCCCAAATCCCCCTTGGCCTAGGAGGCGGGTATGTTAATGCTGGTTCCAAAACCAATGAACAGGTGGTACACTGGCAACGCTACAACGACAGGATTTTATTAAAAATAAAGTCGTTTACCAATGTGGCCGATTCGACAAAGGCCATTAGCAATTCGGTAAAGGTTAATAATTATGAGCCTACTTTATACGCGTTTAAGATCAAAGCTTTTAACAAAGATTCTACAGCTGCCGTTATAGATGTAACCAAGCTTTTTAGCACCGATGTAAAGGCCATTAGTGGGCTGTCTGCGCGATTGCGCAAAGAGTACAAGGTATCAAAGCTCGATGCCAGCAGAAGCTTTATCAATAGTATTAAAAGCTTTCCCGAGAATATAGAAGTAAAACAAGACTTTACTTATAATGCCTCCGAACCACCTTCAGAGCGCAGCGCTCAGACCATTAGCTTGCAAATGAATCAGTCTATGATTTTGCTTCCAGAAACACCGATGCAACCCAGACTGTATGACCCAAGAGTAGGCTTTTTTACAGAGAGTCAATACGATTATGGTAGTGAAGCCTTAAAAGCAGATAAGAAAACTTATATCACGCGCTGGCGTTTGGAGCCTAAAGATATAGAGGCGTACAAAAGAGGTGAACTGGTAGAACCTGTAAATCCTATCGTTTATTATTTGGACCCAGGTACGCCAGAAAATTTGAGAGCCTATATCAAACAAGGTATAGAAGATTGGCAAAAGCCCTTTGAAACCGCTGGTTTTAAAAACGCGATTATTGCTCGTGATGCCCCAACACCAGAAGAAGATCCAGAATTTAGTCCCGAAGATATACGCTACTCTGTAGTGCGCTATGTCGCCAGTACAACACGCAATGCGGTAGGGCCAAGTGTTACCGACCCTAGAAGCGGCGAAATTATAGAAAGTGATATTATTTGGTACCACAATCACCTGAGATCGTATCGCAATAGGTACTTATTGGAAACAGCTGCAGCCAATCCTAGTGCCCGTACCTTGAACACTCCAGATGAGGAGATAGGAGAGATGATGCGTATGGTTATTGCACATGAGGTAGGTCATGCACTTGGATTTCCTCACAATATGGCTGCGAGTTATGCCTATGATGTCGAGTCGTATCGCGATGGTGATTTCACACAAGAGTATGGTATCGCTGCAAGTTTAATGGATTATGCCCGTTACAATTATATCGCTCAACCTGGTGATCAGAATATCCGCTTCATACGTCAGATGGGCCCTTATGATCACTATGCGACCAATTGGGGGTATCGCGTGATTACCGATGCCAATAGTCCTGAAGAAGAAAAGGAGACGCTTAATGGATGGATATTAGAAAAGCAAGGAGATCCTAGGTATGTTTTTGGAAGACAATCGAGCAGATTTGATCCCCAATCTCAAACCGAAGGTATAGGCAATGATCCTGTCAAAGCAAGTGCTTATGGTCTTAAGAACCTAAAATATGTGGCCCAAAATCTACCAAAATGGACTTCAGATAAAACCAATAATTATGCAGATTTGGAAGAGCTCTATGGAGAACTTTTGGGTGTCTACGGACGTTATGTAGGTCATGTAGTGACCAATGTAGGTGGTGTATATGAAAATCTTAAAACCCCAACACAAGAAGGAATGGTATACGAGCCGTTGGATGCAGCTGCTCAAAAAGAATCGATGCAATGGTTACAGAAAGAACTCTTTGAAACGCCGGTTTGGTTGATTGACCCAGCCATACTCCAAAATATTGATCATGCAGGCTATTTTGAACGTATGCGCGCACTACAGGCGAGATACCTCAATCGTTTATTGAGCTTTGATCGTTTGGGACGTCTTATTGATGCAGAGACTACACAGCAAGAATATTACAGTGCCTTGACTATGCTAGGTGATTTGAGAAGAGGTCTTTTTAAAGAAACGCGTCAAGGACGTAATGTGGATATATACAGACGTAATTTGCAGCGCTCTTATGTAGAACGCATGTTATTTCTCTTAACCGATGAAGGCCCAAAAGCACGTCGAGCAAGAGCTGGATTTGAACCTGGTCTAACCTATAATGTGGCTACCTCTGATGTACAGGCTTTGGTGCGTGGCGAATTACAGACCCTTAAACGCAGTTTGAGAACGGCACGTGATGCTGGGGTAAATACTCTTACAAGATATCACTATGACGATTTGATGGCACGTATCGATTTGGCATTAGACCCTAAGTAGTTGAGGTTCTAAGCCTTTGTGCATTCTATGACAACAAGAGATTGATCTACCAAAGTGGTAAAAAATAGATAAGCGCTGCCACCGTCTTTGATATTGAGTTTTTTTCTAATATCGGCTACTTTTAGTGGGAAATTGCGGGTAGTCACATTGTACTGTTTACCAGCATAGCGCTTTTTGAGTGCTTTGGAATACGGAAATACTTCAAGGATGTTAAAACATCTACCGGGAAAGACAATGAGTTGGTCTGAGGTATATAAATGACTGTGTTTTTCGAGCTTGTATAAAGAAAAGTGATCACCAATCCACTCAAAGGCACCTGCTTTTAACAGCGCAGCGTTGGGCTCGTAGAGAAACTTTCCTGGAGCGGCATAGCGTGCAGTAGCCTTGCGCAAGTCACTATGTCTAAACGTTTGTTTATCTGATGGTGTTTTTTTAAGATTTACTACAGTAATCGTATAATCATAAGTGGGGGAGACATCCTCAACACACCACAACAATTCTTTGACCTCATTGTCTACGGCTATTATGTGTAATTGCGATACCTGTTTTAAGGCATTGGCCGCGGCTGTAATATCTAGAAATGGCGCTGTCTTTACCCAGAGCTGTTTTGTCTTGCCAAGTAAAAACCTACGGTGCATCACAATATCTGGCTCACAATCTTCCAGTCTAAACACCTTAGTTTTGGTAGAATCTCTGCGGCCTGGATCAAAGTACATCACATCATAATTAGAATGATGCGCTTTGAGATAGTTTAAAGAATCACCTTGAACCATAGTTAGATTGTCAACTTGTAATTGTTCAAAGTTTGCTTTCGCGAAAGCGAATAGTGACTCATTTTTCTCGGTATAGGTAATTTGAGGCAATTGTTGAGCAAAATAATAACTATCGATACCAAAACCACCAGTGCCATCAAAAAGTGTTACTCCTTTCATTAAAGAGGCTTTGTAGGAAGCCGTGACCTCAGATGATGTTTGTTCTAGATTGAGTTTTGGAGGAAAAAGGATACCATCGGTTTTATGCCATAGTGGTAATTTGTGTCGCATCCTTCTTCGACCATCGAGTTGTTGGGCCAGTTCTTGAATGCTCACATCTTCAAAAGGGCTTCCTTTTAAAATAAAAGTGTGTAGGTCTGTATGCGCGTGTTCACTGAGATAAGCCTGAACATCGGGACGTAATAATGCAGCGTTCATCAGAGATCACGGGTGAGTTTTTGAACAATTTTAAGGTTGGGCATAAATTCTTTGGCAATTACTTTAACCGCCGTATACACGGGTACGGCTACCACCATGCCCATAATGCCAAAGAGCAAGCCACCTATGATGATGATGAGAAAAATTTCTAACGGATGTGATTTGACACTACTCCCAAAAATAAAAGGCTGACTAATAAAATTGTCGATAATTTGAGCGATAAAATATCCAATCATTACCTTAATCGTAGTAGGTAAAATAACAGTTTGAAAGTCAAAGCCTAAATTACTACTCATCGAAAGTACAAACATCAATATACCGCCTACTAAGGGGCCAATGTATGGGATGAGATTGAGCAAGGCGCACAAAAAAGCAATAACCAAGGCATTGTTAATCCCGAATAGGAGTAAGATTATGGTATAGATGACAAAGAGGATTAAAATTTGTAGCAATAAGCCCAGAAAATAGCGCGATAACAAATCTTTGATTTTATTAAAGGATTGGGTCATGCGGTATTCATTTTCGTCTTTGACAAAGGTCATCAGCCCACCGTGTAATAAGGCGCTATCTTTGAGTAGAAAAAAGGAAATAAAAATCACCGAAAATAAGCCAATACCAAAAGAGCCTAAGGCTCCAAATATGCCGTTTAACAAATTGGGAACCGCTGCAAAACTAAAGGTCGAACTCCAATCGGTATTGCCTAGAGTTTCTAAAAGATCAATGTTTTTTGAAGCCAGATAAGTGTCAATCTCATTTACTAGACGGGTCATCGATTCTTGTAAGCCTTCGATATTGAGAAGAGATAAATTTTGACCTTGCTCGACAATGAGTGGTATAAACATAGCCATAATACCTAGTATGGTTCCAAATATAATGAGCATAGTCAAGGCCACGGCCAACCCATTGTTGAACTTGAGACGGCGGCGTAATAGTTTGATTATAGGTCGTCCTATTAGGGAGATCACCGCTGCAATAGCGATGTAAATCAACACACTACTAATGGTATACAAAAACCATAATAAGGCAAAAACGCCTGCAATTACACCAACGGCACGCAGTATGCCATAGCTTATTTCTGATGACTTCATAGCTCAAATATAAGTATTATGATTGGGTGTATTGGTAGAGGGCAATTCCTAAAGCTTGAGCCACATTCATACTGCTGTTTTGACCTCGCATGGGTATGTGTACATGCTTAGAAGCTATGGCTAAGACAGCTTCACTAATGCCGTGGTTTTCATCACCTACAATAAGAACGATCTTATCTAAGTCGCTCTGTTGGTTCTGGTCTAAGGGCAGGCTTTGATCGGTTATCTCAAGAGCAATACTGCTATATCCTTGCTGGTGATAGTGGTCAATGGTCTGGATAAGGTTTGCGCTTTCGCGAAAGCGTACTCTTGTTTGGGTATGGCGTGCGGTGCGTTTAAAGCGGCTACTTTGTAAAGATAGCTCGGCATTAAAAAGCACGAGTTCAGCAACGCCAAAGGCATCGGCCAATCTAAAAATAGCGCCCAAATTGGCAGGACCTTTTACCTGATCACAACACACGATAATCTGTGTGTCGCTTTGACTAGGAGAGTGGGCCTGATGCGTTAACTGTGTCATAAAGACTATTATCGATTAATTTTCGAAGGCGTATTTGACAATATTGGCACCCATTTGAAGGGCCTTTTGTCGCACTGACTCTGGATCGTTGTGTACTTCAGGATCTTCCCAGCCATCACCTAAATCACTTTCGGTGGTAAATAGTAAAACCAACCGATCTTCAAAAAATAGCCCTAAAGCTAATGGTCTTTTGCCATCATGCTCATGGATCTTAGGTAATCCTCCAGGAAATGGATAGGCTGCAGAAAATATGGGATGACTCGCCGCGAGTTCTTTTAACTTTTGACCTGGAAATAGATTTTCTATGGCTTTGGGCAAGTACTCGGCCATGCCGTAATTGTCATCTATGTGAATAAAGCCTCCACTTTTTAAATAATCTCGTAAATTTTCGAGCTCCTCATCGCTAAACAGCACATTACCATGGCCTGTCATGTGAAGCAGCGGAAATCGAAATACATCTGTACTGCCAGCCTCTACAGTCTCTGGTTTGGGGCGCATCGCTGTATTGATGTTTTGATTACAAAATTGAATGAGATTAGGCACTGCCGTGGGATTACTGTACCAGTCTCCGCCTCCTTTGTATTTTAATACAGCAAGGTCTTGAGCATGAGTGTTTAAGCTACACGCAAAAAATAAAAAAACTAAAAATGATATTCGCATAAATATGGGTCAAGGCTTTATCAAAAATAAAGATTACGTATTGATAACGCTAGTTTTTTATGAAATTGTAAAAAAGGTGATGCAGGCTAGACTTTGGTGTTTTTAATTAATAATTTCACTGTAAAAAATTATGTCAAGGCTTCCCAAATACGATCGGTTTCAAACAGCTGTCAAAGCAAAATATGATGTCTTTAACGGCATATTTATGACCTTGCCCTTTGACGGTATTTCTAATACAGGGGTGTTATTGCCTTTATTTCATCAAATTTGTACTCGCGGGTATCAAGAGCAAAAAAACCCAACCCAAATTGTAAATTACTTTTTTGATCGTTATTTAAGAGATGTGTCAGACAAAGAACGTTTGGATCTGTTATTTCGTTTTATACAATACATCGAGCGACAGGTTGTCCTATTTGATGCCATAGAAGATGCGAGTTACAGGCTGGTTAATAATATGGATGGTAGAGGGACCTTGCGCAATATCAAAGAAGAGGCAGAGGCTCTGGGTAAACAAGAAGAGCTGGTTGCCTATCTCAATCGATTTAAAATTCGCCCAGTATTAACGGCCCACCCTACACAGTTTTACCCCGGAGAAGTCTTAGGTATTATAAATGACCTGAGTAAGGCCATACGTGACGATCGCTTGGATGAGATCAGGTTATTGTTGGCTCAATTGGGCAAAACACCATTCTTCAAAAAAGAAAAACCAACGCCTTATGATGAGGCGGTAAGTTTGATTTGGTATCTTGAAAATGTCTTTTACCACAGTGCGGGATATATTTACGATTACCTACAAACTCATATTATTCAAGACGAATCTATTCGTAATACGCCCATAGAATTAGGTTTTTGGCCTGGAGGAGATCGCGATGGCAATCCCTTTGTCACTACCGAGATTACCTTAAAAGTAGCCCGAAGACTGCGCTCTAGTGTACTGCGCAATTACTACAGAGATTTACGGGCCTTGCGCCGTCGAATTACCTTTGTAGGAACCACCGATATTCTCGCCAAATTGGAAGCAGATTTATATCAAGAATTACTCTCTGAAGCCCCGCCTAAACTGAGCCAAGCTATGATTTTAGAGCATCTTAAAGAGGTGCGATCGATCGTGGGCAACAAACATCAGGGTCTGTATCTCGACAAGATTAATAGCCTAATACACAAGGTTGAATTGTTTGGATTGCACTTTGCTAGTTTAGATATACGACAGGACTCGAGCATACACGAGCAAGTATTTACCCATCTGGTCACTCATGCCAAAAAAGATGGGCAGCATATTTTTCCTGAGGGATATCTCCAACTGTCAGAACAAGAGCAAATCACTTTTCTAAATTCGGCTACAGCCAAATTAGACCCAGAGGCTTTTCAAGATACTGTGGTTACCAAAACACTTGGGTCTATATATGCAATGAAAACCATACAAGCCGAAAATGGTGAAAAAGGATGTAATAGATATATTATTAGTAATTCTCAGACAGCTTTGCACATTATGCAAGCATTTACCTTTTTGCGTTTTTGTGATTGGTCTACACCTACGGCCGATGTCGTACCACTATTTGAAACAGTTCCTGATCTTATCAACGCTCCTAAAGTCATGGAAGCCTTGTATACCAATCCCACTTACAGCGCACATCTTAAGCGCAGAGGTAATAGGCAAACGATTATGCTAGGTTTTTCTGATGGGACTAAAGATGGGGGTTATCTCATGGCCAATTGGAGTATTTTTAAGGCCAAAGAAGCGCTAACTGTTATGTCACGAGCCTATGATATTACGGTCTTGTTTTTTGATGGGCGAGGAGGACCACCAGCCAGAGGAGGTGGGAAAACGCATCAGTTTTATGCTTCTTTAGGTTCAAAGATAGAGGCCCAAGAGATTCAAATAACCGTACAAGGGCAAACCATAAGTTCTAATTTTGGAACTCTTGACTCCTGCCAATACAATCTCGAACAATTATTGAGCAGTGGTGTTGCCAATGAAGTCTTTGCCTCTAGCCATAACGATTTGAGTTATGGCGATAGGATGACTATAGAAGAATTGGCATCGGCTAGTTATAAGGCATATACTCAATTTAAACAGCACCCTATGTTTTTGCCTTACCTCGAACGGATGAGCACCCTAAAATACTACGCAAAAACCAATATCGGAAGCAGGCCCAGTAAGCGTTCGTCCAAAAGTGAATTGATCTTCTCTGATCTTCGCGCGATTCCTTTTGTAGGATCTTGGAGTCAATTAAAACAAAATGTACCTGGCTTTTATGGCTTGGGCACCGCTTTAGAAAAATTTGAAAAAGCAGGGCGATTGGAAGAAGTAAGAACGCTATATCGCAATAGTACTTTTTTTAGAGCTTTACTTGAAAACAGCATGATGAGTTTGACCAAATCCTTTTTTGGATTGACTGCTTATATGCGAGAAGATGAGGCCTTTGGCGAATTTTGGAGTGGTATTTTTGAGGAGTATCAAAAGAGTAAAAAACTCATGCTTGCTGTAGCCCGAATGGATGAACTTATGGAAAATGAAAAAGCGGGTAAAGCCTCAATAGAAGAACGAGAACGCATCGTACTGCCTTTATTGACCATACAGCAATACGCTTTACGCGAAATTCAAAATTTACATAAAGACGGCCAGCAAACAGCACGTCTCGATCTCTTTGAAAAAATGGTTACTCGATCTCTTTTTGGGAATATAAATGCCAGTAGGAATTCGGCCTAATACAGAAGGGGTAATTGCCCCTTTTTGTCTGAAATTCAGTTATTTATGAATTTTTTTGAGCATTTGTCTGTATTTTTATACTTCATAAAAACGGGGGCTTATGAAAGTTTTACTTTTTCTATTGACATTATTTATGGCACAACACAGCGTTGCACAGCGCGTAACCTATTCTAATGATCGCAAGCAAACAACGACTAGTGACGTTAAAATTAAGTTGACAGAGGATGCTTCGCTCCAGCTTTTTGTTGAACATCTTAAACTTGATGAAACACAAAAAAAACAAGTGGGGCGGCTGCTAAGCCAGCATAGACTACGTCCTGCCAAAGGGCAAACACCACAGTCCAAAAAAGCGATGAGTTACGAGAAGAAAAAGCGGCTTTTTGACAGTGCGCTTAACAAAATTCTATCTGATAGACAGTATGCGATCTATCTTAGATTACAATAAAGCCAATTTTTTTAGGGCATAAATTTTATCCTAATTTTAAAAACGACATTAGATATTTTTAATTCTCTTACCTATTAAAGGGCAAAAATGCCGAGCTTGAGCCTGTGATTTTAGACTTAAACAAAGGTGTTAAATTACTGTGAAATAACAGTTTAAGGGTTAGCTGTATTGATTTTCTAAATAACTTAGTACACCAATTTTATAAAAGCACCCGCTATGAAAACTGACATCCCAAATAAAAAGCATGCCGACTTTCAGGATCCTTATAGACGTTCTTCTAATTTTAGACGAGTGATCCCTAAACGCGAATTTGAATTAAGTGATGACGGAAAATTAAAACTTCAGCAGGAGCATAAGGATTAATAGTTCTGAATACGCCCTTAAATACATTGTCTGATATATAAGATATAGACATAGGGCTTTTTAATGACTATAGATACCGCACACAAGCAATGTTATAGTTTTTTAGGTATGAGTTCAATAAACAGTTCTCGACCTAATCTTGCAGGTACAGAATCTTGAGCTCTTTGCATTTTTTGTATGGTAAAGTGAGGCGAAAATAAGGCCTTATATTCGTTACTACTACCACCAAATGGTGGATGATCCTCATAAAGCGGCGCGTCAAAAAGAAGACCAATTATTGCACCGCTACTCCTCAAGAGCTGCTTCATTTTTACGACATATGCTGGGCGTAAATTGGGTGGTAACGCACAAAAAAAGGTTTGCTCAATGATCAAATCAAACTGTATATCGAGGGTAAAAAAATCCTGATGTAATAAGTGGGCTGCTGGGAATGTTGGATGACTTTTTTTAAATGCAGCTAGAGGAGCGGCCGCAATATCTGCTACATATACATTTGTAAACCCTTGTTGATGTAAGTAGGCTGCCTCATAGGCATGTCCAGCACCAGGAATAAGAATACACAACTCTTTGTCGTCTACCTGATCCATATAATTTTTAATGGGAGGGGAGATTTTTCCTAAATCCCAAGGGATGTCACCTTGCTCGTAACGATCTTGCCAGTAATTAGAAGTGGTGTAATTTCTAAAAGCCTTCATAGTTTGGGATTAAGAGTTTGTAGCCGCTAGGTTGCGTTTTACCCTTGGAGTACTTTTTTGTAAATACAACAGAATCGCAATAGAACAGAGGGCACTTATCGAAAACCCTAAAAAAAGTGGCATAACTGTTTGATCAATAAATCGACCTATAAACGTACTAATAGCCACAGCCATTAAGGTACTGATAAAACCAGTTATTGCCGCTGCCATACCAGCGATATGACCTACGGCTTCCATAGCCATAGCGCGAAGATTACCAAACATAAAACCTATGGCAAAAAATTGTATAGCAAAGAAAGCTAATAAAACAGCAATATCTGGATTTGATTGATTATTAAAAATCACAACATAAGTTATCGAAATAAGAAAATAGGCGATTAGAGAAGCAGTAATAATGTTCTTCATTCCGAAACGCATAACCAAATTGGCATTTAAAAATATGGCGCTTCCAATAGCGATAGCCAATCCTGCAAATATGAATGGAAACTCTTTTTCAAGTCCGTATTGATTTTCAAATATTTGTTGTGAACTACTGAGATAGACCATAAACGATCCTGTAATAAATCCGGAAATAATCGTATATCCAACTGTCGTTTTGTGTTTGAAGATTTCTTTTAAACCGTTGATAAACAACACGCGTTTGAGCGCTTTCTTATTCTCTGGAGCGAGGGACTCTTCTTGTCTTCGCCAGAACCACAAAGCCACCAAACCACTTATACCCATTTGGACATAAAAAATGCCTTGCCAATCATAAAAATCCAAAATAAATTTTCCTAAAGCTGGTGCTATTATAGGAATCAATAAAAATACCACGGTGACAAAAGACATAATACGCGCCATATAATCTCCGCTATACTTATCGCGAATAATGGCAATAGCCATGGTTCTTGGAGCAGAGAGACCAATACCTTGAAGTATTCTACCCATTACCATCACCTCTAGGCTATCGGCAAATACACAAATCAGACTGGCAAAAAGGAACAAGGCAAAACCTATATATACTATAGGTTTTCGACCTTTACTATCTGATAGTGGACCAAAGAGCAAAGGACCTATACCCAACCCCAAAAATATCATGGTCACCAGTAATTGATTATCTACGGCAAGTTGAGTACCAATTTGTAGTCCAATAACATCAAGCGCTGGCAGTATGGCATCAATGGCCAATGCTACCACAGACATTAAACTCGCCATTAAAGCGATAAATTCAAATTGAGACTTTGAAGAAGGATGAGTCATAGTGCAAAAGTAATCATTGGATAAGGAACACTGTTAAAATAAGACGCTTTAAAAACTACTTAATTGATGGTTATAGGCATGTTTTTAATTCGATTACATTAAAGTTTAAATGTCTTTTTAAAAGCTTTTAACGGGGTATTTCTTAACTTCCATCACCTACTTTTGCAGCGAATACTGTCTATGAAGAACTTTTTTATTTTATGCTTACTGGTCTGTACTACCCAAATCTTTGCTCAATTGAATGATTTGGCACGGGCTGACTTTACCATCATTCCTTCTAAAGGCTCTGATGTGGAATACACCAGATCTCGAATTCTTTTTAATGCACCTATAAAACTCAATGATAATCAGACCTACCTGTTACTAGGACTTGATTACAGCAACATTCAAATAACTTTTGAAGACGAAAATCTTCCTTTTGATCGAGAAGAAGTGAATGATTTTCAATTGCTGGATTTTGTCATAGGATACACTCAAAAAATTAATAAAGAGTGGCGTTTTGGAGGACGTTTTAGCCCTGGGGTGAGTACGAATTTGACAGCCAAAGAGCTTACTATCGACGACGTATTTTTCTCGATAGATTTATTGATGATTAAAGAATACGCATTGGACGAAGTACGCAAAAAGCGTTTGGTCCTTGGAATCTCTTATTCTGGGAATCGAGGATTTAATTTTCCATTGCCCTATGTCAACTTCTACTACAAATGGAGTGAGAAATGGTCGTATAATTTAGGGGTTCCAAAGTCGAACTTACAATATCACTTTTCGGCAAAGCACCGATTAAAAGCCTTTGCCCAGCTAGATGGTTTTACGGCAAATGTACAAAATGGCGTACCTCTTGGTCAAGAACAAATTGCAAGAAGCATTAACTTATCCCTAATTATAGGTGGGTTACAATACGAGTATCACTTGACTAAGCATTGGCAATTGTATGCGCGAAGTGCCTATATTTTTTCGGTGGGTAATAATTTCAGAGATAGAAATAGAGAAGATGTGTTAACCTTAAATACGCAGTCTACTCTTTATCTTAGAACAGGGATTCGTTTTAAGATATAAGCTATAAAAGTCTTTAGAAGAAATAGCCTTACTGACAATTCTCATACCCATTCCCAATCAGGAAGTTTATTTTTGAATATAGACTGTAGCTTATGAAAAATATATTGATTCTTTCAAATTTTGAATCTTATTCAAAAAACGCCATAGATTATACACTTCAATTATGCCGAGGTCAGGCCTGTCATTTTAACTTTTTAAACATCGTTAAAGTGTGGTCCTATACCTCAGATGATCTTATGGCTGCCAAACCTCAACAGGCCATCTATGATAGTATATTATCTGATTCTAAAACTCAGCTACAGCATTTGGTAAGTGACTTGAGGTCTAGGTATAAGGAAGAGAACTATCTCTTTTCTGCTTTGACAGATTATGACGTTTTTACAGATGCTATTCAACAAGCGGTAGAAAACTATCATATAGATTATATCGTCATGGGTGCAGATGGCACCTCCAATTTGATCGAACGTATATTTGGCTCACACAGTACGCGCGTGCTGCGCAATGTGGCCTGTCCTGTACTAATTGTTCCTAAAGGGTATAGGTACGAGAAAACATCAAAAGTCCTATTGGTGCTTGATCAATCTAATGTATACAACTCTGGGATGGCCCAGAAACTAGTTGATCTTTTTCCCAACGATAAATTAGAGGTGAGTGTATTGCGGTTATCACAAAACGACCCTATACATCAACAGGAAGAACTGGCTGCTATTGCTCGCGATTTTGACCAAAAAGACATTCCTTATTTTAAAATGCCAGAAGCAGAGGTACAAAAGGGAAGTTTGTTAAAAACTGTTGATGCCGTTACCCATGCTCAGTTTAATGTGGTGCTCACCCAGCCACAATCACTACTGCATCGATTGGTTGCTTCCTCTGGAGTATCTGATATCATTCTTAATATAGAAAGACCAACTTTGTTTCTAAAGCACTAACTCCTGCAGTACATTGTGCGTTATTAACCAATTCTAAAGTGAAATGAGAGATATTAATTATGTCTTTTTACTTTTAGCACTAGTGGCCGAAATTATAGGTACCATTGGCGGTTTTGGTTCATCAGTTTTTTTTGTGCCTTTAGGAAATTTTTATTTTGATTTTTACTCGGTTTTAGGACTGACAGCAATTTTTCACCTGTCTAGTAATTTGAGTAAAATTTTTCTTTTTAAAAAGGGGTTACACAAAAGACTGTTAGTATACATAGGGCTTCCATCTGTTGTTTTTGTCGTTTTAGGAGGTCTTCTTTCAAAATTTTTGAATACCTACTTTTTAGAAATATTTCTAGGCCTGTTTCTGGTAGGTCTAAGTGCCTTTTTTTTAATTAAGAACAAGATTGTCGTTCCTGCAAAAAACAAAAATGCAGTAATTGGGGGTGCACTATCAGGATTTTCGGCTGGTTTACTAGGTACTGGTGGAGCGATTCGCGGTTTGACCATGGCTGCTTTTAACTTAGAAAAAAGTGTCTTTATAGCAACATCGGCTTTTATTGATTTTATGATAGATTTTTCGAGAACATTTGTGTACTACAATAATGGATATATACACAAGCATGATCTCAAATATGTCCCATTTTTATTGCTTATTGGCTTAGTAGGTTCTTTTATAGGAAAAAAGATTCTCGTCTATATACCGCAGTCTAAGTTTAGAAACTTATCACTATACCTCATTCTAATAATAGGAATTATCACCTTAGTCAAACTTTTTGTGGTACAAGTTGCATAAGGTCCAATATTGACAAAAAGAAGGTTTAACCGTGGTTTAACGCTGCGCTCTCCTTGTGGTCGTGAACCTCACAAGTTCGGTTTACCGCTGCGCTCTCCCTGCGGTCGTGAACCTCACAAGTTCGGTTTACCGCTGCGCTCTTCCTGTGGTCGTGAACCTCACAAGTTCGGTTTACCGCTGCGCTCTCCCGGTGGTCGTGAACCTCACAAGTTCGGTTTACCGCTGCGCTCTCCCTGCGGTCGTGAACCTCAC
>PAUP01000050.1 GCA_002712765.1 Cytophagaceae bacterium | reverse complement strand
CGTCGTATCGGCAGGACAAGTGATTACTGGCGCAGTAGTATCTACTACAGTGATGATCTGATCACAGTTGCTCGCGTTACCATTGGCATCGGTAGCGGTCCAAGTTCTAGTGATTACTGAGTTGTTTCCTGTTCCGGCTACAACGGCATCTACAAAGGTGATAACGGGTGATGGGTCTGTATCGTCGGTGGCAGTTGCGCTTCCCGTATCGACAGGGTCTGTACTAGCATCACACTCTACCGTCGTATCGGCAGGACAAGTGATTACTGGTGGTGTAGTATCTACACCGGGAACTGCAGTAATCGTAATTTGATAAGAATCAATACATAGTGGATCTCCAGCACCATTATCTCCTACACTTACGGTAAAATTACCAAGGGCAGTGCTGCCATTAAAATTATCTAAATTACCCCCAGCAGGTAAAAAGGTGCCTGAGGCAGGTGTTCCTGAAGGAGCAACCCCCGCAGCTTGATCAAAAGTAGTGGTCACAGCAGGTATAGAAGCAGTTCCTGTATATGTTCCTGGTGGAACTAAAGGTTCTTGGACAGAAGGCCCGTCCAATCGCATAGAAGTTTCGCCATGAAACGAATTTCCAGTACCAGGGGCTGTACAGGTACCATCGGTCTTAGCCCATACTATTGTAACATTTATATCAGATATTACTGAGCCTGTAGCAAAGTCGGCCCCAGTAAATGAAACAGCTGGCAATGCAAGTGCATAGACTCCATTTCCATCTACCGAAACAGAACCAGGATCATTCCAGGTTTTTGTCACAGTCTGAGCTTGTGCTAAAGAAGTAAATAATAAAAATAGAAGGAGTACATACTTTGTCGTCCCCCCAAACGAAGTAGTTTTAATCATGATTTAGGTCATTTAATTCATCCACGAATATACTATAAAAAATTATTAAGCACACAAGTACAATAATTTATGAATACTTACTGCTTAGCAAACCAGCTTTCAAACTTTGTTTTCAACTCCGGATTGGCAGGGCTTAGTAAAATTGCTTGACTCAAATAGCTCTTGGCCATTTTTTTGTCTCCCAAAAAATATTCAAGATCTGCAAGCAAATTATAATATACGGCTTCTTGTGGTTTAGACTTCAACCCTATGCGCAGCACTTCTAAAGCCTGCTGCGGTTTATTAAGTTGCACTAATGAAGCACCTTCCAGATAAATCAAATCTGAATGTATGGTATTATTTGCTTTGATTTTATTGACATAATCTATTACGTATTGATAGTTCCCTTTTTCAAATTGAGCTAGCGTCAAATATTGGTGTGCCGCTAAACTATTGGGATTCTTTAGCACTAACTTTTTAAATACTGCCTCGGCTTGGTTTGCTCTGTCGAATGCATCAAGAGTCCTACCATAATCAATTATGATTCTTGAAGACCTATCTGTAATTGCAACACTTTTTTTGTAATACGAAAGTATACTGTCTTTACGCGAATCTGACAGTGGTTTTGGTGCAGTTTGATATAGTGCTAAACCAAAATTATAATTAAATCGAGCATTGTTGACCAACACCTTTTTGTCTGCTTCAAAAAGTGAAAGATTATTTTTCCAAGCCATATTTCTATTTCGCGTAAGCGCAAACCAAACTATACATAAACTGACAAAAAGGAAGAGACCTACATATTTGGAAAATAAATAATATTTGGGGCTTGCTTTGAATTGGATCATCTCAAAACCTTTAACCGCTAATGCTACTACAACTATGGCAAACCCAAGTGAAGGAACGAAAAGAAATCGTTCGGCCATATAATCTGGAGCAACTTGTAGCAAATGGGTAAAAAGGACAATCCCCAAAAAATAGAACAAAATCCCAAACTGAAGAAGTCCCCAGGTCTTACGCGTTTTTATCAAAAAATAAAGAATAGCTAGGTGAAGTAACATACTCACCCACACCCAAGGATTGTCCCACGAAACTAAAAAGGAATATCCATAGCCATAATCATGTACTAAAGGGTAAGGATAAAAAAGCAATTTGAGATATTGTAGTAATATATATAAGGTATTGGGTAAAATTTCAGTCACCGAAGTCAAATCGGTAATGGGATTGCCCAAAAACCCTTCTTCAAAAAAACTTCCTTTTTGAGATAAGTCTATGGTTTGATCGCTAAAGATGAGGGCTGAAAAGCTAAAAAACCGAATACCAACCAACAAAAGCAACGCACTTACAGGTATCCAGAAATGAGAAAGCGGCTGTTTTTTTGAGCTGTATTTTAACACGCCTACTAGAGCCAAAACACCGCTAAAAATCAGGCCATTCTCACGACTCAAAAAAGAAACTACCACTGCCAATAAGGCCAACACACCCCAAACCCATCGAACGCTATTACCTTTTAGATATTTGAGGTAAGACACAACCGAGCCAATCCCAAACATCATCATTAGTATTTCGTCTCTACTTTTAATGTTGGCCACCACCTCTGTATGGACCGGATGCAGTACAAATACTACGACTATTGCCAATGAAATCCATTTACTCCTTTCGGGAAAGAGCAATCGTAAAAAGTAAAATAACAAACAACAAAGCAGGGCATAGAGTAGTGTATTGATGATATGGGTAGGTCCAGGATCTAAACCAAACCACTCATAATCCAGAGCAAATGACAACAATGTAATGGGTCTATATCCATATCTGTACTGCGTTTCTGCCCCTTTAATATTTTTAAAAAGTAAAGGGATTCCTTCTAGTCCATTTTGAACTCTGTCATTTGTTGTAAATACAATGGCATCATCGTAGGCATACTCATGCGAAAAGGTATTACTGTACAACACTAAGGCCAGTCCAAAAATACCCAAATACAGAAAGAGCGTATGTAAATGTGCTTTGGTCATTTAATAATTGTCGGCATAAAAAGAATCGTATAATGGGTCATATATGAGCACTGGCGGCAATTGCGCTAGTTCTCTGTAAAATATCCTGAGGTATGGAATGTCTTTTACAAAGAAATAGTGAAAAATACGATGTTTAAATTTTATCGTCTCCACATTAGAAATAGCTTCAATTGACGTTTTACTTAACCTACACAAATGTAAAGAAATGAGAGATAGGTTGGTCTTTGATGGAAATAAGTACTGCTCTAAATTGTCGATAGGGTGGTTGAGCGTGCTCAAATCAGATTTATAGAAAAATGCTTCGGTTAGCGCAATCATACCCCGAATTTTGAACATTTTTATTTGATCTCTTGACCAGCGCCATTGAGCTGTCTTCGATACAGTTCCTTTTGAATCATCGGTATTCCTAGCTACTCCCGCCCACCAAGATGTGGTTGGGAAAGCAGTACTGGCTTGGGCTACCATTTTAAAGGCGTCCTGAGTCAAAACACTTCCTGGTCGTAACCATACATTGATTTCTTGTTGGCATTGCGAAAAACCTTCGCGCAACAGCTCTTTTAGTGTATTACGTTGAATAGAATGTATCTCAAATTTAAATGTTCGCTCTTGAGCATAAGCAAACAATGCTGAACGTATGTCTTCTGGACATACCACAACAACACAATACGGACAGGCTTGGGTATGAATAGACGCCAAACTCATATCTAAAGCATCTGCGTTAAAATCACTTACCGGAAGCACTACGCCAAAAGAAACTGTTTTAGGGTGATGTTGCAATTGACCCAATAGGAAGTTTGGTATGTAATTTTGATACTTTTTAGATGACGCTGTTTCTGTGATGTTCTCTGCTTTGTAAAGCCCGATGCCATGGCCCTTCATAGCCAAAGCCACATTTAGTTCTAAAGGGTGTAAAGTCGTAGAAAAGCTAAGCAGCGAAGACCAACCTTTTCTAGTTGTTAGCACATAAGGTGTCTCAATTTCAGAAACAGGCTTATGTCCTTTCAAATCGACAGCATATTCATAATCATGTAATTGCGGTTGCCATTGGTTAAATACAGCAGGAATTAATTCGAAATAGGCATCATAGACACTAAGAGATGCCTGTAATGACCCGAGCTTTATGGGAGTATCTGAAAGGTTTAATTGAGAAGCAAAGAGACCCGTTTGGGTACTATTAGTTCCTTTTTCTTCAAAATTTGTTGAGTAGGACCTGTTTGGAAAGACAAAGTATTTTCCCGTTTCAATAAGATAACTTAAAGCAAATTTTTTCCAAGATTTAGATCCCCAAGCTGCAGCATATTCAGGCAGGTTAGACAGGCTAGTAAGTTTATGCTTTTCATACCAACTTTTGAAAGCCTTCCATTGTTCTTTTGTCCATAATTGACCCCAAGACGAAGGCACTTGAATAAAATGAACATCGCTGTGATCTTTTAATGGGGCAAAGGGGTAAAAAGCGCTTTCGTCATACTCATAACTAAATAAAGAAATACCTCCTATTTGGGGATCAGTATTGTAATACGAAAAGGCACTTTGGGCATAAGAGTAGAATGCCGGTGCAACAAATACATCATCTTCTAATACAATTATTGCATCGTGATCATTGGCTATATCACCACATAAAAGGATATGATTCTTTAAGCCCAAATGTTGAGGCTGCTCCAGAATTTTTTTGGTGCCATAGTTCCATTTAAAACGTGTTGCAACTTCAAGGGTTTGGGGATCTATTTGCGCGCCTGATCTATCAATACTAATATAAAGTGACACTGTAACACTGTCATAAGTAGCCGCTACTATGCTCTTAAGAAGCCGCTCTAAAGAATTAGGCCTATTGTAGGTTACAACAATTATTGCCACATCTCTCATACGCAGGTTTCATAGGTAAAGAGCGATCCATACAAGGCTTTTATTTGAGACAACACCTCTTTGTTGTCTCTTAGTATTACATCATAACCCGCTTGAGCCACCCGTGTGGCCAATGCTAACTTTTGAGATTCTTCGATAATATCACTGTGTTTTTTATAAGCTAAGTCTTCAAAAACAACTTGTTCATCTATCGCATGATGTCTCATAAATTCTTCAAATTGAAAGTCTAAATGCAAGCCATTAGATGCATCTGTCGCTTGACTTAGGGGCAAAGCTACACCTGCCTTTTGGGCAGCTACTCCAAGGGCGCGATTGTCTCTTGGCAAACAGGGGCCACCATATCCATAACCATAGTTTAAGAATTGATGTCCAATACGCCGGTCTGACCCAATGGCTTTTAGCACTTTATTTTCATTGCCACCATGGGCTTTGGTCATATCACCAATGGCATTTGCAAAGGCAATCTTGGTGGTCAAAAAACAATTGACAGCAATCTTAGTGATTTCAGCTTCTGTTGGAGACATACGGCTATACGCTGGTGTATGTAAACACATTTTTTTATAGATAGCCTCGATTTTATCACCTATTGCAACACTATGCTCGCCAATTAAAACTTGATCTGGATATTGCTGATCTTTAATAATACTCCCTTGTGCAATAAATTCTGGATTATAGGAGACTGTATAGTTATACGCTCCCATTTTTTTTTGTAAACCTTCACATACCCCTGGCATTACTGTAGAATTAATAACCAAGTGTTTGGTTTCAGATACAGAGCCCAAAGCGATGAGTTGATCGCAGATACTATCGATAAACGAAGTATCAAATGCACCCTCAGGTAGCGAGGGCGTAGGAACACATATAAAAATTACAGAAATATGAGCTGGTTTTAAGGTAGCCACATTTACACTGGTATATAAATTACTCGCCTCCTTTAGGTATGAAACGAGTTGGGGTTCAGGTGAAGTTAATGTTTTGGCATTTATTTGGTTTACATGCTGCTCATCTTTGTCTACAGCGATTACAGTATATCCAGATTTTTCGAGATTAAGCGCCAAGCACAATCCTAATCGCCCTACTCCTATTATTCCTATCGTGTTTTCCATGAATTTTGTGTCACCTCTTCGAGTTGGTGCTGTCGTAATCCCCAATCTGGCGAATTGATGTTAAAATTAGATTTTTCGAGAAGAATTTTTAATCCCGATTGCCATACAGACCACCATTCTAAGGTGGGCAATTTACTAAAGAATTTTAGTTTTTCGATAGGATCATCAATTTCCCAGCCACCTTGATGGGCGATGTGGTAACTACAGGCTTCTGGGGGAAAGATCACTTGTTTTTTTGCTTTCGCGAAAGCAGACATCAACCCCATACTATCGATATGTAAGGAATACATTTCTAACTCAACATAGCCGTCAATATCGAGCCAATCTTCCTTACTCATTAAGGTAAAATCTCCACAGGCATCATAATCTAAGGCCCCCAACATAACCTTTTCTTTAAAATGAGAATCCCGGCGCAATAGCCCGACTAAGGGCACATAAAAATGATGTATCACCCTATCGTAAAGCGCTACCAATCTTGTGTCAAATCGACCAGCTCTTACAAATCCCAACCGCTTTGTCGTATGGGATGCCGCAAAACGCAATTGCGCTGAAACATCTGCCTCCTGATCAATAGTGTTTGGAATGTCACACCTATTGGCCCTGTAGAAATGGTTTTTTTTCAGTACTCTTGCAGCCAATAATTTCATTAAGGCGTCAGAAAATAACAAGTCTACGTTAGTACATAACACATATGGCGCTGCTGCCCGTCTGATACCTACATTTTTGGCTATCATTTGATAGATAGGCAAATGCTCGCTAAACTTTAAGGTCTTATGAATACTATGGGGCACTCTTATATATCGAATACTGAGGTAATCGCCTGTTTGAGGCGAAGGCAACACCTCACTGAGATATGGCTTGTCTGGCTCAGGGTTCCATTCGACAAAAACTAACTCGGCATTGAGTTTATGAGCATTACATTGGGCTATAAGTCCATTTACAAAAATGCGCATCCTCTTGGTCATATCACCGCCGTGATTGTCATTTCTAGAAGTAACAACAAATGAAATGTAAGGGGTGCTCGACAGCTTCATCTTCTCTTGTACTTACTAAACTGTTGCGGTTGTAGAAACAACTTGGGTTGCTATCCATTGATATGTCTTTTCAAGACCTTCGCGCAGCGTTATTTTAGGTTGCCACCCTAACCTACTCTTTACCAAGTCATTATTTGAGGTTCTACCTTGAACACCAACGGGACCTTCTATATGACTTAGCCCTAAGGATTTGTTAGAGATATCAATAATTAGGTTGGCTAGTTCATTAATACTAATCATCTCTTCAGAACCTATATTTAAAGGTTGGCTATAATTGGAGTCCATGAGTTGTATAACTCCTTCGATACAGTCGTCGATATATAAAAAAGACCTTGTTTGAGTGCCCTTACCCCATATTTCTATAGTTTCATTATTCTTGGCCATAGCCACTTTTCTGCATAATGCCGCTGGCACCTTTTCTTTCCCAGAATCAAACGTCCCTTCTGGTCCGTATACATTGTGGAAGCGAGCTATTCTAATATTGATATGGTAATTCCTCTTTGCCGAAGTATACAACCTTTCAGCAAATAACTTTTCCCATCCGTATTCGCTGTCAGGTTCTGCGGGATAGGCAGAAGATTCTTCACAATTTGGATTATTGGGATCTTGTTGATTGACCTTTGGATAGATACAAGCCGAAGAAGAGAAGAAGATCTTATCCACCCTACTATCTATGGCACATTTTGCCACGTTGAGATTTATGAGTGCCGAATTATGAACGACATCAAAATCATTTTCTCCCGTAAAAAGGTATCCAGCACCTCCCATATCGGCGGCTAGTTGATAAATTTCATCTATAGAATCAGTGATATGCTCTTGACAAAATGCTAACAAACGTAAATCTCCTATAACAAATTCATCAGCCAAAGACTCAGAAAATTCAGGATACTTCAGATCAATTCCTTTGACCCAATGACCGAGGCTCTTTAGTTTTTTGACCAGGTGACTGCCAATAAAACCCCCAGCGCCCATCACAATAATCTTTTTCATTTCACACTTCCTTTAAAACAAAAATACAATTGTTATTTACCTATGCAATTTTCTAGAATAGAACTTATGTTATTTAAATACTGTGCTTTGGTATAATGCTGCTCAATTAAATCTCTCCCCTTAGCCCCCATCGCCGAGGCCAACGCCGGCTCTTCTAGGATATTTGTCATGTACTTAGCCATCAAATCAATATCATTTTCTGGTACGAGAAACCCTGTCACTTGATGTGTGACAACTTGAGGAATCCCACCATGAATGGTTGATACTACTGGTAAACCAGAAGCCATTGCTTCTAATATGGTCAATGGTGTTCCTTCACTGTCATTGTCTGAGGTAGTTACAGAATGTTGTATAAAACACTTGGACATCTGATAGGCTTGGGCAACCAAATCTGGAGCGAGGATCCCGGTAAAGGTAACATGATCTGATATGCCTAAATCATTGACTAAGTTTTTAGTGGCTGTTAACAATTCTCCCTCACCAATATATACCAGCGTAGCGGTTGGACATACAAGAAGCACTTTGGCAAAAGCACGCAGCACGCTAAGCGGCGCCTTTTTTGAAACAAACCTCCCACAAGCAATAAAATCATACTTTTTTGTAATGTTGGGCTTTGCTGGTTTAAACAGGGAGGTATTCACACCATAAATCACCTTGCGTATTTTGGCTGTAGGACATCCCAGCTTTTGTAATTGCGCCACCATAGCGTCTGAGACTCCTATAACAGCTGAAGCATATTGGAAAAGTTCTGGATAGTGTAGCCCTTGATGTTGAAGAATGTCTTCTCTAAACGCATCATAACCATGAAAATGCACCACCAGTGGCAGTTGCAAATCACGACAACTATTTAATACAGCGACACCAGCTGGACCATATTGAGCTAGGACCGCTTTAATACCATTTTTTTGGAATGACCGCTGCAATAAGTTTTCTTCACGAGTTGAATGCCAAAACTTTCTGGGCAAGGGGTGAGTCGTTTTGCCTCTATCTAAACTGATCTTTTTGGGTAAATAGCCATCACAATACAACACTAAAGGCATAGGTAGCCCTTTAATTTGCATTTGTATAAAAGTCTCAGAGAACTTATTAGAATTGGTTGATATGATGGCTATAGTATCTATGGCTCTTTATGTATCGCATTAGGGGCAAAGCTACCTAGAAAGTAAGACTCGATCACAATATCCCTTTCTTCGGGTACTAAAGATATTGTTTCTATACGCATAGATACCTTCGTTACACCTTCCAATCCATCTACCTTGGTGGTCCATAATTGCCAGTATTCTTTAATCTTTTGCGCTATCGTAGTACTATCCTTTTGTGCATAGAGTCGAGCAATTTCAATTTCAAAAGGGCGGATATTTTCCCATCGAAACGCTTGCTCTTTTCCTACACTTCTAACATCAATTAGCTCATTATTTGCATCAAAGGCGTGTATCTCTACAACCTGTGTTGTACTATCTACTATACCCGAGTAGTAGGGATAGGCAGAAAAAGGATAAGAATTGACACCCACCATACCACATATAAAATTGCCTGTAACCAATAGAATGCCAGGGTAGAATACCGCTTGCTTTAGTAGGTTTTTATAGACAAATTTCTCTTGAGATTTATCAGATATAGGTACTACCTTTTTTTTGTTGAAACTCCAGTTTCTGAGACCTTCCCAATTAACCATAGAAAAATGACTTCGTCTCAGGTTAACAAAGTCAATATTCATGAGATAGCCAGCAGTGAGATGCAGCATCCAAGCACCCATAAAGTTGATAAATCGCGTCGCTGGTTTTAGTAAAAAAAGTGGATATACAATTTCAAAAAATATGACCCCAAGAGCCCCTATTCGTAAGAGTATCGGGAATTGGTCAACACGATAACCAATAACCATGTCGTAGTTTTCTATCCACTCCAGACGTATTTGATTGACAATATTATCACTAAGGGCCCAGTACAGGCCTGTATCCCAAAGCTTATGAATACCCGAGAAACAATAAATCATTGCCAAATGAATCCAGAGTAGCGTAAGTGGCAGGCCATAGGCGAGTGACTTTTGCGGTGGTTTCCAACGATGTCTCATTCTTAAAATCAAAGCATCTATAGACCATACATCGCTGCAGCGACTAAAAGCCAAGAGTATAGGAATCCATACCATAATTTGATTGTGGTTTAGCTTTCCATAAAAGTTAGGTACGGCCCATAGATAAAAAATAATAGGAATAAAGACTTTTAAGGTATACTTGGTCTTAAACCCAATGATGCCTGTAAAGGCTAATAACATACCAAGCCAACGCACATTTGTATAAATTTCAGGAGATATAGGTAGCACTTCGATAAACCAACCTAAATACGGTAATCCGACCCTTGCACTTGCAGGAAGTGCAGTCCAGGCCAAGGCGCTGTCCATGCCTTTCCAAATAATCCCGAACGAAATACCGTAAAAAAGTATCCGAAAAACAGCTAGGTTGTACGCGCTGTTCTTTTCAAATATAAAAGCATACAAGGCTGTACTCACCCATTTTTTCTTTAAAATCAAAACAGACAATACTTGCAACACAATACATCCTACCAAGATCTTAGAGAGTAAATTTTGCCAGAAAAAGAAGCCTGCAGAGGCCTCCATATAAAAAGCCAAAACATAATATCCTACACTAAACACAGCAAAATATCCCAGCATGAGTAACAGATGCCATAACATACTGACGTAATAGTTTGGTTCGAGATACAGCTTATAGTACAACCAACTGCCTAAAAAAAACTGTCTAAAAAAATGTAACAGCGACATTACGTTTTTCCACATAGAGCCTGCAAATAGCAGCAGGTGTATAAGCAGGACATAAGTCACTTCTGTAGGAATAAAGATTATAGAAGCAAGTATCAATAGCGGTAGCCACTGCGTATAAAAATGGTCTAAAAACAAATTTGAAAACTGTTTACTTCTCGTTGTTGTGCTTGATGGTTTGGCTTTCGCGAAAAGCAATACTGCAATGACACCATACAAAGTATAAACCCACAAGGGTAAAGCTATCTCAAGAGCTACTATTGCCAAAAAGAATAAAAATGAAACCAACTCTATACCAAGACAGATTTTTAACAGAGCTGTTGCTCTTTTTTTACCCGTTTTGACCACCCAGGTGGTCGTATTACTTTTGACATCATTCTCATAGTCTATAAGTTGATGCGATAAAATATTTCTAAAACCTGAAACAAATTGCCAAACACCAACGGCTATTAAGAACAAATAAAATCCCTCATAAACCGCATCTATTAGAAGGTAAAAGGTATATGAAGCCAGTATTGCCGGAACCACATGAGCGTACAAAGCATCGGTAAATAATCCCAACACACCTCTTTCTTTGAGACGCAAGGGCGGAAAAGCATACCCAAAAAATAAAGCAAATTCTATTATAATCAGTAGTATGGAGTAAGTATCCCAAGGAAGGTAGCTCCAAGGCAAAATGGCCAAAAGTACAAATAGCACCAGGAGGCTGTAAATGGCCAAAGATGATAAATTGATTAATGCATTCTCTTTTTTAACGATACTATCTTGAGCTCGATCTGATAAATCATTGGTAAGATATCCAACGCCCGCAAAACCAATTATGGTGGTAAATGAGGCTAGGATAGACCACAAAAAGGTCTCGGTTTGTACAGCTCCGGTTCTAATTAAAAAATAGGGAAATGTAATTAGCAGAGGAACCTTATATTGCCATGGTTTACTTAGCCTTAGTTTAGAATAAAACAAATGAAAAAATGCAACTAAGTTACGCATGTGGTTGTAGGTTTCTTTTGCTTTGGCGAAAGCAAAATCAAATATAGTATTATTATTTTTTCAATTTTTGTGCATGCCACACTCACCTCCTTTTTACAAAAAGTCTTTTCCTAAAGCGATAGGGCTTAGCCTAGCTATACTCATTGCGCTTTGGCTATTAGGCTATCAAGGCATCGCTTATGTTTTTCAAGACAATGAGATTTCTAGGAGTTGGTGGCAACTCCTATTTTCAAGAACTACCCTGCTCCTGGCTTTAGGGTTTGGGGTATTTGTGGCTATAAAAAACAAGGTTTGGAGACAAATACGTCTTAAAGCAAATGCTTTTAATCTCTCTATTTTTAGGGTAATTTACTTTGGTTTTTTTAGCCTCGGAGCACTGTTTTTTCTTCCTCGACTATGGCAACAAACCACCGCCTTTGCAGCACTTCCGCCTAGCGCGAGATCTGAAGTTGCATTTGCAAATTTTTTGCCTAGTATACTCCCGCATTCAAGCCTACTCATTACACTATGTGTTGTATTGTTTTTTGTGGCTATGGTCGCCGCCTGTATCGGATATAAAACCAAGTGGGCAATTTTACTCTTTTCATTTTGTGCATTCTACCTTTTAGGACTACCCAACTTCTACGGAAAAATAAATCACAACCATCATATTATATGGTTTGCGCTGGTTTTAGCCTTTAGTCCTTGTCATGAAATGTGGTCTGTAGATGCTTGGTTGCAAAAAAGAAAAGGGATCCCAATTACATCAAGAAATGCTTTAGAATACCAGCTGCCATTTATAATTCTTTGGTCTTTGATGGGGTTGATTTATTTCTTTCCGGGCTTCTGGAAATTATGGACATCGGGATTAGACTGGGCGCTTTCTAGCAACCTCAAATTCCAAATGCAATACAAATGGCTACAACTGGACCAATGGACACCTTTTTTTAGAATAGATCAATACCCATTGCTCTATCGCAGTGCTGGACTATTTGTACTACTATTTGAAATTTTCTTTTGTCTATTTATTTGGCATCCCAAAACACGCATCATAGCGATTTGTAGCGGTTTGATTTTTCATTTTTCGAGCTGGTTGTTTATGGATATTTTTTTTGTTGTTCTTGTCTTATCGTACAGCTCTTTTATCGACTGGGAGAGTTTACTAGTAAAAAAGAGCAGCACACAGCCTCCTGCCCTAAGTTTGTCTGGTTTAAAAACCTCGTTTAAAGCCCAGAAAATCACGTGGCTGGTAGGCATACTTTTGTTAGGGTGTAATACCGTCTTTGGATTGGCCCATGTCCATAGCTGGCCCTTTACGATGTATCCAACCTTCGAGAATATTCAAACAGCTGCTACAAAAACTTTGGTCTATAGGGGGAGAAAAGAAAATGGAGAGTACTTAGACCTATCAAAAAGAGTGCTGATACAGCATTACTCCTCAGCACGCTTGTGGGCTCTTGAAGAAGATATTATCGCTTCTATTGGCGAAAGCGAAGGAGCGTATAATAAGGAGATTCTGGCTCACTTAATGACCCTATTGTCTCAGGAATACCCATCTCTTGAAACGATACGCATTTCCATTTCTATAACATCTATTGATCAAACTTCCCTCAAGGAAATACATGAGTCTTTATTTGTTGATGAAATATCGGTAGATTAGCACATAGAAAGACACACCTCAAAAGTAATTGTCACCCATGGAAGTAAAGGTATTAAGTTCATATTTAAATTGGAAACCTATAAAACATAGGATTTTTAAATCAGAAAAATTAGCGCATACTATTCATACCAAAGGCTACCAAGTCGTAGATTTTCTAACCCAAGATGTCTTAGACGAATTAGATAAGATTTATACAGAAGAACATCATTTTGATCTTGAAAATGGGGGGATGTTTTACAGTATGTATTCAAAAGATACGGCGTACAGAAAAAGAGTACACAGTCGTATAGGAGAATTGCTAAAACCGAAACTCGAGGAATACTTCAAAGCCTACAATAATGTAATCAATGCCTTTGTCGTTAAACTCCCTGGCGAAAAAAGTGAGTTTTATGTGCATCAAGACACAACAGGACTTGACGAATTGAAATATTCACCTTTGAGTCTTTGGATTCCTTTACAAGATATCACTAAAGAAAATGGAGCCCTCTCGGTTATTGAAAAGACACAGTGGTTCTTTTCTCCCTACAGGGGCATATCCTTTCCCTTTCCCTTTAAGGGCATTAATGAAACCATAAAAAGATATTTAAAACCCGTCTTTATGAAACGAGGACAAGCGTTATTTTTTGACAACCGGATCATACATAATTCTATGGCAAACACTTCTAGTAAAGCTCGTGTAGCCATTATATGTGGGCTTTTTCCAAAAGAAGCCTCTTTTATGACCTGCTATAAAGATCCTGAGCAAACCAACAGTCCAATAGAACTGTACCAACATGATGCTAATTTTTTATTGGAATACCCTCAGTTTTTTTACAATTGTACCGATAGACCAACTTCGGGTAAGGTTGTGGCTACCGTAGATGAAGTTTTTCCTCAAATGAATACAGCAACTTTTGAGACCTTATGCGCTACAAATGACATCACTCCTGTAGACTATTTAGAGAACATTGAAGCTACCACTACAAATTGTGATCTGATCGCAGAACCTGATGGAGTAAACAAATTTGAACCCGCTACGGTTATGGCTTCCGATCAAAAAAGCAGTTCGTTTTGGTCATTTTTAAAAATAAAGCGATGAGTAGCTATCCTTTTTTAAAGTCTAAAGAACAGCAACAAGTCTTAGACACCAATGGCTTTGTCAAAATATCTTTTTTGAAAGCAAACGAATTGGAAGCCCTCAGGTCATTTTATCACGAGATACACCCAGATGGAGAAGCTCCAGAGAAAATAGATGGCATTCATATGACAACCTGGTGTTCTGATAGCCAGTACAAAGTCAAAGTGAGGCAAAAATTATCAGAGATCTATAAAGCACCTATCAAGAGATTATTTAAGGACTATCGCGCGTTAAATAATGTTTTTATTGTCAAGGATTCTGGTAAAGGCACCTCCTTTAAAGTGCACCAGGATTGGAATGTGGTTGATGAATCGAAGTATGCAGCCATCAATGTATGGGTACCGCTCTATGACGTAGATGAACATACTGGGGCGCTTTGGATGTTAAAAAAAAGTCATACCATTCGTCGAGATGTGCGCGGATCTGCCTATTTATTTCCTAATTACAGCCCATTTTTTGACGAGTTGGAGCATGCAGCGACCTCAGTCTCATTAAAAGCTGGAGAAGCTATCGTTTTTTATGTCAATGCGATTCATGGCTCACCGCCTAATCTAGGGGCTTCTCCCAGAATTGCCTCTTGCTTTTGTTTGGTGCCAGAAAAAGCTCCCTTACATATTTACTTTCAAAAACAGGAAGGTGACCCACTTCAGGTGCATACACCCCCAGATGATTTTATGTATCAATATGACAATTTACGCCAAGAAACTCTGGTTCACCCGCCCACTTCAACGCCTGAGCAAGTACTGCCTAGTTTTAAAAACAAGCCTGTCACATTAAAAGAACTCCAGCCTTTTTTAAACAAAAAGCGAAAATGGTGGTCATTTTTAAAAGCTTAAGACCAAAAGTGAAGACCGTTTTTATTTTTGGCGAATGTTAAAAAGCCACCTAGTGTAATTCGGTTTTCTTTGCCTTTTACAAGCTCAACTTTATGCCATATTTGTCCTCCACAAAAAAGAATCATATCTCCCTTTTGTGGTGAAACACTTAATCGCTTTACACTTTTCTTATTTGTTAAATCATGCAATTTTCCTGAGAGATCTCTTAAGGTTGTAGCACTCATTTTCTTTTTTACATGATCCCATCTTAAATTATATAAGGTAAGTTCACCACCACTTTCAGAAGGATTAAGCATCACAAAATAGCTGAGTTGATTAGTAATATTTGATTTTTTTTCTAAATGATCATAGAAGGAACTGAATTCTGACCGAAACTGATTACCACAATGCACTTGCAACTCACCAATATCAGGAGACATTTCTCTAAAGGTAGCAGGATTAAACATACCTTGTTCATTGATCCCTCTTGGAATTTCTACGCTCATATTACTAGATAAACTATGAAATACCTTTTTCATTCGCGCTACAAAATCGAAGTCAAATGATATAGGAAAATCTTCCCAAAACAATTCTGCTCTGTTGAAATAACTCAATAAATCATCATTGTTCTGACTTACACTAGAAAATGGTTCTGGGGTAATGGAAAGACCTTCATAAATGTGACAAATTTCCGATTCATGGAACTTTGAATATCCCATTAATAGCTTATCAACCTCAAAGTCTTTTAACACGTTTTTAATTAAAAAGCCATCGACCTTACCACCACGCAATGCATCTATGGAATCCCCATACTGGGATATCTCATCAAAATCAATTGTCTTGAAATTATAAGTTTCAGAAGGTCTTAGGATCTTCCGTAATACATGTTGGACTTTTTTGATCATCTGCCTTCTGATTGATTTTCGGTTATTTCCCAATCCAACTGAGGCCGGACTGCACAATTTAAGTTTTTAGAGCCAGTATTTGTTTTATAATCGATTATTTTAAATGAAGCTGCAGTTTCAATTTCGAGAACTAAAGATTTATTTTTTGAAATCATCACTCCCAAATTATAAAGTCCTAAATTAAGTAAGTTTTTAGGAATCGTACATCTTATAAGGTAACCACCTTTTTTACAAATAGGACATGTATAATTCTCTCTTAAGGCATAGGAGTCAATAAATATTCTAACATTATTTAAATTTGTGATATAGTAGCCGATTTCTAAAGAAGAATTATCAGTGTGTAAAACACAATTTAATGTGATTTGGATCTCTTGGTCAACATATAATTGATTAGAATAACCGTTTTTTGCGCATATTTCAAATTGGGTAAATGAAACAAATTCTAAGTTTAACTGAGTTAAGTCTGTGTAATAAGTAATAGTATCAGTAATTTGGTCATCGGTAAATACTGATCGTAGGCTATCTTTGTCCTTACGCAAATTACCCCAATTTAGATACCGCTCGACCACGGAAAAAGGCTCACCATTTTGAATTACTTTTCCATTATTAAGAAAGAGACATCGATCCGAAAATTCGATAATCGTTTCCATATTATGGCTTACCAAAATAATGCCTACCCCCTGTTGTTTAAGCTCACGAATTTTGTCATAACACTTCTTGCGAAACGTATTATCACCTACCGCGATCACCTCATCCAACAATAGAATATCAATAGCCGTGTGAAAGGCTATAGAAAAAGCCAATCTCAAATACATACCACTGGAATACTGTTTTACAGGCATTTCCATAAACTCCGACAAACCACTAAAAGCGACAATTTGTTGGTAACGCGCTGTAGGTAATTTATTTGAAGGGTTTAAAAGCCCTGTACTCAAAAGAACATTTTCTCTTCCTGACAAATCGGGGTGAAAACCAGTACCTATATCTATAATAGAGGTTAAGGTTCCTGTATAGGTGATCTCACCTGAGGTAAGGCCAGTAATTCTGCTTAGTACCTTGAGTAAGGTGCTTTTACCAGCTCCATTACTACCAATTATTCCCAAAATTTCTCCTTTGTGCAGCTCGAACGAAATAGCATCTAAGGCAGCAATTTTTTTACCGTCACCAATATCATACACCTTTTTGAGGTTTTCCGCCCGCAGTATCACTGTATCGTCCATTACAATTCTTCCTGTTTTCTATTGTGTACTTGCATATAGAACAAGTTTTGCAAAAAATACCTGCTATTTCCGTATTCTAAGGCGTTCCACGGTTTGGTAAATGTCAATTCAAAAAAATCAACTGGAAATACATACTCTTGTAAATTTTCAATTTTATTGATACCAGTGAGCTCCTGAAAGTCATTAGAAATAGTGAGATTTTCAAAGTCTTCTAACGGAATGTCTATCGTTTTAAGTTTAGATACTATAAAACCTTTTTTTCGCGCAAAGCGTAAAATTTGATATAAATCGGCAACATTGTACCGATAGGCTTTATTGATATTTTGAACCTCCCTTAGGATATCATCTTCTAATGATGGAATAGCAGCTTCTTTTATAAATAAGTCCTTGATATATAAAGTCCCACCTGGTTTGAGCATACCCCATGCCTCACCGAGTACTTGCTCATGATTGACGGCATGTCCAAAAGACTCCAAAAAATAAATCGTATCAAAACTATCCGAATCGTAATAATCGCTCAAATGGTGATAGTCTCCTTGTTGCACATTGACGCTGCCTTCTAATCCGGCCTGACGAATATACTGTTTTGATTTATCTACCTGATCTTGCGAAATAGTAATAGCTTCTACGGTCACCTCTGCATGTTTTGCAAAATAACGCGCAGGACCACAAACACCACATCCAGCGTCCAATACCCGTTGCCCCTTTTGAAATCCAATCGCCTCCATTTGATAGGCTAACAATTTAGAGACATCTGTAGTGCGAAAAGCCTGAATCACTTCTCCGTATACTTTTAAAAAATTGTCTGTCTGTTTGTTGTAAAATTCACCTACGTCCTTTGCATTATAACTAGCAGTAGTCTTGGTCTTACCCTTATATAGTACTAGATATAAAAGAAAAATATTAGCGACTATTAGTAGTACAAGCGCTACATATAATAGTGTTGTCATAGCAGTTATTTAGAAAAAAAATGAAACCACCTTTTGCGTTTCTTCTGGATGGGCGCTTCGGTATAAATTTTATAAAAGTCATCTGCTGTCATAGGAGCATTATTCTGGGCAACATACCTGTTAAACGATAAGTGATCTGCCCCTGTTTCGGCCTTGTGATCAAAGAAAAAATTAGGATAACAATCGTATTCTGCGACTTTATCATCTTTTGAGCAGTAATATTTTAAATCTATATCTTTAGGAATGACCCCAAGCACAACGCACAGTCGCACTGTATCCGAATGGTTTGCTGGAGAAAAGTGCCATAAAGCGTGATCATAAAGTAATGCCTCTCCAGCCTTCATTTCTAAAGTGGTCATCTGCTTATCAACAATCTCTGGGATTTCTCTAAACAGTGATGGTATTCCTGGCCCACGAAAATTGTGTTGTTTGGTGTGGCTTTTAGGCAGTATTTTTATCGCTCCATTGTCCTGAGTGACATCTAACAGGGGTATCCACATATTATAGGATCGTGCCTTTTGTTCGTCTACAATATTCCAATCTTGATGTAATGGAAGCACGCCCTTGGGGCCTGGATATTTTGCTATAAACGCCCCACCTAATAAGGTCATATTTTTAAAATATTGTTGCGCCAATGGCTTTACTACGGCAGTAATTTGATCGCTTAATTCTTTTTTAATGGCTGTATCCTCTAGATGAGTCGTGGCATAGAATCCTTCTAAATCCTGTTGATGATAAGCATAAAAAATACGCCTTAGTTTCTCAATTTGCACTTTAGACAGTACAGGCATAATGACATAACCTTCTTTTTGCAAAGTGGCTGTCCTATTTTCTTCTTTTAATTGTATGGTTTGCATATTAATTTTTAAAAAGTCTTTGCAACAAACTCTTTCGCTTTGTCCCGCCCCTTCTTGTAAGTCTATGAAACTCCTTTTCAGATAAGTTGGGTAGGTCATATGGTAGTATTCCCGCAGACTTACCTAATACAGGGCGCTCAAAAATACTGGAATGAAAGTCTTCAAATTTTAATAGAAAATCATCTTGTTGGTCAAACACTTCTAGTTGCTTTGGTTGCTCTTTATTCCAATAATGCAACTTCAACTTAGCATCTTGTGATACCATTCCTGTGGTAATCGCGGGGCGAGGTACATTGGTATTATTAGGCTTCGAATAATGGATAATGGCCTGATTTAACACAATCACTTCACCCGGAGAAGCTTCTACCATGGTCAGTTTTTCTTTTAATTGTTCTTGGTACCCATCATAATAAAAGGGCAAGGTAGGTGCTCGAACTGCTTTATTCCAAAGGTGACTTCCGCGTATGACCTCCAAAGCACCGTTAGTAGCGTTGGCATGAGTTAAAGGAATCCAAACATTTATAGCATAATATTGCGACTCATCTACGATGGTCCAATCCTGATGCATCGGCATTTCGCTGTTGGGACCACATCCTTTGATTAAAAAAGCAGCGCCAATTAATCGATAGTTCTCAAAAACTGTTTTCGCTTTTTTCTCAACAATTGTTATAATTTGATTACTCATGGACATTTTTTTCTCAAAATCATTTAAATAACTCGAAGAAAAAAAATGGTTGGTAGGGTCAGGAAATGAGGATTGACACAAGGTATTTAAGTAGGCTACATCCTCGTTTTCAAGCAAGGTCACTTTCACAAAGCCATCTGTGTCAAATTGCTCTTGGAGTCTTGGATCTTTAAAGATTGCTTTTTTCATCAATGGTAATGTCTTAAGAGGTGAAGAGCTTTGCAAACCAATGCTTCTTTTTTTGTTTTTTGTGCGCAATGACAACCCCTAATTCTTGTTCTAGTTGCGTTACGGTTAATTTAGGAAAGTCGTATGGAAACATACCAAGACTTTGACCTATACTGGGCTTAGCGAAGATATTATGACCAAAATTTTCAAACTTTTCTAAGAAATCATCTTCCTGCTCAAAAATTTCAATACGATCTCCATAGGACTCCTTATCCCAGTAACAAATTTTTATTCTTGCCTCTTTATGGGCTACAAATGTATTTATCACTGGTCTTTCGTACTGCGAAAGATTAGGTGGGGAGTAATGAATAATACTTTGATCAAAAATAATAGCCTCTCCAGCTTTTAAATATTGAGGTATGAGCAGTGACTTTACCGTATCCACCACATTATCATAAATATCTGGAATCGAAGAGCCTCTATAGGTTTTGAAAAAACGATGGCTTTTGGGCAATACTTCAATTGCACCATTGGTATCAGTTAGGTCAATCATAGGGCACCATACATTGATTCCAGCATATCGTTCTTCATCTACTAGAGTCATATCCTGATGCATAATAAGCTCACTGTCTTGCCCTGGTGCTTTTACTATAAAACTCGAAAAAAACACCTTATAGTCCTGAAACAATTGATCGAGCCTATTAGAACACTCCTGTTTTATTGATGCATTCACCTTTTCTCGATGCGACAAATTATTGGCAAAAGTGGTCGAGAAAAAACCCTCCACTCCAGAAGGATAACAATCTTTATAAATTTGTTGCAAACGCCCTATGGTTGTATCATCAATAAAAGAAACTACCACAAAGCCTTGCTCGTCAAACGCTTTTTGATGTTCTTCATCTTTAAAAATTCCATTTCTCTGAGATACAGATATCATATCTTAAATAACTTATGTAAGATGCCTTTATACTTTTTATCTTGAGCTGGGGCATCAAATCCAGAACCTTGGAGTCCTTTTTTAAACTCTGAAATACTCATAGAAAAAGGCTCGTATTCAAATTGAGATTGTCTAGGAATATCTGGTGAGGGTTTTTTCCAAGGATTAAAAGCCATATAAAAATCCTTATCTACTAAAAGGACTTCCACTTTTTTTCTGTCTTTGCTCAAATCCATATGGTAGTGTATCGAAGGGACTTCTTCTGGGATCATGATAAGTTGAATAGCTAATCTTAAACCCGAGGTATGATTAGGTGATGAATAGTGCACAATACTATCATCAAGAATAACCGCTTGCCCTGCCTTTACTTCTAAGGGCACCATAAAATCTCGAATAATATCATCTTCAATTTCCAAAAGTTCAGATTTTATCATTGGCCCTCGTGTTTTGCCGTAGCGCTTATGACTTCCTGGCACCACTTCTAATGTTCCGTTTTCTCTATTACTATCTACAAGCGGACACCATATAGAAACCGAGGTGTATTTTTCTTCATCTACAAAGGCCCAGTTTTGATGCATAGGCACCTCGCCTCCATCCGTTTTCTTTCTGATAAAATTGGCTATGATGGGTTTGTAATTGTCTAATAGGGTAGTCGTATGTGATTTAAACACAGCTGTAATGAGATCAAAAACCTTTTCTTTATATGCTATGTTTTTATCTATAAAGGTAAAATCATAAGTAATTTCTTGATTAGATGAAAATTTTTCATCTGCAGGCCCTAACCTTCCTCCACTTTCATCAAGTGTTCTAAAGTAATCTTCGGTTAAACTAGCTATAGCTTCTTCTTCGATAAAAGGAACGATAACATAGCCCTTTTCTCTAAAATCTGCTTCTAAAACTGAATTGTTAAATATTCTCCTCATTATCCTTTTGTTATGGTCGCCCTTTTGCTCTCCATGCGATTTCCTTAATGATATTGATCGGGGTATATTTTTGGAAGAAACTCCTAGTATCAGAATAGCTAGTCTCTTCTTGAATCTCTGGTGCTTTGTTTTCTTGTGTCATTGTATCTTTTTGTGAAGTATCATCCATAGTATAGTTAAATAATTTGGCTAGTTTTTGCATTAATGGTGTATTATAAGACACGCCCTCTAAGTTCGAAATCAATTGATGCATCTCCTCAGTACTTAGCGATGGGGTATCTCGCACTATCTTCTCTACCAGGGTTAAATCGCTAGGGCTAGCCTGGGCATCAAATAAGTCTGATAGCCTTTTATTATTATAAAATGTAAAGAACGATGGATCTACATCATACACCTCTAGCATCTCTTCTTCAGCCTCAGGAATTTGATAGTAATGCTTGAGTTGTACCTCATGACCTGTTACGCCTACGCCCACAGCTACTCTTGTATTTTGCGATAGATTAGGTGGGGAAGCGTGAATTAGCCGATTGTCAAAAATAAGACATTCTCCCGCTTGCATCTCTACGATATCAACATAAGGAAACAGCGTAAAAATATGATCGGCAAGGGGTGATTTTGATTGAGGCGAAGGAGAAGATCTTGGATGGGAAAATATTTTATGGCTGCCCTTTATAACACCAAGAGCGCCATTGTCTTCTGTAACGTCTACTAAAGGGATCCAACAGGTAGCCGAAAACGCTTTTGATTCGTCTACAAACGACCAATCCTGATGTGGGGGCACAATATTTTTCTTACCAGGTTCCTTTACGACATAACTGGCAGTAAAAATTTTATAATCCTTAAATACATTGCTAATCTTGGGTTCTAAGGTGGTTTCTATAGTTTGAGCTATGGTATGGACCAAGGCTTGATTTTGATTATCAAGACTAATATGAAAACCCCCTTCGATCTTATTATTTAAGTTTTGCTTATTGTAATACTCAAAAAGGTGTACTACCTCATCAATATCTAATAGGGGTATCTTAACATACCCATCCATTTCGAACTGTTTTTGTACATCAGGATTTTTAAAAATCGGATTCATTGGAGTAGAGAGGTTTCTATAATTTTTTTAAACATAATCTGCGGCATTTTTTTCAGCTTTCTTGAAATATATGACCCCAATGAGTAAAGCAACTCCTACTATGAGGAAAGATAACAAATAGTTCCAATGAAAGGTCGAACCAAAGAGTATAAATCTAAAAAAATCTATGGTAGTTGCTATGGGGTTGACATAATACATCAATTCGCGATATTGTTCGGGTATGACTGTGGTTGGATAAAACACCGGGGTTAACCATATTCCGTAGTTTAACACATAAGGAATAAGGTGCTGCAAATCTCTATTTTTTATCGAAATAGCACTTAGCCATATCCCAATACACAAACCAATACACAAGATCATAAATACAACTAAAGGAAATAGCAAAAGTCGTATATCCAAAGTAATATCATAGATCAATAACAGTATGAGAAGCAGCAAAAAAGAAACCAGAACTTCTACGCTATTCAAGAGGGCTTTAGAAAAAGGCAATATCAATTTTGGAAAGTAAACCTTCCCTAACAGTTCTTGTGCATTGATTAGAGAGGTGCCAGAATTATACACCAATGCCGTGAAAAAATACCAAAGTATCATACCGCTAAAGGCAAAGGCAGGATAGGGCACATCACCCGTTTCTAAAGGGATAAGTTCTCCAAAAAACAGGGAAAATATGACCAAGGCGATAATAGGTTGAATTACCATCCAGAGGGCACCCATTCTTGTTTGGGCATACTTTGCTTTAAAATCTTTTAGTGCAAACGAAAAAATCAAATGTTTATAGCGCCAGAGCCTTCTGCCATAATCTATTAAGGAAATGGGCGTATTTGAAATCTTGGTGATCTTTTTCATGACTTGAGCATTTTTCGATGTACTTGTTTTCCTCTTACAAAAAATGAAGGTTGCTTTGCAAGTCTATCTTTATAGGTGTAATCATGTACCTGAAAATCGTATTGAATAAGCCTAGGGATTTTAAATATCCAAGGGTAGATTTTATTTATTACGGGAATGTCAAAAAAGAAAAATGGCCCAGCACACCATCTCAAAATGGTATATAATGGCAATTTCGCTTTAACGCGAAATGGCAACTGTTGGCGTTCGCGTTTAATAACGTTTTTACATTCGTCAAGATACAATTCTCGAAACGCTTTGGATCGCTGAAAATCTTGTCTGTGTCTAAAACCACTTAACTCTAAAGTCGTGGTATAGAGCTTTTCGAACCTAAAGAAGCGTGCCCACAGCTCCATGTCTGCAGCAAGTTTCTGATCGGTATCGATATAGGCCCCTGCTTTTTCCCATAGCGATCTCGTCCAAAATGAAGATTCCTGTTGTATAAACTGAAAATCGTTGGTGTAATATCTCAGTTTTGACCAGCGCGACCATGGCAAGCCAATCTGCCCTACCAGAACACCGCGTTGGGTATACTCTTTAGTTTGTCCCATCAACCATTGCACTTCTGGGAATTTTTGAAATATTTCCGCTACAGCGAAAAAAGATTTAGGAAGGTATTTATCATCAGAGTTGATCCAGGCCAAGATATCACCTGTCGATTTATCAAATCCTTTTTGAAGGGCATAGTATTGTCCTTTATCGGCTACTGACTCCCAATAGGTTAAATGAGCCTCATACCGTTTAATAATTTCTAAACTACCATCTGTACTGCCCCCATCAATAATGATATACTCCAGATTAGGATATTGCTGCTCTATGACAGATAATATGGCTTCCTCAAGAAAAGGACCATTGTTCAAATTGACTGTTATTATAGAAATTTTTGGGTAAGTAAGCATGTAAAGAAGCCAATTTGTCGAAATATACAAATATTGAGATAATCCGAGCCAGAATAATTGCTAGTTTTGACAACACAACAATTGCATTTGCATACGATCGCGCATATTATTAATCCTTTTCAAGCCTCTAAAGATTCAGATCTTTACACGGCCCAACCCATTACGTTTGAGTCGATGATTAGGGCTAAGGAAAGTGCAAAGTCTAAGGTGAATATTGAACTTTGGAGTGCTGCCTTTGCAGGCGATGATCAACATCTTTCTCTCGAATTTAAAAGAACAAGCCCTTTAGAAAGATCAACTCTGGATGTTCCGATGCTGTCTCAGTATCCTATGAAACTTCCCTTTATTAAGGATATATTAGCACGTTTGTTTGAAGCATCTCATGCCGATTATTTTATTTACACCAATGTAGATATTGGCTTGTATCCCACCTTCTATCAACGTGTAAATGATCTAATTAATGAAGGATATGACGCACTAATTATCAATAGAAGACGCTTATCTGAGAAATATACAGCTGTGTTAGACTTAGAACAAATTTATTCAGATTATGGCAAGTCTCACCCAGGATACGACTGCTTTGTTTTTTCACGAGAAATCCTGCAACGTTTTGTTCTTGAAGGGATTTGTATAGGTGTACCATTTATAGGCATCACTATGGCTCAGAATATTTTCTGTTTCTCTCATCGATATAAAATTTTAACCAGAGAAAATCAAACGTTTCATATCGGTATGGAAATCTTTAAAAAAAGAGCTCCAAAGCCTTATTTTAATTACAATAGACAAGAATTCTGGAAGGCGGCCGCAAAAATGAAATACGCGCATCATGCTCGCAAATTACCATTTAGCCATCAGCCATTGTTTTTGCGACTCTTGAAATACGGCATTCATCCGAGTATTCCTATTCGTTGGGTATTGCAATTAGAGTATCTAAAGTACTTCAAACGCCATTAAGAGCTTCTCGCAAGCAGTGCCCTAAAATTGGCCGTTTTATTAAAGTAATCCTCTGGAGTAATCTGTAAATAATAACATGTGGCATCGGTATTAATTATTTGATACCCTAATTCCAGATTCATAAAGAGTGCCGTGTCGTTTTCTTTGAGCACCTTGGCCGTTAAGGCCGTAAAATGTAATTTCTCAAAATAATAATCCATAAGTGCTAAGATGGCATTTACAACAATTGGATTATCCTTGTATTTTAGATCCCCAATAAATACCCCTGCTTCTCCTACCATGGCAGTACTATCGATATCCTTGACATTTATTAGACCGATAGGAATATTTTCTGTGATAATTAGGTAATAATGTTGATTAGCATCGAGACGCTCAAACCAAGCTTTCTGATCGCTGACACTTATAGTCTTACGATAGCACATATTGCTTCTGACATGCTCAGAATTTCTCCAAGTACGTACCAGCTCTATATCTGATTTTTCGAGGGGTTTTAGATGGATATGGTATGTATCTATTGCTCTCAAAGTTTAGCCTTTATTGCATAGATAGGCTTTTTAACTCTAGAATTATAAATTCTATTAATATAAACGGCTAAGACACAGATACTAGAAAGGATTAAAAATAATCCCATAAATAGAACGATGGTTGTCACTTCAATCTCTGTATCTATAGGGGTTATTATTTTCCAGAAATGCCATGCAAAGTAAGCGCAGCCTAATACAGCGGTTATACATACATAAATGGTCAATTTTAACGGAATATTGGTGTAATAAAATATCAATCTAAAAGAAATCAATATCAATTTCCACAAGGAATAACCACTAGAACCTTCTGGTCTTGGATTGCTTTGGATAGCGACAAAGCCGTAATTTACAGTATACCAATTTATAATCTGGTTTATAAAAAGATGGTCTTGAGAATGATATTTAAGACGGTTAACTATGGGCTGGGTTATTAATCGAAATGAAGACCCTAAGGAGGTGCCCCCTTGGCTATTATTAAAGATCCGTTTCATCAGTGTTGATCCAAAACTTAGACGTGTCGGATCAACACTGATGAAACGGATCTTTAATAATAGCCAAGGGGGGACCTCCTTAGGGTCTTCAT
>PAUP01000049.1 GCA_002712765.1 Cytophagaceae bacterium | reverse complement strand
GGTGAGTTTTGATTTTCCAGGTATGAGGTTTTCAATTTGTTTGGATTCTAACAAGTTTTTTGGTGCGTCTTCCCAGTGGGTATATGCTATATCACGTTGTATATCGACTTCATTGAGATAAGGGAAAAATCTTTGTTCACAAAATCTGAGAAATATTCGCTCTACTTCTTGAAGTTGAATCACATCGGTACTCCAATTAACAAGTAGCTGCTTTAACTCTTCATCTTTTAAAATTTCGATATTTCCAGAACTTACTAAGTCGTTTTGAATAGGGTCAAAGGTTGGTGGCTGAATAGAGCTTAAATAAACCAAGATACTGTCACGTTGAGCATTTTCTGGTGTATCAAAATATGCTAATAATCGCCCACAATTTTCTATCAAATTATTTCTTAGTTGAATTTTATTTAAAAGTTGTTCCCTATTTGATAGAAATTCCTGTTCAAGCCTTTGTAAAATAGCTTGTTCATTATTATTTTCTTTCCGTTGTTCATTCCAATTATTTATGGATAACGCGATTAAAATCCCAATGACCACAAGCACAATTTCACCAATTGCATATTTAAAATACTTTCCTGTTTGGCCTTCTAAAAGTAAATTTTGTCTAATTTTTCTAAAGAATTTTATCATCAAACCTTAGTTTCCTTAAAGATATGATTATTATCGAATTAGATCGTCCAACCGATATAATGTCAAAAAATTATTCGACATTTTCTTTCAAGTCATTTAACAATAAGAGCTTGTTACGGCTACTGGTCTAAGATAGCCTAGGAGGTGTTTGTGACCTTACACTATTTCGCCTTGAGCGCGATCATTATAATAAGATCATAGGGCTAAAATATAGCTCCAGAACGAAAAACTCAATAGTACTTGTCAAGAATTAAAATAATACAAGTGGCATCTCCCAATGGGGTCATCCCCTAGAGGCAAGAAATAAACGAAGATGATTGCACATTGCATAACCATACCTACTCATAAAGATAAATCACGCCGCTAAGTGATACTAGGTATGTCTTTAACGGCCTAAAGTCATCTTTACACAAAAGTGGTCTACATCAAATACGTTAGTGTGACAATATTTTTTCCAAATCATGATATAAAAACTCCTTTGAATCTGTCATAGACACAAACAATCCATTAGGGTATTTTGCTCCCAAAGGCAAAGTTGTAGCGTCACAACCATCGGTTTCTATAGTTCCTAAGTTCACTTCTTTGACATAAGCATTAGAATTTCTGTCAAAAATAGAAAAGCTATGAGCTTGTTGATTGGAAACGATAATATACCCCTTGTTATCACTGTACTCAATTATAGCAATTCCTTCTATGTCTCTATTAAAATACTCACCACCAAAGCACCCAATCTCCTCATTACCCTTTTCGGGGTCGGCGTAGTATTTTCTAATACAGTGATCTTCATCTGAATAATAGATATAACCCAGTTCATTGTCTACAGCGATAGCTTCAATTTCTTTCTTCCCGCTAAATTCTCCAAACCTTCTAATTAGGGTCATACTCACCTCTTTACCGTCTGTGTTCAACTTATATTGATATAAGTAGTTTTTTAAAGGTCCTTCTTTTCTACTGATCACAATGTGTGTTTCTAACGACGTAGGATCTCTATAAAAAGCAATACCCATAGGCCTGCGTAGTGCGGGTTCTTTTTCATCTTTAAAGACCTTAATACCTCCTTTATCTAACATCTGCATCCCAGGTACCGAGAACAAGCGTATTTGATTTTTTTCTCTTTCTGTAAATGCCAAAAGATCAATAACGGTAGAGTCATTTAATTCAAACCCATAGGAAACATCTAAATTGTTGGGGTAACTCAATCCTGTTATAGATTTGTTATCAATGATTTGCCCATTTAAGTCAAATGCATATACACCTCCATTATTAACATCCTTATCTGTACCAAAAATGATACTCTCTTCTGGTGTAGACGAATTGACCCAGATGGCCGGGTCATCTGTGTCATGAGGTGTTTTCTCCGTTCTAAGTATTGGTGCTATTACAGGTAAATTATTTTTCTTACAGCTTATAGGTAGTGCCATCAGAAAAATGAACCAATAAATATTACTTTCTTTTAAATAGGTCATATTTCAATCCGAATGTTAAACGTTGTCCGTAATATTCTGCTTGCATTGTTCTACTGCGTATACCTTGATAATAGCGCAATGGTTGGTCAGTAATGTTTAACAGATCTAGGTACACTCTCAAATTAGGGGTTAAGGCATAATTGACGTTGAAGTCTACTAAAAACTGTTCATCATAATAACGATCATCAAAGGCAGTCCCTCCAATTTCATCGATGTAAGCATCTGAATAATTCACAGAGAGTCTGACATTGAACTTGTTGTCATTATAGGCTAAGGAACCATTAAACATATTTGGTGCTGTGCCCGGTAAATCCAAATCATTACGCTCGTCACCATCTTCTGTAAAGACACCGTCTGTCGAAGAAGTTAGGTAGGTATAGTTTAAGTAGATACTGAAATTTTTTGCAAAACCAGGCAAAAAGTCTAGCTGACGCTGAAGCGCAAATTCTGCTCCAAAAATACTCGCACCTTCTCCGTTTTGTGGCTGAAACACTTGAAAACCTGTTTCATCATCTTCACGCTGTGAAACGTATATAAAATCACTGATATCTTTATAAAAAAGACCTCCAGAAAGAATTCCGACGCTTTTAAAATATTCCTCTGCCATTACATCAAATGCCATTGAAGTTGTAGCCACTAGTTCTGGATTTCCTAAGAATATCTCTTCATCAGAAGCAACAATATCTACGGTTGGCACGAGATCTTCGTAGTTGGGTCTAGCTAGTGTATTTGTCCATGCAAATCGGAAAATAGTATTATTCGTTAAGTTATACTTTAAATGTACACTAGGTAAAATATTAGTGTATGTACTCTCCTCGGTTATGGTTCCAATCAGTTCTTCTTCATCTTCAATTTGATTACCTGTAGCTGTTATCGATGTATTTTCTACCCTAACACCTGTGAGAACACTTAACTTTTCTGTAAGCTGCTGATTGATCATAGCGTAAGTCGCAAAAACATTTTCTTCGACCTCATAGTTGGCTCTAAGAAATTCATCTAATACTGGTTCTCCATTTACGAGATTAAGACCTCCTAACCACTCAGGTCTAGCAAAAACACCTGTCTGGTATTGACTTCCTGCAAGGTAGTCGGGATCTGAAAAATCTCTTGTTGGTACTGCTTCAAGCGTAGGAAACTGGTCTTCTAAATCAAACTCAAAGAAGTCATTATCTCTAAGTTTATTCTTGAATCGTCCTCTGACCCCAAATTTGATAAATCCATCACCTTGATCAAATAGGTCGACAGGTAATTGGGCATTGAGAAACAAATTGATATCTTCTTCTTCTGTGTATTGATTTTCTTCGGTGATCTCATCAAATTCAAAACTCGAAAGGTCATTAGCATCAGCTGCGCTAACAGGGGTGAATAATGGAAACTCAGGATTTAAATTATTCGTAATTAGGTATTCAGAATTAAACTGTGCGTAGCGCTCATTTAATCGTTCTTCTGATGCTTTTGCGAAAGATGTCATCCAGTCCAATTTAAGTTCTCCGAGTAGATGCTCACCTGCCAGACTATAGTTTTGCATGCGCTGGTCTTCTAGACGTGTGTTTTGGTTCCTATCATTATCAATTCCTGCCTTAGTTTGTCTTGCTACTTCAACAGGAAACTGCCTAAGATTACCATTACTATCAATCGAAAAATCTCCTTGCTCTATATCTTCACCATCTAAAATTTCGTGTTCTAATCGATAACGATTCTCTCGATCATCTCTCCAGTTATACATAGTTCTGAGTTCAATTTTATTATTGAGATCAAACTTGTAATCAAAATTTGCCGAAAAACTTCGTCTAACACGCTGAACTATGTATGTTCTTTGTTCAAATACGTTTGTATACGGATTAACATCTGCTTCAACAACTTCATTACCATCAAAAAACTCAAATTCGTCCGTCCATTCAGCTTCTATATTGTCAGATCCAAAATCATTATCAAAAATGGATGCGGCAACCATCCATCCAAATTTTCCATTATCAGAACGATTGCCTAATACAAAACTCCCATTGAGTATACGTCTATCTGTGATAAAACTCACACCAGAACCAAGGGTTGCAGACAATCTAAAACCTTCTGGAGCGGTACGTGTTACGAGATTAACAGATCCACCTAAAGCATCACCATCCATATCAGGTGTTACTGCTTTATTTACTTCAATGGTTTGGATCATATCTGCAGGAATTAAATCCATTTGAATATTTCGATTATCTCCTTCAGCCGATGGGATACGAGAACCATTGAGAGTAACAGAGTTTAATTGAGGTGCCAATCCTCTAACAATAATATTTCTGGCCTCGCCTTGATCTACCTGCATTGTTATTCCAGGAATACGCTTAAGAGCATCCCCAATGTTAGCGTCAGGAAATTTACCCACTTGATCTGCAGATACAATATTTGTGATATTTTGTTTATTTTTTTGTGTATTCAAGGCTTTTGCCTGTCCACTGCTAAATCCAGTCAGAATAACACCTTTTAATTCTTCAGACTGCGTCTTTAACAATACATTTAATTCAATGGTATTGTTTTCTTTGACGTCTACTTCAATTTCCTGATCAGCATAGCCTAGGTATTCTACTAAAATGGTTTGCTTACCTGGGGGTACATTTAATATTAAAAATTTACCATTTGTGTCAGAAACAGTTCCTTTATTAGATCCAGTAACGATTATGGATGCAAATGGTACAGCGAGTCCTTGCTCGTCAGAAATAACGCCGGTTAGATTTCCGCTTTGAGCGAAAGTCAAATTATAAAAGGCGAATGAGCAAAAAATGAATACGATAATTTTTTTCATAATTAATAGTTAAATAAGGTTGGGTAAAAGAAGTAATTAGAATACCCAATCACTTTAACTATTGATTGTCATAACGTTAATAGTCTTTAAATTTTAGAAGTAATTATTTGTATTATTAATACACGGTTAACACTTTAATGGAATAGTTTAACAAAAACCTTAATTTTTCTTATTCTGCAAAAGTTGCAATTTTTGCAAACGGTTCACATGATGTTTTACGCACTCCTAAGGAAAGAAGTCGAGCATTACTGTCATATCTATTTAATCCTTTTGCTCGGTTGTATTTCTCAATTACATGATCACCACATTCTATTTTATAGGTTTTGATTTATTTTCTGATCGAAACGCAAAAGCCATAAACCATAGTAAGAATCCGATACACAGGTAGACGAAGCTATCTTCAATAACTGAGAATAATGTCGTGACACCTTTGGCAGGTAATTGTGAATACATGATTTTATCGTTATTGTCAAAACTGCTCATTTGTGAAACCATTTCACCATATGGTGTAATTGCTGCAGAGCATCCAAAACGCGTTGAACGAAGAACCGAATGACCTTGCTCAACAGCTCTAAAGGCTGCCATTTCTGTATGAACAGGGTCAATGCCTCTCCAATCACTTGACGGAAGGATAACCATATCTGCCCATAATTCACCATATCCTTTTGCCAGATATGGAAAATCATAATCATAGCAAATTGCCGCTCCGACTTTTGTTGCTCTTATATCAGTAACTTTTAAAGGCGACTTTCCCTGAACAGCTGGTTCTCCTGGTACGGGTTGATGCTTAAGGTAAGTATGTGTAATATTTCCTACCGAATCGATAAACTGATACTTGTTCTCATACCTCAAGGGAGATTGTGAAATGGGTACCACATACGAAGCGACCAAAGTGATACGGAGTTCGGCGGCTAGTTCCTTGACAGAGTTTATCCACTGCTCCTCTTCTTTAGGCATTATAAATATAGCCGCTTCGTTCCACGAAATTATTTTAGCACCCCCTTTGGCTGCAGTTCTGGTTCGTTTAAATAATGTAGTTTTGGTCTGTTGAGTTCTTACCATAGTTGGCAATGGTAAACCACTTACCTTCGAGTCTGTTCCAACTGCTGCAACAGTTATAGTGTCGCTGCCATTGGCTTTGCTCATATCGTATCGGATGGAGCCAAAAAAAATGAAAAGAAACAGCATAATTAACGGAAACTGAAATGTTGGGATAGTGGTTTTTCGATTGATGATAATTTTGGCGATTGAGACATTAACCCAATATATCAGAAAGCTTAGCCCAGCCATACCAAACAGAGATACTGTTTGAATAAGTGAAACATTATCATGCATAGTGTATGCAGCCACGCCCCAACTGGCAAGAGGAGTAAAGGTGTATTGAATCCATTCCATAATAATCATAATAGCAGGAAATAGAAACAACGCATTTTTTTGATTTTTAAATTTATTCCAGATCAAGTAAGCAGGCAGGTGAAATAAACTAATTGGAATCGAGTATAGAAAAATCAGTACTGGTGGAATTGGATCACTAATAATCTTTGCTACAACTAGAGACCATGCCAAAACAAGAGCGAATGAAAAGATTAGTCTAGTCTTCCAGCCTTCTGTAAGACTTAGATAAATTAAAAATGGAACACTTGAGACCCAAGCCATGATTTCAACACTAAAGGTCATGTGAGTTAGGGCCATAGTCAGTACTCCAATTGCGAGATACCATAATGGATGCATTCTATTTATATTAAAATCCAGTGTGATAGTACTTGAGAAGTTCTTCATCTTTCCTTGTTTTTAAGTTCACAACAAAGATTGATGATAATGATTTTGTATCCATTAACATTTGTTAAAGGATGACCTTTTACTTCATAAGCTCTTTACGGAGTCTACTGAGGGAAATATTTGTAATTCCTAGATAGGAGGCAATGTCAACATGCGAGATTAGATTTTCCAGAAAGTGATATTTTTCTCTAAAAAGAATGAGCCTTTCTTTAGCGTTTAGCGAAGCTAAGCCAATTTCTTTTTCAACTTTTGTAAGGAGTTCAAAGTGTAAAACCATATTTCCAAACTCGCGTATGTCAATGTAATTTATCATTAGTTGCTCAAACTTGTCAGCGTTTAGGCTGGCAACAGTTAGTTTTGTGAGCGCTTGAAAATTAAGGTGAGATATTTGATTAGCTGTTCTTGTTTTATTCGGAGAGAGTACGTCGCTTTCAAGAAAATAAGATATAGTTACTTCCTCACCTTCCGGACTAAGCAAAAAGCTCCGGCAAACGCCTTCGTAAACAAAGTATTCCTTGTTATTTTTTTTCCCTCTATCAATAAATATATCTCCTTTTTCATAAACTTCAACTACAATTAACTCACTCATCAGATCTAATGACCCCTCCGATACAGGAGACACCTTGTTGACTAATGGTCTTGTTCGTTCTTTAATCTGTTCGAAGTTCATGATTTTTTTTATTGACTACAACTGTTCTGTATATGAGTAGTGCAGATAACCAATGGCATTAGCCATTTAGTAGAGCACAAGCCAATTATTGACAGTCTGCTTTTTTTTTGTCATAAGTCGGATTTGTTAAAATGCGACAACTTCTAATTCTACCTTAGCTTTTAAGTAAGAGACAACGCCCTCATTACCTATATGCATTCTTGTGCTTGCCCTATTTTTTTTATTTCTTTTTCTATCAATTCTATCAGGTTTTCAGCTTTGGATCTATTCTTACCAACTGAAATAATTCCATACTTATCTATAGTTAGTTGCGCGTTTGAGCAACTAATTTAGTAAACGAAAACGAACGCTAGAAAATTCCTTCGAATTTTTTAAAGTAGGCACATACCCAAGCAATTAATTCTATACAGTATTAGGCACTGTGTTTTTTATTTACAATTTTTCCTTAATTGCTTTTCTCCAAAAGTAAATTCCAAAAACGCAAGTCACAATTGCAAACATAATCCCGTTTTCGCCAAGCCAATGTTCCGTTGCTTCAATTGTAGTGGTTAATTCAGGCATTATTTTTTGAATATATACATTGCTCACTGCGTGAAATATTACAGCTGGCCAAAGACTTTTAGATTTAAAAGTGTAGTAGTTCATTATGAAAGTCATAGAAATGATTACGATAAGGAACGTTATACATTCTAATAGCATATTATTACTATAGTAAACAAGTATTGGCCAATGCCAAGCAGCCCAAATAAATCCACTAAAAATTGATAAACTAGTAAATGAAAGTACCTTTCTCAATTCATAAATAAAAAAACCTCTCCATCCAATTTCTTCTCCTAAAGTTGTTGCAGAGGCTCTTATTACTTCTATAGTAGCTAATAAGGCAATTGCTATTATTGTTATTGCTGTTGGATTTAATGTGCCTATTCCAAACAAACCGAGATCTTTTCCCCAATTTGTTATTGCTTCACTATCCGTTAAACTTCCCAATCCGAAAATCCAGATTAATACGTAAGTGACTATACCGTATAGGGCAGGAATGACATAAGACCATCGAATATATTTCCAATTTCCCCAATTCCAATTTAGAGATGAAATCTTACGACCTTTGATTTTTAAGGTAATAAATGCGGCCATCGCAGGACACCACATTATGGCTCCAATATATATTCGGGATGGATATAAATTCACTAAGGCATAATGAAAAGGTGAAGTAAGAAGAAGAAGGATTGCAAGAAATAGAAAGATTGTTTTCCAAGTTTCTTTTCGTTCAGATAAATATTCTGACATAAGGTTTTAAAGTTTGCTTTGTTTGTAGAAGACGATGAGTTCGTAGTTTTGTTACATTGCGCCTAACAGGCCATTGTATTAATCAACTGTGGCCTAGACGCTTAGAGATTACTGATTTACTGTTGCTTTTTGGTCTTAATTAATTTTTCTAAAGACACATTAAATGTTGGAGTTGTCTGCCTCGCGTGGTCCTTTCCAACTTCTCTGAGACAAATACGCTTTCGCGAAAGCATTACAAGAAAAAGACCTTATGGTGAAAATTATGTATCAAGATTTGTTTACAAAGACATCTTTTTAAAGTCAGTTCATTGTTGTGCTTAGTCCTATTTAGATGATTTTTTTATTCATTTCATCTGTTAATTAGAGCATCTTTCCAGATGTTTTAGCTTGAGCATCTTTGCTACGACCCATAATTGAACCAAACACCATTCCGCCAATTAAACCTAGAGAAATACCTAACGAGCGTTCTAAATTAGCAAAAATTGCAACTCCAAATAGCAAACCAAATACTAAGCCTAAGCTACCATAAAAAGTTGTGTAATATCCCTTGGTGGTTAAGGAAAATGTGTCTTTCAAATAGTTTTTAAAATCACTAAGCGCTTTCTTAAAATATTTTTTTCTCCTAAGAGGATTTGATCTTAAATTTAAACTATCCAATTCTCTTTCTATAGATAGCATGTCATTTTTAGATAAACCTTTCTTTTCTAAACTCGTTATAATTTGAATAAATTCTTGGTAAACTTTTATCTCAGATGTTCTACTTGTCTCCGTTTCTAAACTTTCAAAAAAGTGAATTGCATTTTTTAGTGTCATAATTTTTACTGTTTTCTTGGTTAGTGGCCCTTAACAAAAAATATTACACCTAAACCTTATTTTGTTTGAAAGTATTGAGAAAGCTAAATAATCAAGACTTATCAGCAAGTTTTCAGTTCCTTAAACTTTCTATGTCAGTCATTAGTTCTTCAAGTTTTCTAAATACTCTTCCATATACAATGTTTAAATCCCATTTATAAATCCGATCACCAAAATACGCCAGTACCATTAAAATTATACATACAATAACAATTCCTATTAGTGGGATTCCAAATATTAAATAGATATCAGGAAAACCTATGAGCACCTTATTTACTAATCTTTCTCCTAAAGGCATACCCGCTGCATCTTTAAACCAAAACCCTAAAATCATTGAGATAAATATCAATGGGTACAAAAATCTTGAGAATTTCTTATTTACCGAGATCTGCTTGTTTTTCCACTGGTTAAATGCCTTTAAGTATTGATAACTACTAACACCCAAGTCTATTTGCTCTAAGTGATTTAATAGCCTCTTATTGAAATATACAAGAACTGAAAGCACAACAAAAAATATAACCCCTGTTATTGGTATTCCGATATAAAATGAGACAAATAAGAAAACAATTGAGAATACAACAATCGCAATCAAGTTGATTCTAAACATACGTTTAAATTTATCAATGATATGAATTGATTTTTGGCTGTAAAGATTGTTAATTTTTGGTGCTACTAAAGCGTCACTCTTTAGAAAACCTTCTTTCCAAATACTTTCAATTGATCTTTCCATCTAATATTTTTTTTAATCTAATTTTAATTCTATTGACACGCACACCAATATTATTTGGGTTAGTACCTATAATTTCTGCAATTTCCTTTTGCGATTTTTCTTCTAAATAAAGCGTAATGATTGCTCTATCGATTTCTGATAGTTTTTTAATACCATCGTATAATACATTTAGAGATTCGTCTGAAAACGCGAAGTTGTCTTCAGTTTCTTCAGTAGTTATAGAATCAGATACAAAATGTTGAACATTATTTTTCTTTTTCTTAAGTAATGTTAAACAAACGTTTAATGAAATACGATACACCCAAGTGCTCCATTGAGATTCTTGACGAAAGTTGTCTTTACTCCTCCAAATTTGTAAACACACTTCTTGGTAATAATCTTCAAAATCTTCTTGCGAGTTAGTATACGCTCGACATAATTTGATAATTATTCCTGCAAATGGTAAAATAGATGTTTTATAAAAATCGCTACTCAATAGTGTTCCTTTTATTGCTTAGTGGCTAGAATTTGCAATTATTACAGGCAAATGGGAAAATTGTAATAAGAATATCTTTTGAGAGATATTAAGTGCAACGTCTTCGCGTGGGAGAAGTTGCCTGGATGAGCCTTGGGTTTTACAAGATGCCAATAATAATTGCCTCAACCAAGATCCCGCAAAAAAACACGGATCAAGCAATTTGTCTTAGCAAGTATTAGCGCTAGTTATTTTTCATGTAGTTTTCTAATTGAATTATCCAATCGCTATCCGAACTAAACGTTACGTCTGGTTCAATACCTTGGGATTCAAATTCTAGGTATTCCGAATGTTTTTTAGATGTAAGTACAGCTATAAAGTTTCCACAAGGCAACGTATAGTTACTGTTTTTGACTTCGTATGCTAGCGTGCCATTTGTTCTAGAGCCAAAAATTTTGCAATTGTCTAAACTCCTTAATTTATGTGCAAATTGTTCTGCATTACTTATAGTTCTATGATTAACTAAAACATAAATCTTATTTTTTTTAGAGTATTCTTTAAGTAATTTATACAGAATATCAGAATTTCTGTCACCACCACCACCATTATTTCGCAGATCAACAATTAAATTATTCTTATTTAAATTCCCATCGAGTGTTTCATAAAATTTTTCAGCGTCTGATAATGTCGGGTACCAAGAACTAAAACTTCCTATTTTTAGGTAAATAATTTCATCTGAAAGCTCCTCTCGGTAATAAGTGTTTTTTGATGGTGTTTTAGAAGAATAATTGGTTTGTGTAATATCCTTTTGAAATCCCATAAAATTGAAGAATCCATTTTCTATTCTTTCTGTATATGCGATTAATCGTTTAGAACTTATGCTTCCGCCAATAGACAATAGATAATCATTGCCATATGGTATTAACGTATATATAATTTCTCCAACTTGCCAAATATCAGATTGAGAATCTAGAATAATAGCCTTGTAATTGTTATTAACCTCATTCTTGAAAACACCAATAGTCATATATTTTTCTCTTTTGTAGATACCCTCTAAATCCAATATTGCTTTAGTATTTAAGACTGTTTGTAAGCTGTCCAAGTCCATATTTGGTTGCGGATAGGCATTAAAAAGCTCTGTTTTTTTAAACTGGTTGAACTTCTCGGGATTTGAATAGACTTCGTCTGTGGCTCCGGGATCAATGCTATAAACTCTACTATGATTATCATTTAAAGAAATTAGTAATCTGTTGAGTAACGAATGACAATCGAAGAGTGAATTTATAGAAACTACTTCTTTAGAAATTTTTGAATAAGAAGTGTTATACGCCTTTTTATTGATCTTGTAAGCAGGCATTTTTCTAATTTTAGTATCCAAGAATGTTAAATCTGTCATACAAGTGCAATCTTCATTTTGAGAATATGCATTAGTAATTATGCTACTTAGAAATAACAATAAAAATATTCTTTTATTCATTTAAATTTTTAAATAGAGCTAACGTCTTCACATAGGTGTAGTAGCGGATTTTTATCTCCCTAAAGTACACATTTGTCAAGACCTTTTATGCATTCTATTATTATCGAGTAATCATCAGCACCGCAATTACTTATTGCCATTGTTGTGCGTTTGTTATTTTTTAATCAGAGGCTTCTATTTTTTCTAATACTATAGTTGCTGATTCTTGGTAGTATTTTAACATTGATAAATAATTTTGAGTTGCTAATAATCTATAGGTGTTAACTTTATTTTTATAAATTTCATTCTTAGCAAAAAAATCTATCGTATTAGGATTGAATCTGCCATTCATAAAATCAGAATACCAAGGGAACTGTTCAAAATATTTTATATTATTAAATGATTCTTCCTTTAATTTGTTGAGAACAATATCTAGTGTCTCTGAAATGCTATAGAAGTAAATAATTTCATTGCTAAGCTCTTTATAAGCAGTTGCGTTTAAATCATTAAATGTTTTAAGTAACTCTAACCCTTTATCTTGAATTTCAAAAGGTATATAAGAAATAATATCACCTCCACACGGAATACAATCTGCATAATTATTAGCATTAATTGAATTTAAAAGAGTATTCGAATATTCTTCTGATACCATAGTTCTGAGTCGTTCATCTAATTGCTCATATTCCTTGATGATATCATTGATATTTGAAAGATCAGTCTTTAGATTAAGTTCGACTTTACTATAAATATTATTGAGCTGATCTTTACTCTTATTAATTTCATTCCAATTGTTGATATATAATGCAATTAAAATCCCGATGACCACAAGTATAATTTCGCCAATTGCATATTTCAAATACTTTCCTATTTCGTTTCTTTCCATAAGATCGTGGCGTAATTTTCTAAAGAATTTAGTCATTGGTAAGCGATTGGTCTTAATGTCTTGTCCTGAAATATGGCTACGGTTAAAAATTGATTTACGCTGTTTTTAAATATACCATATTTGGTGTTTTGAAGTCTAAAGATAAATGTAATCTTATTTCATTGTAAAGATTAATGGCGTTTTTTGTAGCGCGCTTGGCATGAGTCACGTCTGTAAAGGTCTGGTCGAGAT
>PAUP01000048.1 GCA_002712765.1 Cytophagaceae bacterium | reverse complement strand
TTAAAAGTGTAGAGGCAGATGGCGACAAAACCACCATTACCCTAGAGCGTATCGGTTTGATGCCCATGCCTATAGATCTGTATGTTACTACCAAGAATGGAGACAGCGCATCCTATTATATCCCATTGCGTATGATGCGTGGTGAAAAAGAAAATCCAACACCAGAGGTGGCCCGTGAACAATTAGAAGATTGGCCTTGGACACATCCTACTTATAGCTTTACCATAGATATGCCCATAGACAAGATTGAATCATTAATGATAGACCCATCCCGTCTTATGGCCGATTTAAAGCAAGAAAACAACAGCTGGAGCAAAGAATAAGCACACAAGGACTTTTTAAAGGTTTACGACTGTAGTTTAAATGATAAAACCCACCTGTTATAGGTGGGTTTTTCTTTAGATATACAAGGGCTGTTGCTGTAAAACACTAACTTTATCGCCCCGATGAAGGCAAACTATTCTAAACAAGAGAAATTAAAGTCAAAAAAAATCATCGATCTTCTTTTTGAAGAAGGTCGGTCTGTGAAGGCTTACCCTTTGCGTATGGTTTTTGTTGAGACAGCCTTACCAGAAGAGGGCTTACACCATCAAACTAGTGTTTCGGTAAGCAAACGTCAACACAAACTGGCGGTTAGCAGAAATCGTATCAAACGCTTAATGCGCGAAGCCTATAGACTAGAAAAACATCGTATCGACACAAAAGGCATGACATTTGCATCGCTCATCTTATATACGAGCCGAGATGAACTTTCGCAAGCCGAAGTACGCAAGGCAATGGTCAAACTTATAAACCGATTTAACGATGCGATTACTTCTTCTTAATGTCTGTCTAGTACTATTTATTTCATGTGAACATTCCCAATCTCCCGACGATTCAAACGCTTACAATATCGAAGAGGTCGCTGCCGATGCTGGTTTTATGTCGTATACTGAAGATGCCGAAACAGGAGAACTCAATGCACCTCCACCCGTTCCAAAAAAGCTTAATGATGCTGAGACCGCTAATGCGAAAATCATTAAAACCGCCAATTTAAGATTTGAGACTTCAGATCTAGAAAAAACCCAGGCTCAAATTATGGGGGTGATACAACGCTACAACGGTTATGTACAAAGTGATAATGCCGGTAAAAATTATACCCAGCACTATCACAATCTAATCTTACGTGTCCCTACCAAAAATTTTCAAGACGTCCTAGATGGTATTGCCAAGGGGGTAACTCAATTTGATGAAAAAACGATATCCCAACAAGATGTTACCGAAGAGTTTATAGATATACAAGCAAGGCTTAAAGCCAAACGCGCCTTAGAAGACCGTTATTTATCGCTTTTGGTCAAGGCAAAAAACGTCAAAGAAATGCTCGAAATAGAGCGCGAGTTGTCAAAAATAAGAGAACAGATAGAACGAGCAGAAGGTAGGCTCAAATACCTTGGCAATAAGGTATCAATGAGCACGTTACATATACAGTTTTACAAGACAATTGTCGAGACCAAAACCGGAGTATCCTACGGTAATAAACTCACCAATGCTTTAAAAAATGGTTGGAATGGTATTACCTCATTTTTTATAGGGTTGGTGAGCGTCTGGCCTTTTATTATCTTAGTAATTCTATCGGTGGCAATCCTTCGTAGATACGCCATAAAAAGAAAGCAGTAATATTGGGTGATAAAAACTTCTCTTTGTCCTACCTAATGTCTAAGATGACCTATATGAAAAAGAAAATCCTTATTCCGATATTGGCAGTGGCCACCCTTTTAAGCACCGTAAGTTTTCAAAGTGACTTCTTTGAAATTGCCAAACAAATTGAAATTTTTACCGAGCTATTTAAAGAACTCAACATGAATTATGTTGATGAGACCAATCCCGCCGAACTTATGGACAGCGCCATAGAGGGCATGCTAGAAGAGCTCGACCCCTACACCAAATACTGGACAGAACAAGAGGTAGAAGACGCCAAGATTAATCGCTCTGGGAATTACTCGGGCATAGGTGCCACCGTGCGCAATACTGAGGGAATACTTACCATTATCGAACCCAGAAAAGACTACCCTGCAGATAAAGCAGGATTAAAGGCAGGAGATAAACTAATCAAGATTGGAGATATAACAGTCGCGGGCTACGAAGGTGATGCTGGAGACCTGCTCAAAGGAGCTCCTGGAAGCCAAATCACCGTAAGCTATGAGCGTCAGGGTAAAGTGGCTACAGCAACCATAAAACGCTCTGGAGTTGAGGTAGATGCTGTTCCTTTTTACAAAATGATTGGAGACGATGTAGGCTATATTGTGTTGACCAAATTTAACAACAAAGCTTCTGCTCAGGTCAAAAGCGCGTTGATCAATTTAAAGACCGACGGCGCTCAAAAAATTATCCTCGATCTTAGAGGTAATGGAGGGGGACTTTTAAGAGAAGCTATTGCGATATGCAATTTATTTCTTCCCAAAGGTGAGGTCATTACCACGACCAAGTCTGTGGTTAAAAAATACAATAAAACCTATGTGACCAAAAACGACCCTGTAGACACAGAAATCCCGTTAGTGGTGCTAGTCAACGGTCGTTCGGCTTCGGCTAGCGAGATTGTATCTGGAGGCTTGCAAGATTACGATCGCGCGGTAATTGTTGGGGCCAGAAGTTTTGGTAAAGGTCTTGTACAAAGACCCAAACCCCTTACCTACGGTACTTCTCTCAAAGTAACGATATCGAGATACTACACGCCTTCAGGACGATGTATACAAGCACTAGATTACTGGAATCGGGACGAAAAAGGGAATGCTATTCGTACCGTAGCTAGTGATTATAAAGAATTTACTACTAAAAATGGCCGTAAAGTCTTTGACGGTGGCGGGGTTTTTCCCGATGTCGAAATCGCATCGGCCAAGATGAGCCCGATTACTAAAGCGTTGGCCAAAGACAACGCAATTTTTGAGTACGCGACCCAGTATTACTACGAGCATCAATACAGTGATTTGAACGAATTTAGCTTTACCGATGCCGATTATGCCGATTTTAAACGGTTTCTAAAAACAACTGGATTTGAATTTGAAACGGAGACAGAGACCGCTTTCACGAAAGCAATGAAACAAGCTGAAAAAGACGAATTTAAAGATGACATCAATTCATTATACACCAAATTAACCCAAGAAATCGCCCTGGCCAAAGAAAAAGAATTGGATCTAAGACGGGATGAAATTCAGGGCTTATTGGTAGACGAAATTGTAAAACGTTACTTTTACCGAGACGGACTCTATGAATATCAAATAGACCACAATGCCGAAATCACAGAAGCAGTGGCTATTTTAAATGATGCAAACCGATATACAACCATTTTAAAATAACAACCATCAAACAACTTGTTTTAATATGTTTAGTAAGCCTTCTTGGACTTAGCACCTTCGCTCAATCAGATCGTGGGCATGAGACCTTTTTTGATACCGATAAACATCAATTAATCAAGTCAGAATCGCTCAAATTAAATCGGTTTATCAAAAGCCTTCCCAAAGACAAAATAGAAGATATTTCGATTTATGGATATTGTGATGATAGGGGTACCGATGCCTATAACAATGCCTTATCCCAACGTCGAGCCAATGCGATTAAAGACATCTTTGTGGCCAATGGCGTATCAGATTCTATTATCACCAATGCCGATGGTAAAGGAGAGTTACTACTTACCCGTCTAGACAATGTAGGGAGCGCCGTACAGCGCAAATTAAATCGCAAGGTAGAAATTATCGTTTCCCTTAGAGAACCCCGAGTAGTCTCGGCCGATATTGAAGAATCTGAAAAAGAGCTAGAAACTGTAGAAAAGCGTTATAAAACGCTAACGGATACCATCGCCAAAGGCGATAGGATACTATTGCAAAACATCCTCTTTAAAACCAATTACAGTTATGTAAAAGGCTCTTCTTATAAACATTTGCGCGCTTTGGCCAAGTACCTCAAAGAAAATGACAACATTATCTTTAAAATTCAAGGGCATGTTTGTTGTATGCGCAAAGGTAGAGACGCCGTCGATTTAAAAACTGGTAAACGAAATTTATCTGTTGCCAGAGCCCGTTTTGTTTACGATTATTTGGCCAATAATGGTGTGGCCAAAAAACGCATGCGTTATGAAGGTTTTGGAAGCCGCTACCCATTGGGCGGAGCTGCCAATCTCGACAAACGGGTTGAAATTTTGGTCACCTATGTCAAAAAGAAACGCCGCTCTAGGAAGTAGGTTTTTTTAATTCGTAGTACAGCAATTCTTGAGCATCGGCATCTAGCTTGATCTTTTTAACAAACTCCAATCCCAATTTGTGTAATAACTTGATTGAAGAAGTATTTTCTTCCATCGTTATAGCGCCTACTTTAGGTAAATTAAAGACAGAAAAAGCGGCCTCTTGTAAACACTGAGCGGCCTCAAATGCATAGCCTTTACCCTCGTATGCTGGCAAAAAAGAAAAACCGATATCTACTCCTTCCAAACCCTCGCGATCATAGAGTCCACAACAACCTAATGCTAGTTGATCTTTTTGTCTAATCACCGTATAATTACTAAAGCCTGTTCTCTCTAATTGAGGTGTCATACGCTGGGCGATATAGTCCTTAGCATCTTGAATAGAATGAACATTTCTATCTCCAATAAACTGATACCACTTTGGGGTATTCATTAGCTTGAGAATAAAAGCCGCATCTTTGGCCTGGGTAGGTCTCAAATAAAGTCGATCTGTGGTAAAAGTGGTGTATCCCATAGTGTGTATATGATCTTAAAGATAATCTTTTTAAGAGCTCTGATTTGTAAACAAGCGGTAAATCACTTAGAGATTATGCCTAATTATTAGTTATCTTTAAAGGACTTCAACAGCAATCAAATCATGCAGGAATTTCTATATTTTTTTGAATATATGCCTATTTGGCAAAAAGTAGTTTGGATTGTTGCTGTGTTAAGCTTTTTTTGGATATTGGAAGGTTACGCTACTTTTTATAAAGAATCCTATGCCAAATGGAAACACGCCAAAACCAATGCCGCATTTTTAGGATTGGTGATGGTTGTTAATGTTGTTTTTGGCTTGGCTACAGCAGGTGTTTTTATTTGGTTGTCACAAAGTCAATTTGGAATTTTACACCTCTTTACTGCCCCAATATGGGTAGAATTAATACTCGCTATTTTAGTCTTAGATCTTATCGCACAATACGGAGTGCACTATTTCTTGCACAAAGTTAAATGGATGTGGCGTTTGCACTTAATTCATCACAGCGACACGCATGTAGATGCCACTTCGGGCACTAGACATCATCCGCTAGATTTTATCATTAGAGAACTCTTTGCGTTACTAGCAGTAGTAATTATGGGTATGCCGCTGGCTTTCTATTTTTTTTATAGAATACTTACAGTTTTCTTTACCTACTGGACGCATGCAAACATCGCCCTACCTCCCAAATTGGACAAAGTACTTAGTTATGTAATTGTTACTCCGGTGATGCATAAATTTCATCATCATTATCAAATGCCCTGGACAGATACCAACTACGGCAATATGTTTTCTATATGGGACCATCTTTTTGGCACCTATAGCTATGCTGATCCCAAGGCCATTGTTTATGGTCTTGATATTGTAGATTCATCCAAAGCCGATGATCTCGGCTATCAATTAAAATTACCTTTTAATAAGAAGGTTACTTATAAGAATTAATCTTATGAAGCTTGATATAACATAGCCATATGCGGTATACCATCTTCCAAATAACGATCTCCTGTTTCTTTAAATCCTAAGTTGTTGTAAAATTTTTCTAAGTAGGTTTGCGCTGAGATTTTAATATCAGCCTCATTAAATTGATGTAGTATCACTGCTATAGAATGCTGCATAAGCTGGTACCCATATTTGTGTTGACGCTCGTTTTTGCGTACCACTACCCTACCAATACTCGCTTGTTTAAAATAATCTCCTGGTCTAAATATACGTGTATAGGCAACTAGATCATGGTCTTTGTATCCTAGTACGTGAATCGCTTTTTGGTCTTTCCCATCCACATCTTGATAGACACAATCTTGTTCTACCACAAAAACCTCGGCACGTAGTTGTAATAGAGCATAAAGCTCATTGGTAGTAAGGGCATCAAAAGATTTTTCGACAAAAGTGAGCGAAACCGCCATAATCTCTAGACTTATTGACAAGCAATTTTATCGACACGTCGCTGATGACGACCACCTTCAAATTTGGTTTCCAAAAACGCCTTCACCATATCCAAAGCCTGATTTTCTGAAGTATATCTGGCTGGGATACTTATAATATTGGCATCATTGTGTTCTCTGGCAAGAATGGCAATTTCCTTAATCCAACACAAGGCAGCCCTTACCTTTTGATGTTTATTTGCACTCATAGCAACACCATTACCACTACCACAAATAATAATACCAAAATCTACCGTTTCATTTTGTACAGCTGTCGCTACAGGATGCACAAAATCTGGATAATCTACACTGTCATCACTGTCGGTTCCGTGATTAAAAATTTGATGCCCTTGAGAAGAAAGATAGGCTACAATGGTCTTCTTATATGTAGTACCAGCATGATCATTACCTATTGCTATTTTCATAATATATAAATGTGTTATATGTGGTTGTAAAGGTAGAAAAAAAGGGAGAGGAAGAGGTGTGCTTTCGCGAAATAGAACGACCCTACCAAAGATATTGATCCGTGTGAGCGTTTAACCGCAAGATCCCTTATCTATTAACACTTCTTTACATTAGATGCTATTGTTTACAAACTGTGTACAGCTAATGTCAATAAGTTCTCACGGAATTTAATAAGTGTATTAGGATATTAATTAAAATTTGACAATACAGCGAACCTTATCACATTTGCAACTTTTTATTTAGATAATTGTGAGCAGTTTTGTCGGATAATTTTTGATGCGATTTTTAATAACAATTGCTAAAAGTTATTCGCAAAACAGTTATCTATAGACTTATGAACAGTTGTTAATTGCTTTAGGTAAATACCCTAAAATCAAATCAATAATTAGTACACTATCCTTAAATATGTAGTGAATAAGTCTTAAAAACTTACTTTTCAAAATTTAAGCATAGAAAGTTATACCGCTATTCACAAACTATAATATTCATAATATTTATTTTAAATTTTAAGAAAAAGAAAACTGTATATATAATATATGTTGATAACAGTATAAATGACTCCATTTTGATTGAAAAGAGCTGTAGCTAGAAAAAGATAGCAGCCTTGGCTCAGCAAATCTTTACAAGGTTATAAATTGAGCGCAATAGGTTAATAGCGGTATATGTAACTTGTTTTTATTGAAAATAAAAAAAGCAAGACCTGGCAGGATAGATAGTCAACTCTCTTTGTTTGTTTTTGAAACGTTCGTATTTAAAATTTAATGTACAACAGGGATCCCTAAGTGATTGGTTGTTCTAGTGTGGTTTGTGATTGCTGTAAATATTTAGCTTACCGTAGCAAAGGGAACCGTTTCTACGTGAGTGTGTTGTTGGGTATTCTCGCTAAAAGAATTATTGATATACACAGCAAAACCAATGACTCCAAGTAATAGAATCACTATAAATAGAATGGTGGTTATATTTAATTTTTTAGTAGAACTCATGCCTAATGTCTTATAAAGACGCACTAATTTTCAAAACGTTACAGTTAAATTAAGATAATTTTAAGATTTAACGTTTCTTTGTTGAACTTATTATGCGCTCTATCGCTTATCCTGATCAAAGATTAAACAAATAGATAACATCTAAAGTCCTTAAATTTAATCTAATGCCGCCCGCGTTGTCAAAGAATAGCTTTAATTTTGGCGTATAGAAATTGAAATGAATGAATAGAAAGAAACGAAGACGTTCTTCACCTAAGATTACCAACCTTTCCGAACGAATTATTAAAATCCTCAAAGAGGATCATCACAAAACCTTTAATTACAAACAGATATGCGCCAAGTTGGATGTTGATGATCCAAGTAGTCGTAATCAGGTTATCAAAAATTTACAGCAATTAAAGGCAAAGCAACAGGTCATAGAGCCAGAGCGCGGAAAATATCAATTAGTTCCCAATCAAAATTATCATACCGGTATACTAGATGTATCTGGTAAAGGTGGGGGTTATGTCATGGTCGATGAACTTGAAGAAGATATTTATGTTCCACCACATCACCTCAACAAAGCCTTACACGGCGATCAGGTAGAAGTTTATATATACAGACAAAGACGAAGTAAAAAGCACGAAGGCGAAATCACCAAAATACTTGCTCGAAAGACCGATGAGTTTGTAGGAGTAATAGATATCCAAAAGAAATTTGCTTTTGTACATACCTCTGAAGCAGGCAAGATGTATACAGATGTTTTTGTACCGCTAAAAAATATTGGAGAAGCAGAAAATGGTGATAAGGTTTTAGTAAAACTAGAAGATTGGCCAGAAAAAGCCGATTCTCCTTTTGGTAAAGTTATACGTGTTTTAGGTAAACCTGGAGAACACAATACAGAAATACATTCTATACTAGCCCAATATGGATTGCCTTATGATTTTCCTGAAGAGGTAGAAGACTATGCTAATAAAATAGATACAGGCATAAAAGCAGACGAAATCGCAAAAAGACGAGATATGAGAGAGGTATTAACCTTTACCATAGATCCTAAAGATGCCAAAGATTTTGATGACGCGCTTAGTTTTGAAAAATTAGAAAATGGTAATTATGAAGTAGGAATTCATATAGCCGATGTGAGTCATTATGTCAAACCAGGAACGATTCTGGATGATGAAGCTTATGAAAGAGCTACTTCTGTTTATCTTGTAGATAGAGTGGTACCAATGCTTCCAGAGATTTTGAGTAATGGTGCCTGTTCCTTACGGCCAAATGAAGAAAAGTATACCTTTTCTGCAGTTTTTGAAATAGATCCTCAAACAGCCAATATAAAAACGCAATGGTTTGGCCGCACGGTCACCTATAGTGATGCTCGTTTTGCCTATGAAGAAGCTCAGGCTATTATAGAATCGAGAACTAATAAAATACCCCAAGAGGTATCCCTAACAGGGAAAACCTATACTACTAGCGATGCTATTGTCGAAGCGACTCTAGAATTGGATAGACTGGCCAAAATTATGCGTAGACAACGCATGAAGAATGGCGCTATTTCTTTTGATAAGGTGGAGGTGAAATTTAACCTAGATGAAGATGCCAACCCCACAGGTGTATTTTTCAAAACGTCAAAAGACGCCAATAAGCTCATCGAAGAATTTATGCTTTTGGCCAATCGGAAAGTGTCAGAATTTATAGGTACAAAGACCCCAAAAAAGACTTTTGTTTACCGCATACACGACGAACCCGACGACGAAAAACTCGCAGCCTTAAACAATGTAGTGCATAAGTTTGGATATCAGCTCAATCTTAAAAACAGAAAGAGTATTACTTCTTCATTAAATTCATTATTGGCCGAAGTACAGGGTAAAAAAGAACAAAATCTTGTCGATACCTTGGCGATCAGGACGATGTCAAAAGCGGTATACTCTACAGATAATATTGGACATTACGGTCTGGCTTTTGACTATTATTCTCACTTTACTTCTCCTATACGACGCTATCCAGATGTCATGGTACATCGCTTGTTGCAACACTATCTCGATGGCGGTAAATCTGCCAGTGAAGAGGAGTATGAAGAGAAGTGTAAACACAGTAGTGCTAGAGAGCAATTGGCCACCAATTCTGAAAGAGATAGTATCAAATACATGCAGGTCAAATTTATGCAAGACCACAAAGACGAGGAGTTTTTGGGTGTAATTTCTGGAGTGACCGAATGGGGAATCTATGTTGAAATTATTTCCAATAAATGCGAAGGTATGGTGCGTTTAAGGGATATCAAAGGCGATCATTTCGAGTTTGATTCAGATACATACTCGATCATTGGCCAGCGACACGGGCAACAAATCACCTTAGGCGATGAAGTTTATGTCAAGGTAAAAGAAGCCGATCTTGTAAAAAAACATCTTGATTTTCATTTGGTAGGTACCAAAGAAGCTGTCGAAAAAAAGAAGACCCAGAAAAAGTAAATGAGTAATACTAGTTTAAGGTATTGTTTTTGATGCCATTACAAAAATGATATGAGGTCTTTACTATTTTTTACGGTTGTATTGATATTTGCTTTCGCGAAAGGGAATAGCGTAAAAGCGCAAACTTCTGTAAAAACACACGAAGGTGTCAACATTGGTGGTATTCAACAATGGATTGGTGCCAAAGGAGATGATGCCAGTAAACCAGTGCTGTTATTTTTACATGGAGGACCAGGGTTTAGCTCAAAAACGTATACCAAAAAATTGGTAAGAGCTTTGCGAAGGGATTTTATTGTCGTGCAATGGGATCAGCGGGAAACATCTATTACCAAGGCTTGGAACAGGTCAAAAGACAGCTTAAGTTTACCGCTGATGTATCAAGATACCGAAGCGGTAATACGGTATGTTCTTCAAAAATTTGACAAAGACAAATTATATTTGCTAGGATATTCGTGGGGTGGGCATCTTGGTTTTCAAGCGGCTGCTGCTCATCCAGAATTACTTCATGCTTTAATTGCAGTTAACCCAATGGTAGCTGTAGATAAAGGCAATCAATTAACGCTTTCTTATCTAAAAGAACGTGCACTCCAAACTCAGAATACTAAGGCAATAGCAGCACTAGATACGATTAGGCTACCTATCAGTTCTTGGCAATCATTAAAAACACTGAGGGAATGGATAAATTACTTTGAATCTGGACGTAAATCATCGTATTCAGAAAGTATTTATAGTACTTGGGCAGCAATTTGGATGCCTTTATATCTGGAAGCAAGTCGTTTTGATTCTTTGAATACATATCCTGTTCTGGATTGCCCAGTCTATTTTTTGAGTAGTACTTCAGATTATGTGAGTCACTTTAAAACAGTAGAAGCTTATTATAACCAGCTGGAGGCTCCTAAAAAAGAGATGATTTGGTTTTCTGAAGCAGGACATGATATACCAAGTAAAAAGCCTAAAGAGCTCGCTAAAACCTTACTTGACATCCTAAGAGAAGGAGCATAGTGTAACAATAGCTTTTTCCAATTGTCATTAAAGAAAGCAAAGAAAAAAAAGCATGAAAAATTTATATGTAGTAGTAGCCTTGTGTTTAGGCATAGTTTGTCAAGCACAAAACCCGATTACCAAAAATGTAGGCGACTATACCAAAATCAAAGTGTACGATCGCATCGTGGTAAATCTGGTCAAGTCTGATGAAAATAAAGTCGTAATTACTGGAGAGGATGCTGATCAAGTTCAAGTGGTCAATAAAGACGGAACTTTAAAAATAAAGATGGAATTTGATCTTATTTTTGACGGTAATAGAACTTTTGTACACGTTCATTATACTGATCTTCAAATCATAGACGGAAATGAAGGAGCTGTCATTACCTCCAATGAGTTAATCGATCAAGATAAAATTGAAGTAAAATTACAGGAAGGGGCTCAGGCTCGTTTAGGATTACAAGTAAAAGAAGCCAAATTACGAGCAGTAACTGGGGGTATTTTGGAAGTAAGTGGTATCGCCGAAAGACAAAATGTAACGGTCAATACAGGTGGTATTTATGAGGGTAGAGAATTTGAAACCGAGCACGCAGAAGTATTTGTACAGGCTGGTGGAGAAGTAGAAATATATACCTCAAAAAGTATCGATATTACCATAAGAGCAGGAGGTGACGTCATTGTTTATGGTAAACCAGCTGAAGTTAAAAGACGAAGAACTTTTGGGGGACGTATCACGGTGATGTAGCCCTTGGCAACAACAAATAACACAACAAAAGAGATGATACTATTCATCTCTTTTTTGTTTTTAGGGAGTCCGACTAGCTTGTAGCCACGATTGCTTTTGACTAACTTTGTGTAAAATCAAAGCCCTTTTATGTTTCAAGATCTTCCTGTAGCGCTCACCTCTGGACTCGTGCTGGCGTTTATGATAGGTCCTGTATTTTTTGTGCTTTTAGAAACAGCGGCCACCAAAGGGTTTAGAGCGGCGGTATCTTTTGATCTGGGCGTATTTACCGCCGACATCTTTTTTATTGGGGTGGCTTACTTGAGTAGTTATCAGCTCTTAGAAAATCTGAGTAACGCACCTGGTCTTTATGTGTTTGGAGGGGTGATTTTAATGGTATACGGTTTGACGATGTATCTCAAAAAACCAACCAGAGCCAACCTTGATCCCAATAGAGCAAAAGCTGGTAAACACGGGTATTTACAATTGTTTATCAAGGGCTTCCTACTCAATTTTATCAATATCGGGGTATTGGTCATTTGGCTAGGTGTGATCATAGTAGTAGGACCATCTGTAGATAATGATCCCAATCGTTTGTTGGTATTTTTAGGAGGGATGCTTGGTGCTTATTTTGCCGTAGATATTTGTAAAATTATCTTAGCCAAACAACTCAAGCGCTATTTGACACTACGAAGAGTTTTTACGGTAAAGAAATTACTGGGTCTTGTATTGGTTATTTGTGGGCTTGTACTTACCGTGAAAGGCTTTATTCCTAAAGAAAAGCTCGATATTCAAAAAGGATTAGAAAACTTCAGACAGCCCGAGCCACCACCTACGATGAAAGAGATTCCTCCTAAGGATTCATTATAGAGCCATTTATACAATCAGAAAACCGTATTTAATTCTTTGAGGTGAAGCATCGGGAGTACCGCTGTATTCTCATCATAAAAAATGATGCTAATCAGGTTTGGTTTAGTTAAGGTATCGATCGTCCCGACACTTCGGGAGTACCGCTGCATTCCTACCATAAAAAAAGGAACCTAATCAGGTTTGGTTTAAATAAGGTATCGAACGTCCCGACACTTCGGGAGTACCGCTGCATTCCTACCATAAGAAAATGAGGCTAATCAGGTTTGGTTTAAATGAGGTATCGATCGTCCCGACACTTCGGGAGTACCGCTGTATTCTCATCATAAAAAATGATGCTAATCAGGTTTGGTTTAGTTAAGGTATCGA
>PAUP01000047.1 GCA_002712765.1 Cytophagaceae bacterium | reverse complement strand
AGCTGGAGCCAGAGGAGAAGAGCTGTCTTTTTTACTACACAGTGCTCAGTATTTTAGAAAATGGAATCCAAAAAAGGCCCAAAACATACTGATGACCATAAGTGCATTATATCCCAAAAATATTGAAGTGCTTAAGACACTAGGCTATCAGTTGGATCGCTTTGGGATGACACAAGAACGCGTAGCCCTTGCAACTCATCTTATTAGTCTTGCGCCCAACGAAATTCAATTTTATCGTGATCTGGCGCTTGCCTATCAGGATAATGGCCAATATCAGGAGGCTTTTTCGATCTACAAGCAGCTACTCAATAATCAGATCAAAGGGCTGGATTTTGAACCTCTAAAAGAAACGCTTGAGAATGAATTATTACATCTCCTCGCCTTTCACAAATCAAAAGTGCGTTATCAAGACTTGCCCAATGAACTCTTGGATGTTCGATTTAAAAAAGATCGCCGCTTGGTTTTTGAATGGGTAGACCCAGCTATGGCCTTTGAGATTCAATTTGTCAACCCAAATGCCAAATATTTCAAATGGACACATACCAAGTGGGAACAATTAGCAAGAATTCAAGAGGAGTATTCAAAAGGGTATACCCTCCAAGAATTTGCTTTGGATGAAGCCCCTCCAGGAGAGTGGCTCATCAATATCGAAAGTCTCGAAATTGAAAAGACCACTACCCCCAAATATTTGAAATACACCATATACGAGCAATACGCTACCCCTAATCAAACAAAAACAGTAAAAATTATTGATTTGAATGAACAATCGCAAAAGGTAACGCTAGGCAAGATTACCTTAAACTAAAACCAATCACTATGCTTCCAACACGACACCATCTCCTCTTCATTAGTTGCCTTTTCTTAGCATTTTCTACCTGTGCACAGACAGTCTTTCGGGGCTTGGTGACAGATGCACAAACCAATGCACCTATCGCAGATGCAAAAATTGGAGTAATGGACCAGGGCATAGGTGTTTTAAGTCAAGCCAATGGGCGTTTTGTTTATAAAAAATACCATCAGGTTATAAATGACAATTCACAACTGCTAGTGCGTGCAGCGGGGTATGAAACGATTCGACTAGATGCAGACGCACTTAGGGCATTGTTGTATACCAATAGTAGGTTTCAGCTCTCTAAGGCAACGACAAAAACAAGGCTACCAGGTACTAAGATCAAAGTGTTTTGGGATATCTCTGAAGGCATGCAAAAAAGAGACCCAGATAAGGAATGGCAATATCTAGTACAGTTTTTGAATAAGACTCCTGAGGCCGAGGTACAGCTCGAGATTTTTAGTGATAAAATACATAATGTTATACCCTGGACTGTTTGGGATGGAAAGGGAGTGCGCTTTCGCGAAAGCGTAAACAGCCAGACCTACAACGGTCCATCAAATTACAATGTGTTAGCAGCCGGTGACGCCGATCAGATCATATTATTTTCTAATGGCCAGCCAGACTATGGGTTATTAAATGTTCCAAATGAGGTGCCCGTGCATACGGTGACCACTCAAAAAAATGCAGAAGGAATAGCTTTTTTGGCCAATACCGCTGCTTATACAATGGGTAGTTTTGCTCCGCTGTTTGATACTAATCTTGACCCAGTAAGACCGTCCATTCCGGGCATAGCCGTGCAAGAAAACAACAAGCAAGAAGCGACTAAAGCAAGGGCAACCCTCCCAATGATATCAGGGGTGGTTAATAGTCTAGGAAAACCTTTACAAGGAGCATCGGTATATATCAAAGGTACTTTACAAGAATATGCGACAGCCTCTGACGGGAGTTTTCAAATTCCAGCTAGAGACGGGGATATTCTTTCTATCACATATCTAGGGATGTACCCAAAAGAGGCTCTAGTCAAAGAAGGTGAAGACATAGCGGTCGAACTCATTCCCAAAAATGATGTTTTAAAAGAAGTTGTGCTTACCAGCAAGTACAAGACGGTCATTGTTGGGGCAAAAGAAATGAAAGGTACCACGGTGCCTTTTGCTCCTGGAGGAGTGACTTCTATGGGAGACTTTTTTGTCACTAGCGACGATATTACTCCTAATGGACGTACTTTAGAAATGGTAATACGCGATTTGTTTGCTCAGGTGGTGATCTCTCATCGTCCTGGAGGTCCTTTGTTGGTTTACAAGGGAGACCCTTTAGGCAAATTTATTGTCAATGGTATCGAGCTTGGCCCTGGAGAGCCACCTCCATTTTACATACCCGATACCGATATCGAGTCAATCGTTTTAAAGGATTCTGGTTTTATGACAACGAGATATGGGCCTTTAATCTCAGGACGTGCCATTATTGTAACCACAAAGTCTGCTCCATTAGCAAAAGCTAAGCGCGTTAATTCGGCGCTTGTTAAAGGCAATGAGTATACCGAGGATATAGCGGGAATTTCTGACGGGGTGGTCAAAAATTGGTCAAAAATTAGAGGCGTGATTTCTTCACCTTCGGGAACGATACAAGGCGCATCGGTTACTGTAAAAGGTACGTTTAAGGAAGTGTACACCAATGCAGATGGTCAATTTGAAATCGAAGCACAACAAGGCGATGTATTGCAAGTGCGCTATTTGGGGATGTATGGCAAGGACGTTTTGGTAAAAGACAACCCCAATATAGCCATTGAGCTGCTGCCTTCTAGTGATTTACTCAATGAAGTCACCCTAAAAGGAAAGACTAAAAATGAAGATATCATCAATGGTACAGGCCCAGATACCGAAAAAGGTATGTTTTATCTTGACGGTAGACGTTATGATGTAACGACATTGACTAGAGACGATTATAAATTTGAACATCTCGATGCTGGTTTGGGGATATTACAAGGCTTGAGCGGTAAAATATCTAATGTAGTCTACAAAGACGGAATACTGTATGTAAGGGGTGCAGAGCCCGTTTATTTTATAGATGGTCGACCTACCATTGCTTTAGAGGTTGAAGCCCTATCTGGGATGTTGATAGAGACCATATCTATAAAAAAGAATAGAATTGGAGTAATTGGCATCACTGGAGCCCAAGGCCCTGCGGTTTTTATACAAACCAAACGCTACAAACAAAGTAATACAAAAACGCCTTCTCCTTTGGTCAAAGGAAATGACTATACCGAAGAGGTAGCCAGTTATTCAAAAAGCAATCCAGCAGTTTTAGAAGTGAGTGGTACCGTTTTTTCGGCTTCTGGTCCTATTCAAGGTGCTTCGCTCATCAGAAATGGATCTTTTGACGAATACACTTCAAAAGCCGATGGTTCTTTTGCCTTAAACGCTGCTCCAGGCGATTTGTTTATTGTACGCTATTTGGGCATGTATTCTAAAAGTTTTGAAATTGAGGCTGGAAAGTCTACCTACCAGATTGAGCTTATTGCCAAAAATGATGTCCTTAATGAGGTAGTCCTCACAGGAGATGCCGCCAAGGAAGAAATGGTTCAGACCGCATACGGCAAAGAAAATAAGGATAAGGTAGGATACGATATCAAAGTCTTGACAAAGGCCGATATCCCTCAAGGCCGTCCTGACTTGGCAACAGTACTCAATGGGCGTTTTGCGAGTATCACTGCCACAGAAGATCCAATACAAGGTCTTACCGTAAACAATAGCCGTGCAGGTGATATGCTTATTGTCATTGACGGCAATTTGTTTCCGCCAGATGTGAATAGACCCTGGATTTCACCAGATCGGGTGGAGCGCATTTCTGTGGTCAAATCGATTATTGGGACAACCCGTTACGGAACCTTAGGTAAAAACGGTGTTGTCGAAATAGTTACCACAGACTTTAACAACACTACCGCTGCCCCTCCAGAAAGTATGCTTGTAAAGGGTAATGACTATACAGAAGAGGTGGCTACTATGGCTACCCCTACTACAGCAAGTAACGCTATTACAGGGAAGGTACTTAACGCCAAAGGCCCCTTAAATGACGCCACGGTCACCTTAAAAGGTTCTTTTAATGAAGTGTATACCAATGCGTCAGGAATGTTTTCAATCACTGCGCCCTTAGATGAGGTATTGGTCATCAGCAAAGCCGGTTATTATCCTAAAGAAGTTCTTATCGAAGCTCGACAAATTCCAGATGTCGTTTTGACTTCCAAAAATCAGCAGTTGGACGAAATTGTAGTGGCAGGTAGTACGCGTGTCGATAATACCGTAGAGACTGCCTACGGTGAAGTAAGCGAAGACAAAATAGGAACTTCAACCAAGACAATTTCAAAGTCAAACTTTGGTCAAGGTGCGACCAACCTACGGCAATTAATTACAGGAAAAGTATCTGGGGTTGAGGTTGCAGGAGGATTGTATAGCGGCAGTGAAGTTGTCTATAAGATACGCGGCGGGTCTCAATCTATCAATACCGATGTGCCACCTATTTGGATTGTTAATGGCGTGCCCTATCAAGACCCTCCAGAATTTCTGGATGTACAACAGATTGAAAGTATATCTGTCTTAAAGTCTACTTCTGCGACCTCGCGATATGGATCACTGGCAGCAGGGGGGGCTTTTTTGATCAAAACCTCCGAAATGAACTTTACAGCCAAGGCCAAAACTCAAGAAAAAAGTGCCTTGGTCACGGGTAACGACTATGTCGCAGATAGTGGGGCTATGGATGCTAGTTTGCCCGCATACATTATCCGCTTTCGCGAAAGCGGAACACCTCAAGAGCAATTTAAACTCTATCAAAAATTGTCGCGTACACAAGAATCTCCACTAGAGTTTTATGTGGATGCAGCGGCTTATTTTTCGGAGCTTGATCCTAAACTGGGTGACGAAGTGCGTGCCGACCTGGCCTATATTTCTAGAAACAATACCAAAGCCTTGCGCACCCTGGCTTATGTGTACGATACGCGTGGCGATACCAAAAATATGGTGATGGTCAATGAACGCATCGTAAAGATTGCCCCTCAAGAGGCCCAGTCGTATCGAGATCTGGCTTTGGCCTATCAACAGGACGGACAATATGACAAAGCCTTAGAATTGTATATCAATATGTTGGGCGAGCGTATCAAAGGTGTCAATTTTGACGGCCTAGAAAAACCACTGCGCAGCGAATTGTATCATTTGGCTACCCTGCATAAGGATAAGATTGATTTTGAGCGACTGCCCAATGAGTGGCTACGCGCCGATTTTAATATCGATATTCGAATGGTAGTCGAGTGGTCTGACAGGTCGGTGCCTTTTGAATTTCAATTTGTCAATCCCGAGAAAAAATTCTTTAAGTGGACGCATACCTTAGAAGAAAATCGCGAGCGTTTGCAAGAAGAACAACGCCAAGGCTTCCAGATGGAAGAATTTATTATTGATGATGCGCCGCCTGGAGAATGGCTTATCAATATACAATACCTGGGCGACGAAAGTGACTATGTTTTGCCTCCCTTTCTAAAGTATACGGTCTTTAAAAATTACGGCACACCTCAGGAAACGCGCGAAATTAAAGTGGTCAAACTATTTAAACAACTCGATAAAGTCACCTTAGGAAAGGTGATGTTATAATTCCCCCTGCCATTCGGCGAGAAACTGGCTGAGAAAAGTCTCCATAAAACGGTGACGCTTTTCGGCTAGTTTTTTTCCTGTTTGAGTGTTCATCCGGTCTTTGAGAAGCAAGAGTTTTTCGTAAAAATGATTGAGTGTGGGTGCTGTAGATGCTTTGTACTCTTCTGGGGTCATATCCATTTTTGGAGGTATCGCTGGGTCGTAGATTTTTCGATTTTTAAATCCTCCAGAGTTAAAGGTACGTGCTATTCCTATTGCACCCAAAGCATCTAGCCTGTCTGCATCTTGGACTACGTCCAGTTCGATAGAGGTAAACGGCTGCTGTGTATTACCTCCTTTAAAAGAGATGTGCTTGATAATCTTAACCACGTGTTCTATGACACGGCTGTCTACATTTTGATCGAGCAAAAATTGAGTGGCTATTTGTGGGCCTACGCTTTCATCACCTTGGTGAAATTTGGAGTCGGCAATATCGTGTAACAGGGCGCCCAAGGCTACAATAGTGGTATCTACCGCCTCGTATTGGGCGATATGCATCGCGTTGTGATATACGCGTTCTATATGAAACCAATCGTGTCCTCCCTCGGCATCTCGCAAAGTTTTTTTGACAAATTCTTTAGTGTTCTCGATCAGGGCTGTGGCGGTCATTTTCTACGTTCTTTAATTCTGGGAAAATCTTTGAGTATTACAGATTCTAATTGTGCGATCAGGGCCAGAGGCGAGTCACTAGAAACGGGTATGGCCTGGTGTACCGTATGTGAAACCGCTACGCCAACATCCATAGGAAAGCCGCCATAACGATTGAGTTTCCAAGAGTTATGAATAGTAACAGGAATTAACAGGGCATCGGGCATAGCTTCCATCAAAGTTTTTAATCCGGCTGTTGCAAAGCGCATCGGGATACCATCCTTACTGCGAGTACCTTCGGCAAAGATTACCACCGATCTATTATACGTATTGAGATAGGTAGTGAGGCCTTTGATAGCCTCTACCGCTTGTTTTTTGTCTTTGCGGTCTATCAATACAGAACCTCCATGCTTTAAATTAAAAGAAATACTCGGGATCCCTTTCCCCAACTCCTTTTTGCTGATAAATTTGGGATGTAAATGGCGCATATGCCAAATGATAGGCGGGATATCATAGGTACCTTGATGGTTGGCCACAATAATACAAGGCTGATCAAGCCGCACTTTATGAGGGTTGTCAAATGTAAATGTAGTTCCCAATATGTTGAGACAACGCAGCAAGAAAAAGTTGAGAATATCTACACTTTTCTTATGGGCCTGATAGCCAAATAGCGTGAGACAAACCCACTGTATCGGATGAAAAAGGACTAAGGTGAATCCAAAACAGAGATAATAAAGTACCGTTAGCGGATAGGCGATTAGTTTTTTCATAGCATTCGGGATTCGGCTATTGGAAATTAGTATGATGGTAGTAAAAGCATAAAAGTAAAAAAACCGCTTCAAAGAAACGGTTTTTTAATTCTTCTGGAATGCCAATCTTCTTAGCAGTGCTCGTTAAAAGCATCCATAAGGTTTTCTGCAATCATCTCTGCAGGGCGACCTTCGATGTGATGACGCTCTAACATATGCACTAATTCTCCATCTTTAAATAAGGCCATTGAAGGACTTGAGGGAGGAAATGGTACCATAAAACTACGCGCCAAATCTGTAGCTTCTCTATCTACACCAGCAAAAACCGTGTACATATTATCTGGTTTTTTGCCATTTTGGGTAGCATAAACTGCAGCTGGTCGTGCATTTCTTGCCGCACAGCCACAAACAGAATTGACTACCATTAGGGTAGTGCCCTCTTTTTTCATAGCCGCTTGAACGTCGTCTGTGGTATGTAATTCGGTGAAGCCATTTTGAGTCAGGTCTTCACGCATCGGTTTTACTAAATCTGGTGGATACATAATCAATTTATTTTTCATGGCAAAGATACAAAAACTGTACCTCCTTTTTAAAGCTGCACAATTGGCAGATGATGATTTTTGGAGCGGTATTTGGATGGGAGGTTTTAAAGAAAGTAAATCTATGGTGTAGGGGCTTTTCTCACTTAATTGTAACAAAGCCAATACCCTGCCGTCAAATGAGTGAGAACTCTTATTTTTGCGGTTCTGATTAGTGAAAAAAGTACATGGTTAAATATATAGGAGCCGTTGTTGGTTGGTTTTTAGGACGAGGATTTTTTGGAGCTGTAATTGGCTACTTTATAGGTTCGGCAATAGATGGGCTTCTCAAACAGGGAACGGCTAGTCCTGCGGGAGGTCGTGGGGGTAGAAGCTTTAGAGATGTTTTTGAAAATGCCACTCAAAGCACGGTGTCTCCGGGAGACTTCGAACTCAACTTATTATCATTGGCCTCGATAGTTATTAAGGCAGATGGCACGGTAAGTCAAAATGAGCTTGATTATGCCCGTCAGTATTTTGTACGTGCCTATGGCAAAGAACGCGCCAATGCGACGTTTAGAACTTTTAATGATGTGGTAAAAAGTAGAGAAGTTTCTGCGTCTCGTATTTGCACCTATCTCAATACACGCACACGTTATGAAGTGCGCTTACAAATCTTGCATTTTCTCTTTGGCATAGCTCAGTCTGATGGGCAGATAAGTAGCCCCGAGGTGGATGTATTAGGTAAGATTGCAGGTCATTTTAGGATCAACCTTCAAGACTTTGAGAGTATCAAGGCCATGTTTATCAAAAAGGCCGATAGTGCTTATAAAATACTAGAGATTGATAAAACAGCTACCGATAGTGAGGTAAAACGCGCCTTTAGAACCATGGCCAAAAAATACCACCCCGACAAATTACAACACATGGATGAAGCCTATCGACAGGGCGCCGAAGATAAGTTTAGAATGGTACAAGAGGCCTATGAGACCATTCAGAAAGAACGTGGGATGTAATCGTATTATCTAAACAGCGCCCCAATACGATGAAAGGCCGCTCTTATAAATTCGGTTTTGGGCAAGCTCCACATAATAGCCAGTTCTTCTTTAAAACTGCTTTCGTCATTTAAAAACCGAAAGATCCGATCGATAGGGTTTTTTTGAAAAAGTGTCGCAAAAATGCGTGCTCCAAGCCAATTTTTACGGTAGAGCACATCTACAAAGACCAAATCGTACCACCAAAACCGGTTCTTTCGTCTAAAGCGTCTCAAATCGTCATGCTGTTTTAAGAAATCGAGAAGGGCCTCGGTTTTTTTGAGCGTGTGAGTAAAGGTAAATCCAGTACTCGCCTTGGTCCAGCCTCCCGCCGATCCGATGTGTATGATATTTTTAGTATTGTGTTGTGCAAAGTTATAGGATGTCATCGGTATGTTTCCTTTTTCCTTGGCAACAATGTGATATTGCGATATGCCAATATCATTTAAGTATGCTTGTATAGCGGTTTCGTAATCTGCTTCTTCGAGCAGGTCTTTTGAGAACAACGTATATTCAAACAAGGCCTCAGTCTGAGAAGTGGGAAGTACATACATAAACCTACAATTGCCTTTTTGCGGAATACTAAAATCCATAAAAGTAGCTTGTGTAGGGTCAAATACTGGGGTATCGGTTTTAATAAACCATCCTATAAAGTGTTGTTTTAAATACTGTTGTTGGGTTTGATCTGTTAAGATCTTAGGGTCAAGTATACTCGAAAACACTTTTTTTGCGGTATACGTTCCTTTATCGGTGATTACCTCTACCGCAGTATCGTGGTCTATTATCGCTTCTACTTTTGCTTGGATTTGATCGCAGTTTAATTGCGCTTTCGCGAAAGCGTAAAACGCGGCACCCTCTATTTTTTTGTAGTGATAAGGCGCTAAGGCGATCGTATCAGAATAGTAAGGACTCTTAAAAATGATTTCAGGCCAGCTGTGACTCACCAAATGTGGGTAGGGCCCTGACTCATTTTCCCAAAAGCACCAAGTACGATCATTGGTTTGCTTTGAGCTAGCCTCGATCACAGCAATCTTTTTCTCCTTAAAAAAGGGGTCTTTTTCTAAAGAAAGCGCCAAATGTAGACCAGATAGGCCACCGCCAAGAATGAGATAATCGTAGTCGTTTAACACCCTACGAAGATACGGTTTAGAGGGCACTTTTTACGGAGGCGCTAGGGCGATATTTGGGCTCGCGATAAAATGCTACATCACCGTGGTGCAACTTTTTTATAAATAACTACACTAATCTTTAAAACAGTACCATATGAACGCTATAATAAAACTATTACTTGCGATAACAGCCTCTTTTATGATGTGGCAAACCAAAGCCCAGACGCCAAAAGGCGCCTATAGTGGCACCCTCGATGTACAAGGAACACGGCTCGAACTTATTTTTAACTTTAGTGATACAGATGGATCACTCAGGGCCACCTTGGATGTACCCACTCAAGGGGCATCGGGAATCGCGATGGACAGCACTAGCCTTGATGGCGATCAAATTAGCATCAAATCGGGCAAGCTCAAAATGTCTTATTTAGGTACCTTTGAAAACAACTCAATTAAAGGAACCTTCACACAAATGGGACAAGATTATCCACTCGATTTACAGGCTACTACCCTTAGCAAACCTGGCAATACAAGTCTTCCTACCTCAGATACCGATCTGGCAAGACTAGCGGCTCAAGAAAATGGAGATTTTAAATACAGTGTATCAGATTATTTTAAAACCCCAGCGGCCTATTCTTTTAAGCTATCGCCTGATGGCAAATACATCTCTTATATGAAACGAAGAGAGACCGGAGAGCGCGATCTGTTTTTAAAAGATACCGAGTCTCAAGAAGAACGTCTTCTGGTGCAACAACAGGAAGATTTGATTCGCGGCTACTTTTGGGCCAGCGAAAACCGCATTCTCTATTTACAAGATAAGGGCGGAAATGAAAACTACCATTTATTTGGGGTCAATCTAGACGGTAGTAACAATAAAGAACTCACCCCTTATGATGAGGTTAAGGTGGATGTACTGGCAGTATTAAAAGAGGATAAAGACCACGTTATCGTCCAGATGAACAAAGACAATAAAGGTCAAGAAGAACCCTATAAGCTCAATATTAACACAGGTGCCTTTGAAAAATTGTACACCGTAGCCGAGGGTACACCTCCCGTCGCTGGCTATGATTTTGATCGCAAGGGTAACCTGCGCGCTATTACTCGAATCGTAAATGGGGTAGAAACCGAGGTGTTGTACAAGGTAGATGGGCAGTTCAAATCGCTTTTAGTGGCTCCATTTGGAGATAGTTTTGGGATATCACGTTTTAATTATCGGTCAGAGAATCCCGATGAGGCTTATGTGTTGTCTAACTTAGAGACTGATAAAATCCAAATTCAGCGCTATGATTTGAAGGCGCAAAAAGTGTTGGAGACCGTGTTTTCTAATGACACTTATGATGTGAGTGGGATTACGCTTTCGCGAAAGCGCAATTACGAGATTGACTATTTCTCTTATACCGCCGATAAGCAAGTGGTGGTTCCGGTAAGCGAGACCTATACCAAAATTCATAAGCGATTGAAAAAAGAATTTGGTGACAAGCAATTTTTTACTGTAGGGCGTACCGATGACGAGTCCAAATATATGGTGGTGATCACCAGTGATCGTATTGTAGGCGAATATTATATTTATGATGTTGCCAAAGACAGTGTGACCCTGCTTTACAAATTATTGCCTCATCTGGAAGAAGCCGATATGGCAACCATGACTCCCATCACATTTCAAAGTCGAGATGGTATGACCATACACGGATATATTACTTTACCTGCTGGCGCTCAAAAAGGTCAAAAGTTCCCATTAATTGTAAACCCACATGGTGGCCCACAAGGGATTCGTGACAATTGGGGATTTAATCCAGAGGCACAGCTATTTGCCAGTCGTGGTTATGCAACGCTTCATGTTAATTTTAGAATTTCTGGAGGTTATGGTAAGTCATTTTTGGCGGCTGGTTTTGGGCAAATAGGTCGTAAAGCCATGGATGATGTCGAAGACGGTCTAGACTATGTGATCGAGCAAGGTTATGTAGACAAAGACAGGGTTGCTATTTATGGCGGTAGTCATGGCGGTTATGCTGTCTTGAGAGGCATGACCAAAACTCCAGACAAATACGCCTGTGGGGTAGATTATGTGGGGGTGAGTAATCTAAATACATTTATGAATTCTTTTCCAGCCTATTGGGAAAAGTACCGCGATTTGATGCACAAAATCTGGTACAATCCAAACATCCCAGAAGAGCAGGAGATTATGAATGAAATTTCTCCAGCCTTACATGTAGACAAGATTAAAAAGCCGTTGTTTGTGGTGCAAGGCGCCAATGACCCGCGTGTCAATATCAATGAATCGGATCAGATCGTAGAAAAGCTACGAGCAAGTGGTGTAGAGGTACCCTATATGGTGCGTTATGATGAAGGTCACGGTTTTGGCAAAGAAGAAAACACCTTACTTTTTTACAAGGCCATGATGGGCTTTTATGCACAGCACTTAAAACCAAATAAAACAGCTCCTGTAAAAGGATAATTCTCTTTAGACAGGCAAGAACAAGGCATGGCTAGGTTTCCGATTTTGGAAATGACCATGCTTTTTTTATACGGTAATGAGAACTAGACTAACAGTGTTACAGCATAACCTTAGAAAGGCTAAAAATAAATATCCTGTGCCAGTCTAAAAGTATTTGCATGGGCGTCGATAATCACTTTTATATCTGGCGAATAGCCACCACCCATACTACATTGAACCGGAATTTGATGCTCATAGCAGGTTTGTAAGACATAACGGTCTCGTTCTTTGCAGCCCGAGATACTGCACCCCAATTTACCCAGTTTGTCACTGGCCAAAATATCGACCCCACAGAGATAGAATATAAAATCGGGCTGTACTTGCTCTAAGAGTCTTGGCAGTGTCTCTTTTAAGTGTTTTAAATAGATCCTATCGTCGGTTTGGGTCGCTAAAGCAATGTCCAAATCTGAGGTTTCTTTTTTAAAGGGATAATTTGCCGCCCCATGCATAGAGAAGGTAAAGACCGAGTCATCTCCTGCAAATATTTCGGCAGTGCCGTTGCCTTGATGTACATCCAGATCTACAATTAGGATTTTTTGAGCCAGTCCTGCAGCTTGTAGATAGCGTGCGCCTATGGCCTGATCGTTGAGCATACAAAAGGCTTCCCCTCTGTTGGAGTAGGCGTGATGTGTCCCGCCGGCTATATTCATTGCAATGCCATGTTCTAAGGCATAATGACAGCCTTTTATAGTCCCATCGGCAATGGTGCGCTCGCGTAGTACTAATTCTTCCGATAGGGGGAACCCTATTTTTCTAGCAGCTCTAGCAGGGATTTTGAGTGTCTTTAAGTCTTCAAAATAGGCTTTGGTGTGACAACGCAGTACCGCAGTATCAGAGACGACTTCTGGCTCAAAAAAATTATCACCAGTACAACTGCCCTCATGTAACAGTTGCCTTGGTAATAGATCATACTTGGCCATAGGAAAACGATGCCCATCAGGGAGGTGATGCTTGTAAATAGAATGGTAGGCAATTTTGAGCATAAGAGCAGTAAGAATTTAAAGCTGATCTAATTTTAATTGGATACGCTTTCGCGAAATATCTACTTCTAGAACTTTGACAATAACCTGTTGTTGCAAACTCACATGGGCCGATACATCAGCGACAAATTCGTCGGCGAGATTGGATATATGAATTAGGCCACTCTCTTTGATCCCAATAGACACAAAAGCACCAAAGGCTGTAATATTATTGACAATACCCGGAAGGCGTTGACCGGGTTTGAGATCTTCGATAGTGCGTATGTTTTGATTAAAGGTAAAAACCTTGGCTTTTTCACGGATGTCGTGACCTGGCTTTTCTAATTCTTTAATAATATCGGCTAGGGTGGGAAGGCCTACAGTTTTGGTTTGGTAGCGCTCGAGATCAATGTTTTGAAGTAGGGTGCTGTTATTCATGAGCTGTGCAACCGTTGTCTTTTGATCTTTTGCCATTTGTGCTACCAGAGCGTAGCGTTCTGGATGCACCGACGAATCATCTAAAGGGTGTTGGCCATTTTTGATGCGTAAAAACCCGGCAGCCTGTTCAAAGGCTTTGGCGCCTAGACGGGGTACTTTTTTGATTTGGGCTCTGGAGGTAAATGGTCCCTCGCTTTCGCGAAAGCGTACTATTGCTGCTGCCAGTTTTGGACCTATCCCTGAGACATATTGTAACAAATAGGCGCTTGCGGTATTAATATTGACACCTACCGCATTGACACAATGTGCCACCACGCTGTCTAAACTTTCTTTTAGAGCCACTTGATCAACATCGTGTTGATATTGCCCAACGCCTATTGATTTTGGATCGATTTTAACCAATTCGGCTAGGGGGTCTGCTAGCCTACGGCCTATAGACACTGCCCCGCGTACGGTTACATCATAATTAGGGAATTCTTCTCTAGCAATCGCACTCGCCGAATAGATAGACGCTCCCGCCTCACTTACCACAAAAACTGCTATGTCGCGTTTAAAGTGAATTCTTTTGATCAAACGTTCTGTTTCGCGCGAAGCGGTCCCATCACCAATAGCGATGGCCTCAATTTTGTAAGCATCACATAGACTACTTATTTTTTTGATCGCAGCTTTGTCATCGTTTTTGGGCGCATGCGGATAAATAGTTTCATTGTGTTTGAGAGTGCCTTGACTATCTAGACATACGAGTTTACACCCTGTTCTAAAGCCCGGATCGATAGCGAGTATACGTTTTTCACCCAGAGGAGGGCTTAGTAATAATTGTTTGAGATTTTTGGCAAAAATAGAAATGGCTTTCTGGTCGGCCTTATTTTTGGCAGCCGTCAATCGTTCTTTAGAAAGACTAGGAAAGAGCAAACGTTTATAGGCATCTTCTATGGCCGAGACAACAAGAGAGCCGTGTTGAGAAGAGGCCCCTGCGATGTTGTGTTTTATCTGGGTAATGGCCTTGTCGTGATCTATAGTGAGTTTCAGTCTAATAATACCTTCTTGCTGAGCCCTTAGAATAGCGAGTAACCTATGAGAAGGACAGCGACTAAGGGGTTCACTCCACTTAAAATAATCGCGATATTTTTGTGCTTTTTCATCGGTTTGCTTACTGCCGATAACGCTGGTTTCTATTAGGGCAAATTGTTTGAGTTGTGTGCGCAATTGGGCTCTAATTGCTGTGCGTTCGCTGATCCATTCTGAGATGATATGTCGGGCTCCTTCAAGTGCCTGAGTAGTGGTGGCTAGGTTAGATGATGTAAATCTTTCCGCGAGAACTTGCAGGTCACCTTGATGTCCAGCCATAATCATTTTGGCGAGCGGTTCTAGTCCTTGCAAACGAGCTAGTTCGGCCTTGGTTTTGCGTTTCTTTTTAAATGGCAAATACAAGTCTTCTAGTAGGGTCAATGAAGTAGCTCCCTGTATTTTAGAGATCAGTTCCTGAGGGATGTCGCCTTGGGCTCGCAAGATCTTTAGAATACTTGTCTTACGTTTTTCTATTGCCTCATACTGGGTTTTATAGGTCATAATTTGACCTATCGCTACCTCATCAAGATTGCCTGTGGCTTCTTTACGATAGCGCGCTATAAAGGGAAGGGTACAATCATTGGCGAGAAGGGTTAAGGTGTTTTTAATACCTCGTTCGGGAAGCTGCGTATGGGTATGGATATAGCGTAACAAAAAATAGTAGGTCTAAAATGGAAGATCAAAAATAACCAAAATACACGGGTCAGAATGAGATCAGTATTATTTTTGCTGTCGCTATAGCAATCTGTTTAAAACTCGTTTGGCCAGAGGCAAAGTGTTGAGGTAAATTGGACCTTCAACTCGCCACAAAATCGATGCATTTGGCCACAAGGGTATATTTAATAGGTGTTAGCAGGGGTTGTTTATTTTATGTTTGTCTCAGTCAAACCACACAAAAAAATATAACCATGAAAAAATTAGCCTTCATTTTTCTGATCTTAAGTTTACAATCTTGCCATATTGGTCGTATGATTACCTATTACAAAGCTGATATTGACGATCACAAAATTTTTCCATACACCGAAGTCAATACAGGAGATCAAACCTTTTATTTTGAGGATGGCCGTGACTCCAAATTAGGAAAGCGATTGGACACCTTAACTTTTAGTGTCAATGGAGTACGTAAACCTATGTCTACTATTTTAGATGCTCACACCGAAACCACTGCATTTCTGGTGATCAAAAATGACGCTGTATTGTTTGAGCAGTATTATGAGGGATATAAACGAGATTCAATATCCAATATTTTTTCGGTGTCCAAATCGGTGACAGCCTTGCTCGTAGGTATTGCCATAGACGAAGGGTTAATAAATGATGTTAACGATCCGATTACCCAATACATCCCAGAGCTTAAAGATGGAAACCCCTATTTTGAGCAATTAACCATAGAACACTTGCTCAATATGCGCTCGGGTTTAAAATTTGACGAGAGCTACAGCAGTCCTTTTGATGAGGTGAGCAGATTGTATTACGGCCGCCAGCAGCTCAAACAAATCGCCAAGTACGACTTTTTGCACGAGCCAGGTACCCATCACGAATATCAAAGTGCCAACACAACCTTGTTGGGTATTGCAATAGAACGTATGGCCGGAATGGAATTAGGAAAGTATCTGGAAAAAAAGGTATGGATCCCACTAGAGATGGAAAATCCGGCTACCTGGAGTGTAGACGATAATAAAAATAGAAACGCCAAAGCCTTTTGTTGTTTAAATACTACGGCCATAGACCTGGCCAAAATAGCGCGATTAGTGCTTAATAATGGACGGTTTAAAGGGAAACAAATTGTCTCAGAGCAGTGGATTTCCAAAATCAGAACCCCTAACAAAGACAATGACTGTTACCAATACCAATGGTATAGCGCCAATTGCTCCGATAAATTTATGGCCATTGGTATTTTAGGACAAAATATCTATGTAGACCCTTCTCAAGATTTAATCATCATTCGTCTGGGTAAATCTTGGACAAGTGTCGGGGTATACCTAGGCAGAATAACAGAGGTGGTGCGTCAGCCCTAATCGATCTAATTGATCGTCATTCCGGGTGAGACACCATCCTGATCAGGATTGACAAAAACGAGTTTGCCTGTTTTGTCTTCGGTCATTAAGATCATACCTTGACTTTCTACACCGCGCAATGCTCTAGGGGCAAGATTCACTAAGACCGTCACCTTTTTACCTACTATATCTTCAGGAGAAAAACTTTCAGCGATACCCGAAACGATGGTTCGGGTATCGATTCCTGTATCGACCTGAAGAACCAATAACTTTTTGGTTTTAGGCATTTTTTCGGCGGCTACAATCTTACCTACTCGGAGGTCCAACTTGGTAAAATCCTCAAAACTGATCGTGTCCTTTTGAGCTTCGGCAGCGGCATGCTCTGCAGCATTGGCTTTTTTACTAGCTTCTAATTTGTCCAATTGTTTTTGAATTTGATCGTCTTCTATTTTAGAAAATAATAAGGTCGATTTGTTTATCGTATGCCCTGAAGAAAGCAAAACTTCCTTATGAGCGATATCATCCCAAAGTAAAGGAGCGTCTATATTGAGAATAGACTTTAATTTATTACTGGTAAAGGGCAAAAAAGGCTCGCTCAATACTGCAAGCGCCGATGCGATTTGCAAGGCGACATACATAACAGTTTGGGTGCGCTCGGCATCGGTTTTAATCGTCTTCCACGGTTCTTCATCGGCGAGGTATTTATTACCAAGTCTAGCGAGATTCATGAATTCTGTTTGGCTTTCGCGAAAGCGGTATTTTTCGATACTACTGCCAATAACTGCGGGATAAGCTCTAAGTGCCTCTAGGGTTTCTAGGTCTACTTGATTAAAAGCAGCAGGTTGTGGCACAACACCATCATAATATTTTTGGGTCAGGACGGCTACCCTATTGATAAAATTCCCAAAAATGGCCACCAGCTCACTGTTGTTACGGGTTTGGAAATCCTTCCAGGTAAAATCATTGTCTTTAGTCTCTGGAGCATTGGCCGTTAGGGTGTAGCGCAGTACATCTTGTTGCTCTGGAAAATCTTCCAAATACTCGTGCAGCCATACCGCCCAATTTTTGGAGGTAGATAATTTACGGCCTTCCAAATTTAAAAACTCATTGGCTGGCACATTGTCGGGCAAAATATAGTCACCGTGGCCTTTGAGCATGGCAGGGAAGATGATACAGTGAAAAACGATATTATCTTTACCGATAAAGTGAATTAACTTAGTTTGCTCATCTTTCCAATAAGGTTCCCAGTCTTTTCCTTCTCTCGCCGCCCATTCTTTGGTAGAAGAGATATACCCAATAGGGGCATCAAACCACACATAAAGCACTTTGCCTTGGGCGCCCTCAACAGGAACGGGAATACCCCAATCCAGATCTCTGGTAACTGCTCTGGGACGAAGACCATCATCAATCCAAGATTTGCACTGACCGTATACATTGGTTTTCCAATCTTTTTTGTGGCCTTTTAAAATCCACTCTTTAAAAAAGTCTTCATAGTGATCAAGGGGTAAAAACCAGTGTTTGGTTTCTTTAAGCACAGGGACTGCCCCAGTGATGACACTTTTAGGATTGATGAGATCTGTAGTGTTGTGAGAGGTGCCACAATTTTCGCACTGATCGCCATAGGCTTCTTCATATCCACATTTAGGACAGGTTCCTATCACAAAGCGGTCTGCAAGAAATTGGTTGGCCTGGGCATCGTATAACTGCTGGTTGGTCTCTTCTAGAAATTTGCCTTGGTCATACATCGTTTTAAAGAAATCGCTTGCGGTGTCGTGATGCACCTTGGCCGAGGTACGCGAGTAATTGTCAAAGGTAATCCCAAAGTCTGTAAATGACTTCTTGATAATGGCGTGATAACGATCTACCACATCTTGAGGGGTAATGCCTTCTTTTTTTGCTTTGATCGTAATGGGAACTCCGTGTTCATCACTACCGCAGATAAAGGCAACATCCTTGCCTTGCATACGCAAATAGCGCGCATAAATATCGGCTGGTACATAGACGCCGGCCAAATGACCGATGTGAATTGGACCATTAGTGTATGGCAGGGCTGCGGTGATCGTATATCGTTGTGACATGTAGGAATATTAGAAGCCACAAAAATAGGTAAAATGCCCGAAGTACTGCACAACCTAAAGCCATTTGAGCTAGCATTACATAAGAGTATTTATAGCCCCAACCATTTAATGAGCTGCGGCCGCTTTCGCTGAAGCGAGCTAGAGGGCATTACCACCTTTAAGCGTGCTACGTCCTTAAGCCCTTGAGATTATTTATTGGAGTAATCGTATCATAGAATAAGTAAAGATTTACTGTAATACTTGCCACTTACTGCAATACGATAGATATACTGGCCAGTCTGTAACTCTTTAGAAAGGGCGCGTTTGACATCAAATTGGTGGCTGCCCGAAAAAAGCATCTCGTTTTTGATGGTACCTATTTCTTGGCCTAACAGATTGTATAGTTTGACCACCACATGAGCCGTTGTTGGATTTTTAAAGTGAATAAAGGTATCCTCATTTTGATAGTAAGCCCCGTGAGTGACGCCCATTGCTGCGGCATCAAAATCTGGAGTACTCAAACTCGAACAATTAAAGCCTAGGTCAAGGGTAGGGTAATCCTGTCCTAACATAATGAGATTGACCAACCCACTATCGATACACAACCAATCTGTTAAAACAGAAGTGTATACCGAACGATAGTCTACATCAAATTTGAGATTGCCACGGGCATCTACATCATTTAAGTCGGGATGAGTACCTGCAAACCCATTTCCATTGAGTGCTGGCCCAAACATGAGCATGGTCGAAGCCGCACCGTGATCGGTACCATTAGATCCATTTTCGTAGGGGCGACGCCCAAATTCTGATATGGTCATACCAAGCACTTTGTCGTCCCAGCCTGCCAGTTCCAAATCTTGATAAAAAGCAGCCATGGTTTCGGAAAGGGTACTCATCAAAGTTTGATGTTTGTTGGCTTGATTGCTATGCGTATCAAAGCCATCGAGAGTCACCATATAAATTTTGGTACCAAGATCACCTTTTATTAAACGGGCTACCAGACTTAACTGCTGGCCCAAACTTGTAGTGCCGTAATCTGCTTGATCTGTAGAGTTCTCATACGCCTCATTGATAGTGCCTGCATAATTGTAGGTGGTATTGACAAGACCACGTAGAAAGCCTAGCTTGTCACCATGCGTGCAATCTGGTAAGTTATTGATATCGTAAACCGTTCCGTTCTCGGCTATCGAAAACAAAGTAGCAGGGTTTGAAACAGCAAAGGAGTAATTGAGCGTACTCCCATCGAATATTAGATTTCCTGCACTACCAATCTGGATGGCCGGAGGAGATGCCGGGGGATTAAATAAATAATCGGGATACAAATCTTCAAAATAGCGTCCCATCCAACCCGTTTCTTCTTGATTGCTGGCATCTGTGTTTGCCCAAATGTCTGAAGAGGTAAAGTGGGACAATGACTGATCGTTATAGCCCACGCCGTGAACCACTTTCATTTTTCCTTCGCCCCAGATTGACTCTAATGGGTTCATAAAATTGGGCATGGCAAAGTCTGAGTCTAGCGCAAAGGTGTCCTGCTGATTTATTTTGATCGTTGGCCTTGCCGAGGCGTAAGTATCATAATCATACATGGGAATAACCGTATTTAGCCCATCATTTCCTCCTTTGAGCCGCACGATAACCAAGATGTTTTCATTATCAGATTGGGATAGTGCCATCCCTAGCGGTGAAGGCTTATTAATGGTAAGTGCATTATTGGCAAAAGCGATGGTGCCCCCTCCTACAAGTCCTAATGCTTGTAAAAAAGAGCGACGATTCCACGTCTTGTGTTCTTCGTTGTGCTTGGTGTCGGTTTTTGGCCGTGCACTATGGATATGGCCTGTATTATGATGATTGCACATACTTTTCTATTTTAATTGAAATTCAGGGAGTTTGGTGATATAACGTAAGAGTCCTTCGACCTGATCTGGCACCGAATCAAAGTAGAGATCCCAAATTCCATTGTCGTAATAATTGCCAGGTACTTCGCCTTTAAATACCTCTATTGCCTCATCATAATCTGAATCTTGCACTAATGTTCTGGCTAGAAAGCTATTGACGATGGTTTTGGTTACCAAGATATGATCGTTGGTATTACCTCCAAGCATTGTCAGGGCGAGATTTCTAAATTGGTCGGTACTGTTTTGTTTAAACTTATCGATAATAAAATCTAGGTAATCCCATCGCAATACAATGGTGTTGGAGTCCACCCAATTTTCATCGGCTTGCCAGCCTGCCCCATCGATGGGGTTATAGAGTTCTTGGCCCAAATTGGTGGTATACACTCGATACAGGTTTTGGTAGTTATAAAAACGATTAAAGGTTAGCCCGCTGGTATTTTCAAACGATAATAGAAGATCTACGGGGCTTTTAATAAGTACCCCTTGGGTGGTACTGTCGTGAAAATGTGCACTCAAAAAAAGCGTTTCGAGCATGGGTTCAAGTTCAAAGTTATTGTCTAAGAGAACCTGTCCTAATTCGGATACAATACCTTCATTAACGTCAGGGCTTACAAAGTACTTATATAGTTTTCGGGCTATAAAAGGCGCGATTAAATGACCTTTTTCTTCAAAGAGAATATCAATGACGTCGTCGTATTTCCATCTATCGGTCTGACCAAAAATGGTTTTGTAATCATTGTCCCAGGTATCGGTATCAAAATAAATCGGAGACCAAGGCGAAGACCAATGGTTCCAACCCGTTAGTGCTTTGGCAGTTTCTGTGATGTCTGACTCTGTGTAGCCATTGTTTACTCCTAGGGTGAAGAGTTCATAGAGCTCACGCGCATAATTTTCGTTAGGCGAATGCTCTCGATTTTGAAAACCGTTGAGGTAAAGCAGCATGGCGCCAGTAAGGCCAATATCATGAACAAAGTCTTTAAAATTTCCTAAGGCATGTGTTTGTAAAGTTCGGTAATACTGAAATTGATAAGAAGGAGAAAAATAGCCACGTAGTTCGGTCACGAAGTGGTTTGACCAAAACAGCGTTAATCTTTCGCGTAAGCCATTTTGCAAAAGGTCGTCTATGGTTTGTTGATACCATTGCCTGCGATAATAATTGTAATTATTTGCCGAATTGTCAAACTGGGCTCTGTTCCAATACCCCCAATCTGGTGCTGGAGTTAATGGCATATCTCGAGCTTCTGTCAAAAGCTCTGATACGAGTTGTTGCGGGGTTTTAGTGAGGGCCGAGTTCATAATTACACGATGCTCTCCAAAACCTAACTTGGCATAGAGGCTTTGTACTTTATACATATCCCAAGGGTTTTCGGTCGTGGGAATATAAGGCGCCAAGGTGGCAGTATTACAGGAGGTTTGTGTTTCCATACGCGTCATTTTAAGCAAGGACAATTAGTCAATAATTACAACTGGCACTTGCGTAACCAAGGGCTAATTTTTATTGGGATATGTTCAAATAACTCCTAAGAGCTATTGATACTTTTTCTTTTTTGAAGTCTTAAAAGCGAGTTCCTGTGTTGTACGGGAAGACATAACTTTAAGGGTACTACTTATGATTTGGGGAAAGTAAAGTATAAAAAATAATTGTAATACTAAAAATGGCGTGTTATCAAAACACGCCATTAGCTATAATTCAGAATGGTTAAAATCACTACTTTATGAGTATCGATTTGCTGTAAGCACGCCCGCTATAATTGATCCTATAGATGTATTGCCCCGTAAACAATCGCTTGCCTACAGCTTGTTTAATATCAATCTTATGTGCTCCAGCGAGCATATAATCATTACTAATGACACCCACTTTTTGACCAATGATATTAAAGAGCTCTATGTGCATCTTGGCAGGCGAGGGTAGTGTAAACTCGAGATAGGTGATTTGATTTTGATAAGTGGCCAGATGCAAAAACCCATCTGGTTTTGAAAAATCATCGGTAGATAAGCTTTCACAGTCAAAACCAAGATCTATAGTCTCATAAGACACACCCAGCAGTACCTCGTCTACCAAAGCGGCGTCAATACATAACCATTGTTTGAGCACAGTAGCATACAGGCTTCTAAAATCAGTATTGAACTGTAGGTTACCATTGGTGTCTGGTGTTTGCAAATCGGGCTGAGTGCCTATAAAACCATTGCCGTCTAATTTTGGACCAAACATCATCACTGGAGAAGCTGCCCCGTGATCGGTGCCGTTAGATCCGTTTTCTTCTATACGTCTTCCAAACTCAGAAAAGGTCATACCTATGACACGGTGATCCCGCCCTACCGTGCCCAAATCGTCATAGAAGGCTTTCACAGAAGTGGACAAGTCAGACATTAAACTATTGTGATCGTCAACTTGATTGGCATGAGTGTCAAAACCGTTAAGCGTGACCATATAGACTTGAGTGCCTAAACCACCCTTAATCATTCTGGCCACAATCTTAAGTTGTTGTGCAAAACTGGAATCACCGTATTCTACAGCATTGGTCGCGGCTTCGTATGCCTGATTAATCACCCCGGCATAGGTAAAGGTGGTATTGGTCATTCCACGCATAAAGCCTAATTGATCGCCATAGGTACATCCTGGGATATTAAGCACATCGTGCAAGACACCGTTTTCGGCAATATTGGCCAATTGCTCTGGATTGGACACCGAAAAGGCATAAGTGGTATCCAGTCCATCAAAGAGTAAATTGCCTATACTTCCTATTTGTATGGCTGGCGGCTCTGCAGGCGGGTTGATGAGGTAATCGGGATAAATGTCTTCAAAGTACCTCCCAAAAACACCCGTATTTTCAACGTTTACGGCATCGGCCGAGGCCCAGATATCCGAACTTCTAAAATGCGATAAGTTTTGATCAGGATAGCCTACACCGTGTACGACTTTCATTTTACCATCTCCCCAAAGACTTTGTAACGGTTGCATACTAGAAGGGATCCCAAAGTCTGGCGAAAGCGAATACAGATCTGACAGTTCATGTTTGATACTGGGTCTGTTTTGGGCGTAAAAATCATAGTCATAAACCGGCACTATGGTATTGAGACCATCATTACCCCCTTTAAGTCGTATGAGTAACAGGATACGACCATTGTTTTCGGCATTGGCCAGGGCAGCGGTAAGACGCGAAGGTACAGAGGCAGAAAGATTGGCCCCACCTACCATTATGGTACCACCACCAATCAAACCTAAAGCCTGTAAAAAGGAACGACGATTCCAAGTGGCGTGTTCTTCATTGTGATGGGCATCGGTAATCTTGGCCGATGGCGAATGACTTTTTTTCTGGTCTTTATCAGAGGGAGAAGGAGTATGATGATCGCACATAGCAGCTTATTTTAATTGGAATTCGGGCATTTTAAATATGTGATGAATAAGAAGCAGGACCTGGTATGCGGCAGAGTCCCAATCGAGATTCCACTGGCCAGTGTCATAATAATTCTGAGGCACTTCCCATTTTAATACATCTGTAGCGTTATCATAATCTGAGGCCGTATACAGTGGTTTGGAGATGAAAAAATCAACAATGGTTTGAGTGATCAGAGCGGGGTCATTACTATTGTTGGTCAAATCTTTGGCAAACTGTCTAAACTGGTCGTTGTCGTAATTCCACATAGGCCAGGTGAGGTATTCCATACTTAGCCAACGCCCAGAAATGGTGCTGGTATTGATCCAATCGCGATCTCTTTGCCATCCCGCCACATCAACAGGTTCATAAATATCTTGCCCTAAGGTATCGTTGAGGTAGATGATAAAGTTCGTATAATCTCCATTGGTGTTGTCATACAAAAAGCCCGTTTCATTGATATAGATAGAGGTCATGTCGTATGGGCTTTTGATGATCAACCCATTGGCATCGGTATCAAAAAAGTGTTGGCTTTTAAACAACTGTCGTAGCATGGGTTCCATGTTAAAGTCGTTTGCCAGAAGCGTAGTTGACATAGCGTTGACAACGGCAGTATTAACGTCAGGACTTACAAAAAAGCGATAGAGTTTCTCACATATAAATGCAGCGATAAGCTCAGCCTTCTGTTCAAATAGGATATCGATGACATCATTGTAATCCCAATTGCCTGTTTGTCCAAAAATGGTTTTATCTGAAGCGTCAAAGGTGCTACTGTCAAAGGTAATAGCTGCCCCGTAATCGGCCCAGTGATTATAGCCAGTAAGTGCTCTAGAGGTCTCTACGATATCTGTTTGGGTATAGCCATTGTTTTCGCCAAGAGTAAACAACTCAAAGAGCTCACGTGCATAATTTTCGTTGGGATTGACATTAGTGTTTTCAAATCCATTCAGGTATAATAGCATCGCGGGGTTGAGCCCAATTGTTCTTACAAAATCTCTAAAGTTACCTATGGCGTGGGTTTGTAAATCATCCCAATACTGAAACATATAGGGCGGATGATTATAGGATTCAAGTTCTGTCACAAAATGATTGAGCCAGAAAAAGGCTAGCTTGCTTTTTAAGCCCTTTGTCAATATATCATTTGCCGTCTGGCGGTACCAAATGCCACGCTGCTCATTGGTTTCAGTATTGTAATCTATTAAGTAATCCTGAAATGACCAGTATCCCCAATCTGGAGCAGGGGTATTGGGCATAGCAATCGCTTCGTCTATAAGCGAATCAATAAGTTCATCAGGACTACCAGCAACCGCGATATTAATATTGGCTTCAGAGGTGCCATTGGCCAAACGTCTATAGACGTGTTTGGCCTTTGCCACATTCCAAGGGTTGCCCGACGAAGGCACAAAAGGATCGATAGAAGCAACATTACAAGATGTAAGAATTTCCATAAAGATTGGATTTGTTAAAGACAGTCAAACGACTTGAAGCACGTTAACATTACATTAACTATGACTATATCTAAACTAAAAAGTTTAATCCATAGTATGTAGTTGTTGTTGTTTGTAGCCGAAGTGGCTAGATATTAGCCTCTTTGCTTCAAGGTTTTGCGACTGAAACCAACCCTATTTAGTGTGTTATATGAGCTAGTTCGCTTTTTGACTTTTAAGCCGTTTTTAATTTGACAAACAGTAGGGTGAGTCCAATGATGATAGCTGCACCAATGGCGTATCGTATAAACAAACGACGACTTTCTTCTTCCTCGGCTGTACTGGCAGGTTTGTGTGCTTGAAAATCTGGCAAGCGCACAGGCTTGGCTTCATCTGTTGTTTGTACAGATGACTTTTCCATTTGTTTTCTATCTTCAAAAGCTTTTGCCTTATCAGGGTTTTTGGCCAGATAATTGACTAGGGCTTGCTGTTCTTTTGAAGTGAGGGTATCGGTAAAATATTTCTCTATTAAGGCTTCTGGAGACATAGTGGTGAAGGAGTTTATTTTTAATTCAAGAAACAAAGCAACATGAGGCAGTTGCGCTCTAGTGACCTCGCTGCTTATGGTAGGGGCTACCTATTAGGCACAATGTATAATAATTTTTGCAATGGACATTCAAAGGTGTAGCCAAAGAAACTTCTACACATCGTAATCGGTTTTGTAAGCTATTAAGGGGTTCTGGTTTTTATAGTATTTTGCGTATTTTGAAACTTCAATTAACGTCATATGGTAACCCCTCCCTTTTTAAAACGCGGCGACAAAGTGGCCTTAGTCGCTACCGCTCGTAAAATTAGTCGAAAAGAGCTCGCAGAAGGTCTTGACTTGTTACAGCAATGGGGGTATATACCTGTTATTGGTCAAACTATTGATGCCGAAGACGACCAATATGCTGGGTCAGACAGTTTGCGGGCTCAGGATATGCAACGCATGCTGGATGATCCTGAGATCAAAGCCATCTGGTGTGCTCGTGGTGGGTATGGGACGGTTAGAATTATAGACAGTCTAGACTTTTACAAATTTGTCAAATACCCAAAATGGATCGTTGGCTATTCTGATGTGACGGTTTTGCACAGTCATCTTCACAAGATTGGTTTTCAGACCTTACATGCCACCATGCCTGTGAGTGTTGAAGAGAATTCTGCTTTCGCGAAAGCATCCTTAGCCAAAGCCCTTGAAGGAAAAAAGCCCGATATCGAATGGGAAATTCTAGCCACAGAAAACAGAAGCGGTATAGCCGAAGGACTGCTGGTAGGTGGAAATTTGTCGATACTCTATTCTTTATGTGGTAGCAGTTCTAATCTGGATACTGAGGGTAAGATTTTGTTTATTGAAGATTTGGACGAATACCTGTATCACATTGATAGAATGATAGTCAATCTCAAACGCAACGGGATGTTGGATCACCTCGCAGGACTCATAGTAGGTGGAATGACCAAAATGCATGACAACCGTATACCCTTTGGAAAAACCGCCAAAGAAATTATTATGGACGCTGTAGGAGAATGTAGCTATCCTGTGGTCTTTGATTTTCCTGCAGGCCATCTAGATGATAACCGTGCGCTTGTTTTGGGCGCACAAGCCCGCCTTGAAGTAAGTGATAAAAAAGTTGCTCTGCGTTATTTATAGATGACAGGTCTATTACTTACGATTGATAAATCTACGGCACTTATTTTTGACCATTACAACTACCCTCGCGATCTTAGGGTATGGATCATATCGCACTAGGACGTTGGGGAGAAGACTTAGCAGTAGCCTATTTAAAAGAAAGAGGCTATGTTATAAGAGATCGCAATTGGCGGTATCAAAAATCAGAACTCGATATTATCTGTCAATGGGGTAACTCAATTCTAGTAGTAGTTGAGGTCAAAACCCGGAACTCCGACTTTTTTGGAGACCCACAAAGCTTTGTCAATGGTCAAAAAATCAAACACACGGTAAAAGCCACTCATCAGTATGTGCTCCTGCACGATCTCGATATGGAGATTCGCTTTGATATCATCGCTATTTTAAAAAACAATCACCAGCAGCAGCTCAAGCATTTTGAAAATGCCTTTTATCACTTTTAATTAGGAGGGCGTATCAGAAAGTTTTTCTTGGGTTGGCATGAGTGGCGCTAGCATATCGTAAACGGCTTCTATGCTTTGTGCATCGTCAAATTTAAGCAGCAATCGCAAGCCTTTGGCCATCTTTTTTTCTTTGAGCGTACACCTAAAGGCATTGGCTTGTACATACTGTAGCACTCTTGAAAAGGCAGGACTTTGATAGAAATCACTTTCCTGATCGGCAATAAAAAAGCCAGTAAATTTTCCTTTTTTCATCACTACTTTTTCCAGTCCGATCTTGGTCGCAATCCATTTGATTCTTACCGAGTTGAGCAAATCTTTGGCCTGATCTGGCAAGGGGCCAAAACGATCAACAAGCGTATGTTCAAAAGCAGCCAGCTCCTGTTCTGTTTTGACCGTGTTGAGCTGGGTATATAGATTGAGACGTTCGGCGATGTTGTTGATGTAGTCGTCTGGGAAGAGCAAACTAAAGTCTGTGTCTATTACGGTGTCCTTGACAAAATCGCGATTGCCAATTGCCGAACTTTCATCTTTATACAACTCTTTAAACTCATTTTCTTTGAGTTCGTCTATAGCTTCATTTAGTATTTTTTGATAGGTCTCAAAGCCGATTTCGTTGATAAATCCACTTTGTTCACCTCCCAAAAGATCACCAGCTCCACGTATTTCTAAATCCTTCATCGCTATATTAAAACCACTTCCCAATACCGAGAATTGTTCTAAGGCCGAGATGCGTTTGCGAGCGTCCTCGGTCATGGCAGAGTAAGGAGGAGTAATAAAATAACAAAATGCCTTTTTGTTACTTCTACCTACACGCCCCCGCATCTGATGCAAATCTGACAGTCCAAAATTATTGGCATTATTGATAAATATGGTATTGGCGTTGGGTACATCCAGACCGCTTTCTACGATGGTGGTAGAGACCAGTACATCAAAATCCCCATTCATAAACGACAACATTAGTCCTTCTAGCTTTTTGCCTTCCATCTGGCCGTGACCTACCCCTACCTTGGCATCAGGTACCAAACGTTGGACTAAGCCCGCCACCTCTTTGATATTCTCGATCCGGTTATGGATAAAAAAGACTTGGCCTCCGCGTTGTATTTCGTAGGAGATGGCATCTCTGATGGTTTCCTCAGAAAAACGCACCACATGACTTTCTATAGGGTAGCGGTTGGGCGGTGGGGTTGTGATGGTGCTCAAATCTCGCGCTGCCATAAGGCTAAATTGCAGGGTTCGCGGTATAGGTGTTGCGGTTAGGGTTAAGGTATCAACGGTTTCGCTAATGGTTTTGAGTTTATCCTTGACCGCCACTCCAAATTTTTGTTCTTCATCAATAACGAGTAGTCCTAAATCTTTAAATTTTACATTTTTACCGGTAAGCTGATGCGTTCCAATCACAATATCAATAGCCCCACTTTCTAAACCTTCGAGTACCTCTCTTTTTTCTTTGGCCGTTCTAAAGCGGTTGAGGTATTCGATCCGTACCGGAAAATCTTTAAGCCGCTCTTTAAACGTCTTGGCGTGCTGAAAAGCAAGTATGGTGGTAGGCACCAATATCGCGACTTGTTTTCCGTTATCGACGGCTTTAAAGGCCGCTCTGATGGCAATTTCTGTTTTTCCAAAACCTACATCACCACATACCAACCGATCCATAGGTCTGTCACTTTCCATATCGCTTTTTACCGCCTGGGTTGCGGTAATCTGATCTGGAGTATCTTCATAAATAAAACTTGCCTCTAGCTCGTGTTGCATATGGGTGTCTGGCCCAAAGGCAAAGCCCTTTTGCAAGCGGCGCTTGGCGTAAAGTTTGATAAGATTAAAAGCGATATGCTTGACACGAGATTTGGTTTTGGCCTTGAGCTTTTTCCAAGCTTGACTTCCCAATTTATAAATCTGAGGCGGTTTACCATCCTTACCGTTGTACTTGGTAATTTTATGCAACGAATGTATGCTTAGATACAAAATATCACGCTCGCCATAAATGAGTTTGATCGCTTCTTGTTTTTTGCCTTCGACTTCAATTTTTTGAAGCCCTCCAAATTTTCCTATCCCGTGATCGATGTGGGTTACATAATCGCCTACGTTGAGATTGGTGAGTTCTTTTAGAGTGATGGCTTGCTTTTTGGCATAGCCATTCTTGAGATTGAACTTGTGATAACGTTCAAAAATTTGATGATCGGTGTAAACGGCCAGTTTTAAATCGGTGTCTACAAAACCTTGATAGAGCGATAAGACAACAGTTTCGTAAGCGCGTACATTGGCATCGGCATCGTCAAAAATATCGTGAAAACGCTGTGCCTGTTGCTCGCTCACACAACAAATAATATTGCGGATGCCCTTTTCTGTATTTTGATTGAGATGCTCGATCAAAAGATCAAACTGCTTATTAAAGGACGGCTGAGGTTGCTGGTTAAAGCCCACAAGTGTATCGATGTCGATCTCGGCATTGGCGGCGGCCAGGTCTACCGTTTGAAAACGGGCTAGCGTATCTTTGAGCATCTTCCCTGTACAGAATAATTCTTCGGGAGAGGCGTGTTTTATGTCTTTAGAAAGGGTTTCAAAGGCTTCTTCCGCTTTCGCGAAATTGCGGTCTATCCGATCGTAAAAGAGCGATCTGTTTTTGATAAAGACCACCGTATTCTTGGCGATGTAATTCAAGAAATTATCACGCTTTTCGTCAAGGGCTTTATTCTCGACATTGGGCATGATGGCAATTTTCTTGGTTTGATCTAATGAGAGTTGAGTCTCCACATCAAAGGTGCGAATACTATCGACCTCGTCTCCAAAAAACTCGATGCGATAAGGCTCGTCATGACTAAACGAAAAAACATCTACAATCCCACCGCGTACCGAGAATTCGCCGGGTTCGGTGACAAAATCGACGCGTTTAAATTTGTATTCGAACAAGATTTCATTGACAAAATCCAAAGATAACTTATCGTTGACGGCTACTTTAAGGGTTTGTCTATCCAGTTCTTTACGGGTCACTACTTTTTCAAAAAGCGCATCGGGATAGGTCACAATCAGCGCAGCTTTACGACGGCTGTTGATACGGTTGAGCACCTCGGCACGCAAAAGTATATTTGCGTTGTCGGTCTCTTCGATTTGATAGGGTCTTCGATAGCTGCCAGGATAGAAAAGCACATTGGCTTCCTTGCGCAACTGTTCTAGATCATTGAGGTAGTAAGCCGCTTCTTCTTTGTCGTTGAGAATGAGCAGTATGGGGGTATCACTTTTCGCGTAAGCGTCACTCACGGCAAAAGACAAGGCAGAACCAATAAGGCCGCGGGCGTGTATGTGCTGATGTGACTGGGCAATAGCATCCCCCAGTTTCTGTAATTGCAGAGACTGTGCAAGGGCAGTCGAAACTATAGTTTTTGACACCTAGAAAGGATTTTGTGCAAAGATAATGTCCCGATCTGACTTATGGAAGAAGCCTTTGGGCTTTTAAGGGCGATAGTTCTAAATCTCTACAGTTGCCAAGTGTTGACTACGCAGCTGCTCTTGATAGTCTAGCACCTTCTTTTTTAAGAGAAAATAGCCTCTAGAATAGATAAATGCAAAGTTGTTAAGCGCTGCAGAAAGGATTTCTAAGTGTCGCTCTAGATATTGATCTTTATTAAAATACACCCACTGTTTTTCTAGGTACTTTTCAAAACTGCTTCGTATATCGGGCGTGAGTTCACTTGTGTATAGCTCGTCTTCTAATATGGATTTTAAATGAGTTTTAAGTTTATGCTCATAAGATTTAAGGCGGTCAAAATTAAGTATGATATCTTCAGGTGGAGTGATTTCATTAGTAAAGATTAACTGATTCATCATTGCCGTGTAGACTTCAAATTTGGCATTAAAGTCATGGTCAAACGCAAAGAACTCTTGGTAGTAGGCTTTTAATCTAGGAGTATGATCTAGTTGTTGTTCTAGTTGGAGATAATAACTATAAATGGCCTTGTCATTTTCTTTGATGCTGGCTTGCACATCTTCATACTGTGTTTTTAATTGATTCTGAAGTGCTTTACTCTCGCTTTTCTTATATTTTTTGCCGTCATAGTCAAAGGTTTTGACCGGTAGCTCATTTGCTGCTATTTGTTTGAGTATTAAGATGTCATTATCGAGGGCCACAGCTGTATATACCATGTCGATCTTGTCTGGGCCAAACAGGGTTTCAAAATCTAGTTTTTGGGTAGATTGGGCTATATCCTTCAGATCAAACCCGATTGGGTTTTTGTGATCGTAATACGAATTATAAGCTTTCGCAAAGACATTGCTATTGTAAATTTCTTGATGCGCCTCTTTAAATGCCTCTAGAGTGATTTCTGAAACCTCGCCCTGGTATACTACCACTTTAAAGAGTTTTTGAGTGCAGGCATGCTGTAATTGCTCTAAGTTTTGTATGATGTCATTGGCATGGATATGGGGAGTGTCTATGGTTGCCCAAGTGGTTTTTTCGAGACGTTCAATACGATCTTCTGTACTGGGATGAGAGGCCCATTGATCTTCTATATTCAGTTTGGATTTGTTGAGTTTATTGAGCTCTTCTTCTTTAATATAGGGTATACCCTGAATTATTGGGAGCTTATTTTCTTTGGCAAAAAAGTGCAGTACATAGGTGTGCTCTTTATAAATATTTTGACTTTTTAGATTCTCTTTTATTTTGTCTTCATAAAAAGATAATACCTCATTAAAGGAAATATCGGCAAGTTGCATGCGAAGCAAAGACGTTTTCAAAGGCTCATAGCCTGTAATAGACGCAGCTATTTCATCGGCATGAAACTCCATCTCTCTAGACAAGCTCAAGTAATTTTTATTGACTATGCCATAGAGGTATCTCAGCGTTTTTTGAATGCCTTCAATGACTTTTTGGGCTAGCAATACGAAGAGGGCAAAAATACCATGAATATTGGCCCAGCGATGTACGAGATTATGGTAATTATCATTGTCGTTAAGCAAATTAAAGATAACTTGATTTACGTAGTAGACATAACTACTTACTTTCATTGTTTTCTGAGAAAAATGACCAAATTCGTGCGCGAGTATAGCTTTGAGCTCTGAGGCGCTAATCGTATTGATTAGTCCCATTCCTATCGATAAATTTTTCCTTACGGGAAAAATCATACTCCAAAAGCTCGAATCGTAAAATACCGAGGCGTTTACCTCGGCAGAGAGGTATACCTTTTTGGGAAAGTCTGTACCAACCTTTTCAACGATGTCATCGAGCATGGCAAATAATTGAGGCTGCTCTGCCCTGTTGACCTCTATGAGATTTGAACGATCTACCTTGTTAGATTTAAAGATAAATTTGATCAGAAATAACAGTACTAATATCCCAACACTCGCTAATCCTATACCAACTACCAGAGTGATCAACGAAGGTTTTGCACTCATAAGGGCAATACTGCCAAAAACGCACAAAAAGGTAAGAGCCACTGCCAGCACTAACAAAATCACATAAGACATAATAAAAAATACGATCGATTGAATCGCTTTGGTAGCCTGACGGCGAAAATCAGGAGAGAGCTGTACGTCTTTTGTTTTCATTAACGATAGAATTTTAAGTACGTCTTAGACAGCTATCATAATTTGTATCGCTACTATATAGGTCTAAGGTCTTGCTATAGGTAAGTGAATAGTAAAGGGTGCTAAGGTTTGAATGGAACGATTACTCTCTAATTCCAAAACCTTTAGGTGCTTTGAGATAACTCGAGTCATACATATTGATGTAAATAGAGACAGTATCCTTAGAATTTTCCCAAGTAACGCGATAATTGTCAAGGATGGCAGTACCCATCAAACCATTTTCACTTTTTACAGGACAGCAACTGCCGGCCCTGTAATAAGACACTCGCTCGCCATTAGGTCCCGTAAGCGCATTTAGAAAACGTCTTTCGTTAAGCGGTCCTTCAGATTGTCTGGAGCCCCCTACCTCTACTGCATTTTCTGGGGTGTAGCCATAGGTGTCGTCTGTTGAGATTTCGGTTAGTCTAAAGGTATTGGGATCTTTAAGTATTTGTGCCGCGTTTTTCTGGACATTTTTAGTCGAAGAACAAGAGAGTAGTACAAAGAACGTACTCAAAAAAGCTAGAGAAAAAAAGAATTTGTAGGTGCGCATTGGTTGTAAAATGATTAGAGGTTTTGATGTGTTGCGACAGCAATATCTCTTTATTCTTTAGATTATACAAGCGCGAATCAAAAAAAGGGGGAAGTCCCCCAAAATACCTCAAATTTTGGCGTAAATCGAGTAAAAAAGGGGGAGTTACCCCAATAAATTGCCCCTAGTTAAATTCTGGTACGACCGCCGATTATTTTAAATACGGCCTGAGCCTCTTTGGAGACCTAATTATAAAGGTTATTTAGATAGAGAGCCATTTATCAGAAAGGCAAAAGTCTATTACCAATCAAACAAAATCGAAAACGGGTGATGTGGTATAATCCCATTTATAGGGTGTAAACCACATGACCCGTTTAAAGTAGGCAAAGTATTACTCTTCCAAAAGGACTAAATGTTCTGTCCAATCTGAAGGGATGTCGTTGATAGCATATATCTGTAATCCATCATTTTCTGCGCTTGTAACGGCAGGCTCCAAAGTTTGGTTTATAAATTCTTTTTCCAATTTATACATAGCGCCAGTCGCAGGATCTATGATAAGAAAACCAATAACTCCTCCAAAAACTAAATTGCCAAAGTACCATCCGTCTAGTTTGAATTCGACAGGGACTGTTTTGGTAGTATAACCAGGTTTAGAAAAGGTGATTTGATATCTTGCCTTACTGAAAAATCCACTTCCTGCTTTGAGTTCTAAATTGGCAGGGGTTTTACCAGAGAAAATCTCTATTCCTTTTTTGTCTTTTACCACAATCTTAGCTTCACTAGGAGCACTATTGATAGCAATAGGATATTTGCTTTTACTCACAATAGAAGCACAACTTGAAAAAACAAGTGTTGAGGCAAGCATAACTGCTGTTAGTTTTGGGTAATTTTTTTTAGTCATTTATAATTAATTTATTCCTACTCATATGGCTTTTCGGATTCGCCTCGTTTTTTACCGTGGTCGCTGAACTCCACTTTAAAATAATGAACTTGTGTTTTGGACAGACTTGGGCCGCTCACCAGAAAAATCAGGCAAGTATATAGGGATAGACTTGTAAGGATAAACAAATCCTTAGTCAGGTATTTCTATAAAAAATTGAGATAGAGGGAGCAAGAATTAACGCTCAACTTTAATTTTGAGGGCCTCATAAAAATCAGAATCTATGCCTATAAGGCCGTATTCGGTAGCACCATTTTTGATAAGTGTACCATAGATATTGTAGATCATTAATTCTTCTTCAAACTTCTTGTTTGCAGAGCTTGCGGCAATCATATTTCCAGCTGTCAATCCTGGTCCAATGACAAGTCCAATAGGGATAGAGTTGGTTTCTTCTCCAATACCACTGCTAGAAGAATTTGAACTAGTAGTGTTTAGCATAGTTGGAGTTAAAAGTAGGTACCAAAGATAGGAAGCTGGTTTTTGTCTTAGGGTATTGTACACGCGGTCGTTGTCAAGCACAAAAACTTGGTCTCCATTTTCGTATACCAATTTTAGATCCTTCCCAAAGGTGAGATCCTTTCCAGAATTATTGGTGATTTTTACAGCGACAAGCTTGATGCCTTTTTTGTCTTCTTTCTTTTTGTATTTCTTATCGAGTAGATTGTATTTGTATTCGAGTGCTACATCTTCTGTTGCAGTCTTAGAAACATAAATAAGGGTTTTTGGAGAAATGGTTTTGTAGCTAGAAGCACAATTAGTAAACGCAAAAAGGATCACTGCATAGCAGATCAGGCGAGATAATCTCATAATGATTTGGTGGGCTTAGGTTGTAATTATTTGATTTAAAACGAATAGCAATTATGGGGCTATTCGCGCTTTCAGGACAGCAATATCTCCTTATTCTTTAGATTATACAAGCACCTATTAAAAAAAGGGGGAAGTCCCCCAAAACCTTTCCTATTTTGGCATAAATTGACTAAAAAAGGGGGACTTACCCTATTGTATTTGGCTATTAAAAATGGTAGAGAAACCATTACGACTTAGATAGTCGTTCTTTGAGTTTGAGGTGAGGAGCAGTGGCTCGATTTTGATAGCCGTGATACATAGCAGCGATTCCTAAAATGAGGGCTCCAGCAAGAGCGGTATATGCGATACTGTCTATACGACCACCGTGCCGCACATAAATGGCAACCAAGGCCCAGATACCCACTGCGGCAAATTCGCGCATATTACGAGAGAAAATCATAAACAAATTAACCGCCGTTGCTATAACAATCATAAGAAGTGTCCAGGAAGTTTCAGACCAAGGTCCTCCATCAAACCCTAGAGCAGTAAAATAAGCCGAAAAATTGGCAATAGTGGCAACGGCAATCCAGCCTGCATAGATACAAATTGGCCACCAGACAAAGGCAATCACTTCTATAGGCGCGTCCCATCGTTCCATATTGGTGCGCTTTACGATCATTAATAGGCTTACCAAGATCACCAGCATAATAAGTTGAGAAACACCTATATAATCATAAGTAAAGGCAACCACCCAGGCCGCATTGGCCAGGTTGGCTATAAAAAACCACCATCCCGTTTGCTCGATACTAGGGGTGGGTTTGTCACTAAAAAAGGCGCGACGTATCTGAAAAAGCGCGTAGCCTACTAGCATCAAAAAGATAAGCCCCCAAATAGCAAAAGCATATCCTGCAGGAGTAAATAGATTGTCATATTGATCGCTGCGCTCACCTATAGTGGTATTGTTCCAACGTTGTGATTGTGATAGCCCATTGACTACCAAGACCAGAATAACAGATATTAAATTGGCAATGGCGTAGGTCTTTTTCATAAAGGCATGTTTTATACGAAGATACGGTTGCTTTTTGATTTAGAATGACCCAATCGGGTTTTAGGATAGACTCTACTTGTGCCATTTATCT
>PAUP01000046.1 GCA_002712765.1 Cytophagaceae bacterium | reverse complement strand
TGCAATTCAACAAATTTCTTTTTTGACACACATGATGTTAATACTATTGTCATAGCTATTGCGGTTGTAAACAAACCTTTTTTCATACTTCTTATTTAAATTTTAAAAAATGAGACAGCTACATTATGCAGCTGTCGTTGTTGTTATTGTTCTATATACGGTGGTTTTGTTTTTTTGGATCACAGCAAAAAGAAAGCACAAGGCCGTAAGCTTTTTAGCCGTATATTTGCACGCAATTAATTGTTATTGACTTTAGCTGTAAGGCATTGCTTTCGCGAAAGCGAAATAGGCCAACAAAAAGGAGGATCTAACTATAATCTTAATTGCCATGACTGCACACGAAAATAAAATTCTGGGAGAAGGTTTAACCTATGACGACGTACTTTTGGTACCAGCATTCTCAGAAGTACTTCCTAGAGAAGTCCGAATTACCTCAAAATTTACCAAAAATATCGAGCTTAATGTGCCTATAGTCTCTGCGGCTATGGATACGGTTACCGAAAGCCGAATGGCCATTGCTATCGCTCAAGAAGGCGGAATTGGAGTGTTGCATAAAAATATGACCATTGCAGATCAGGCAATGAAAGTGAGAAAGGTCAAACGTGCCGAAAGTGGGATGATTATCGATCCAGTAACCTTGCCCTTAGATTCTAGAGTAAGCGATGCCAAAAACGCCATGCGAGAACACAGTATAGGCGGTATTCCTATAGTAGACGATGCGGGTAAACTTTTGGGCATAGTGACCAACCGTGATTTGCGTTTTGAAAAAAATAATGATCGTCCCATCAAAGAGGTAATGACCTCAGAAAAACTAGTCACTGCCAAGGAAGGTACCTCCTTACAACAAGCAGAATCGATCTTGCAAGATCATAAAATCGAGAAATTACCTGTTGTCAAAGGGGATAATAGTCTGGTGGGCTTAATCACCTTTAGAGATATTACCAAACTTACCTTAAAGCCATATGCCAACAAAGATTCTTATGGCAGGTTACGTGTTGCTGCCGCTATTGGAGTAACTGGAGATGCTGTAGAGCGTGCTTCGGCTTTGGTTAAGGCAGGTGTAGATGCCATAGTTATAGACACGGCTCATGGTCATACCAAAGGTGTGGTAAGTGTGTTAAAAGAAGTAAAAGCAGCTCATCCAGATCTGGATTGCGTAGTAGGAAACATCGCCACGGCAGCTGCCGCAAAGTATTTGGTCGAGGCTGGTGCCGATGCTGTCAAAGTAGGTATTGGGCCTGGCTCGATTTGTACCACACGAGTGGTAGCAGGTGTAGGATTTCCTCAATTTTCGGCGGTATTAGAATGTGCAGCCGCGATAAAAGGCACTGGAGTCCCTGTAATTGCCGATGGCGGGATACGCTATACTGGTGATATTCCCAAGGCCATAGCCGCAGGCGCCGATTGTGTAATGCTCGGATCATTGCTAGCAGGCACCAAAGAATCTCCAGGAGAAACCATCATTTACGAAGGCCGTAAGTTTAAATCTTACCGGGGTATGGGTTCTGTCGAAGCCATGAAAAAAGGATCGAAAGACCGCTATTTTCAAGATGTGGAAGACGATATTAAAAAATTAGTTCCCGAAGGTATTGTAGGTCGCGTACCCTATAAAGGTGAGCTTAATGAGAGCATTCATCAGTTTGTAGGTGGATTGCGTGCAGGTATGGGCTATTGTGGTGCAAAAGACATAGCAACACTCAAAGAAACCGGTCAGTTTGTAAAAATAACAGCAAGTGGTATCAATGAAAGTCATCCGCATGATGTGACCATTACCAAAGAATCACCTAACTATAGTAGGTAAACAAGAAGTTAGACCCATAAAAAAAAAGCGGCACATAAAGGCCGCTTTTTTTTGATGCATTCGGTGGGTTATTTTTTAGGATTTAATTGCATGTGGTATTTAGTGTGGTAGTATCGTCTATTGTCCAGTTAAGGGGTGTATTTTCTAATTGATCGTCGCTTACTTGTATACAGTTCAGGGCTGTATTTCTTACATCAAGGGTAAAGAGTTCTGGGTTTTGAGAAACATCAAGGCTGCTCAGTGATGTATTGTCTGCATCAAACAATTGTAATTTGGCATTATTGCTGAGATCTATATTTTGAAGCGCGCTTCCGCCTAGTTCTAACTTTTCTAGCGCTGTCAAATTAGAAACATTAATACTGCTTAGTGGGGTATTTTCAAGTTTGATAAAGAGCAGGGTAGTATTGCGCGATACATCCACAGTGGTAATAGGATTATTGCTTGCTCTAATATTTTCTAGGTCTACAAAATCGGCAATACCTGTGAGATTGCTAATATTTTTATCGGCCAATAAGAGTGTAGTTTCTCCTTCAAGACGGGATGTCAGGACCGTTCCGTCTAATTCGTTATCTATCCCAAGATCAATTAGGGCCTGTTCAAATGCTGGATCTGGAATTGTGGTGCGCCGCTCTGTTGGGGTGACCATGGTAGGCTCTTGCTCATCAGAAGAGCAAGACCAACAAATACATACCACTAGTAAAATTCGGATAAATGAACTCATGTATTCTATTTTGTTTAAAGATATTTAAAAAGTATAAAACAAAATTAGATTTAACACCGTCTTAAGTATTTTGGGAAAGATTTGAGTTTTATGCCGTCTTCATTTTTAATACCTTATCTGTAGTAATGTTAAATGAAGATTAAATATGTTTGCTTTCGCGAAAGCGAATACACCATAATCCAATATTGGGCGTTTTAACGTATAACCATTAAACAATTTTTAAATATCATGGAAAACGAGAATAATAATAACGGAATCAAGATCATCACAGGTATTTTGGCGGTACTCTTGGTCGTGGCTGGTGCCTTTGCTGTTAAACTATACAATCAGGAAAAGGATACCAAATCACAATTGACACAAGAAAAGAATGTCGTCCTTGCCGATCTTAAAGAGATGGTAGACAAATACGATGTGGTCATTGAAGAAAATAATTTAAAAGATACAGAGCTTAACGACGCTCGGGATCGCATCCAGCAACTCATCACAGATATTGATGCCAAAGACGCTACTATAGCGAGTTTAGGAAAATATCGAACCGAAGTGTTTAAACTGCGTAAAGAGCGCGATTTTCTCTTTGCCCAAAACGATAGTTTGCGCGGGAGTAATCAATTGCTGGCCATGCGTGTTGATAGTACGACCTATGAGCTCGAAGTACAAAGAGGAAAAGGCGATAGTTTAAGTATAGAAAATGATAAACTTGCCGAGCGTGTGTCACTAGGTGCTGCCTTAGCGGCAAACAAGCTTAAGGCTGTAGGCGTCATAGAGCGCTCTTCTGGGAAGCTCGTAGAAAATGCGAGAGCGAGACGTGTTGACAAAATTAGAGCTTGTTATACCGTGCCTCAAAACCGTCTGGCCGAAGCTGGTGATCGCATCTTGTATGTACAGGTCATAGACCCTAGAAAACGCGTGTTAGGCGATAACAAAACACTAACCTATGAAGAGGGGCAATTGACCTACAGTACCATATCAAAATTCTTTTATGAAAATCAAGCCTTGGATATTTGTGAAAATATTCCTCCTATAGACGGAGATTTTGAGGCAGGTGTTTATAATGTCAACGTTTTTGATGGTCCAGCGCTTATTGCACAAACCTCATTTACCCTAAAGTAAACGCAATCATAAATAAGTAAAAACCCCGTGATAGGAATGCCTATCACGGGGTTTCTTTTTTAGCTACATCTAGTGTTAGTTGTTTTGGGCGTTTTCGTACCAATCCAATACTAAGACATCAATCTCGGGCTTGGCTTGATTGACCTTGTTTTTAAAGGCTTGAACATCGCTAAGGCCTTGAGTGCCCCGATAGTGATAGGGCAGCACAGTATCTGGCTCAAAGGCAATCACGGCATCTGCGGCACTTTCTACAGGCATGGTATAGGGTAGGTTCATACAAACAAAAGCAATATCAATATTTTCCAACTGACGCATTTCTGGTATGTCTTCTGTGTCACCAGAGACGTAGACGCGTTTGCCGCCTTTGGAAATCACATATCCATTGCCGCGACCTTTTGGGTGAAATTTGAGCGCTTCTTCTCTAAGATTGTACATCGGGATGGCTTCGATAGTAAAGCCAAGCTTTTCGATCTGAGCCCCATTGTCAAGAATAGTTGTTTGTGGGCTGTATGCTTCGCCCAATTCTTGCGCTACGGCTTTAGGGACAATAAATGAGGTGTTTGTTGTAGGTAGGCTATCTAAGGTCGCTTTGTTGAGATGATCTCCATGTATATCGGTAATGAGTATCACATCGGGATCGGCTTGGCCGTCAAAGGCTTTTTTACCTCCTACTGGATCGATATAAATGGTGGCATCATCCCATTTTAAGACGAGGGTTCCGTGAGAAATCGGAATAATTTCAAAACCTGTTTCTACCGTTGTAGCCTCGGCTTCTGTACTCATTTCTGAGGTTACTTGATCTACTTCGGTTTTGGTTTCTTTTTCTTTACAACTGTTTAATAGGCATAGGGGTATTATTGCCAAAAGGATCGTCTTTTTCATAGTTTGTGGTTATAGTGGATATTTCATTTTAATATTACTTCGTTTATAGATGACCTCTTGTTCTTGAGGGATCTCGATAAATCCGTATTTTCTATAGATGTAAATAGCATTTTCTAATTTGGTGTTGGAGTAGAGTATAAGGCCTTTTAAGTCTTGCGCTTTCGCGAAAGCAATCACATAGGCCATCATTTTTTGTCCTATCCCCAATCCTTGTAGATCGGGAGCAACTGCCATTTTGGTAAACTCATAGATCTCGTTAGGATGTTTGAGCAAAGCCATAGTACCTATAGTGTCTCCCTTATAATCAACCATAAAAATATAGCCGCCTTTGTCTAGTATATATTTTTTGGGATGACTCAAAACTTCACGATCGTAGGCTTCGACATAAAAATACTTCTCTAACCAAGCGATATTGAGCGCTTTAAAGACAGCGGCATCTGTTTTTTGAAAGGGTCTAATGTTTATCATGAGCGCGAATAAAATCGGAAACCAAATAACTCAATGCCTTACCCACCTGCCCACTGGTCATTTTTGTAGGCGCTGCTTCACAAAGGTGAAAATAGGCGATTTGAGGGAGCGAAGCAGCTAGGGTGACACATTTTCGGATCGTATTGAGCGCAAAACCACTAGGAGTTTGAGCACTAGTTGGAAAGTCTTGTATAGCATCACAATCAAGCTCTAAACCTATGGCAGCATTTTGCAATTTAGAAATCATGGTTTTAAACACATGCAGAGCATCGGTCTCGTTAGTAATGTCTTCAAATAATTTATATTCTATTTGTTGGGGGCGCTGGTCCATCCAATCAAAAATGGCCTGAGATGTGTAATTGGCATGTAGTCCAAAGATGCTATACAGCTCCAAGTAGCGTTGGTCATCTTGCCGATAGGCCGCACTAAAACCATTCCCGCTATGACGGTAGTCCAAAGGTCTTAAATCGGTATGGGCGTCAATATTGATAACATTTATTGGGTTGTTTTTGGCCAGAGATACACCTTTGATATTTCCAAAGGCATTGTTATGTCCTCCACCTATTATAATCGGGATTTTATTGGCACGCACCACAGCGCTTACCACTTGTGATACCATTTTGTCGATGCGATCTACAATGTCACCCAATGACTGCTTGGGTGTGTTTTTGTTGATGGGTTCACTGGGCACAACTTTGATTGAACCCAAAAGAATGATGTTTTTATGGGTATATCTGTTGTATTGAAGGTTAACAAAGGTGTTCAAAAAAGCACCCCAGGCCTTAGCCGTACCCTTTTTACCAAAATTAGCCTGCACACCTATATCTTCTTCTATTCCAAAAACCACATAGGTTGCAGTGCTATCTCTCAGGTCTTCTAGCGCGGTGAGGTATTCAAATTGCTCACCTAGTTTGGTCTCTCCTTCGCGCAGTGCGGTTTTTGCAAGTATATCGGTGGCGTTGGCATATTGAAGATGAATCATGCGATAGGGTAGTAGAGGGTCAACAATTAGACCTAAAGATCGCAATTTTTGAATGATTATATAAAATATACACTATGAATCTTCCAACGCTGCAATACAGTTTTCACGAATACGCCAGAGTTCCTCTAAGGTATAGTCTAATTGATCTCTTTTGAGCCATTCTTCTAAGACCGATTGGTGGTACTGCTTTTTCCAATCTCCAATTTGATCGGTATCAATGGCGATTTCTATCAAAACATCTTTTTCCCATGGCTTGGCCGAGGTATCGGGGTGAGTAAGATCGTAACGTTCGCCTGCATAACTCAAATAAACATGTGCTTCCAAAAGATAAGGCAAGCGGTAGGTCTCAAGTATCTTTTTGGCTTGAGGTGTATTTTGAGCGTTTAGGGCAAAAATGGCCATGTTTAATTCGATACTGTTAATATTATTTTCTTCGGCTAGCAGCTTTAAACAGCTGTGTTTGGTAGAGCAAGTGCCTTTGCCCTCGGTAATAACGGTATGCGGTTTACTAGGGCGTTTGATGCGCCCATAAGGAAGGTTGTGAATATGACGCGCGGCGGCATAAAAAGTATCAATATCTTTTTTTCTAAACAGGTCAGAAACAGTTCCAGCTTCAGCGATTCTAAAATTGGGTAACATACTTATACGAATTCACCATTAATGATTAATTGGGCTATTTGATGCTGTCCAAAATGATATGGGATGGCCTGATACGAAGACAGCTTTGGAGTCATAATCAAATTGGCTTTTTTATTTTTGGTAATACTACCAGTCTCTTGTGCTACATCCATAGCAAAAGCCCCGTTGATAGTAGCGGCAAGTATGGCCTCGGCTGGGGTCATTTTTAAATTGATACAGGCTTGAGAAACCACAAAATTCATATTGCCACTAGGCGCCGAGCCAGGATTAAAATCACTGGCAATAGCGATGGGAAGACCAGCGTCAATAATACGCCTCGCTGGCGTGTAGGGAATACCTAAAAAAAACGAACAGCCGGGCAGTGCAACAGCAATGGTTTGTGAGCCTTGCAAGGCTTTGATATCTTCTTGTGTGAGTTGTTCTAAGTGGTCTACACTAAGCGCATTATGAGAGACAGCAGCAGCGACGCCGCCAATAGCGTTAAATTGATTTACATGAACTTTAGGGCGCAAACCGTGAGCTACTCCAGCTGCTAATATGGTGTGTAATTCGGCTACAGTAAAATAGCCAGATTCACAAAATATATCGATAAAGTCGCAACGTTTTGCTTTCGCGAAAGCGGGAATCATCTCCTTTGCTATACACTCAATATAGCCTTCTCGATTTGTGGCATAAGCTTCTGGTATAGCATGTGCAGCCAATAAGGTGGCCTTAATAGGAATATTAAAATTAGATTTGAGTCTCGCTATAACCTCGAGCATTTTGCCCTCGGCGGCTAGACTCAACCCATACCCAGATTTTATCTCAATAGCGCCGGTGCCCAAAGCAATAAGTTGCTCGAGTCTCGAGGCGGCAGCTTCATACAAGGGTTCCATATCCATCTCGCGCAATTTTTTGGCGCTGTTTAAAATACCTCCACCACGAGCAGCAATTTCTTGATAGGACAAACCATTGATGCGATCTACAAATTCTTTTTCTCGGCCTTGGGCATACACCAGATGCGTATGAGAGTCACACCACATGGGCAAGACGATTTGCCCTGTAGCATCAATGACTTCATCTACGGCAATGGGATGCATATCTTCCATAGTGCCATAGTCGTAGATACGGTCTTGATCTATGAGCAAAAAGGCATTTTCTATATACGGCATTTGCTTTAAAGCGGCCCCAGCTACAGGAGTATCAAAGCTACCAGTAACCAACAATTGATGAATATTTGTTATCAATTTCATATCCTATAAAGGTAGGTACTTCGGGTAAAAGTATGATATCATTCTCGACAGAAAATACTGTAAATACAAAATAAAACCTTTTCGAAATACTGTAGGATATGAGGTAGGCTATAGTGATTATTTGTATTTTTAGACTAGAAATAACAAGCCATATGAAAGCCAAGAACTTAGGGGTCAATACGATCTGCACCCATACTGGAGAACTCAAAGATGAACAATACCAAGGAGCAGTTTCTCCCATTTATTTATCGTCGTCATATGCCTTTATGGATGTCGATGTTAAACGTTACCCCAGGTATTTTAATACGCCCAATCAAGAAGGGCTTAGCAAAAAAATCGCCGCTTTAGAAGGTGGAGAAGATGCGCTTATTTTTGGTAGTGGTATGGCTGCGGTAAGCACTACATTACTCGCCTTTCTCAATGCCGGAGATCATGTCGTTTTACAAAAAACGCTTTATGGGGGTACTTATAATCTGGTCGTTGAAGAGTTTGAAAAATACAATATCTCTTATACGTTTACAGATGGTTTGGGAGCAGATGCTTTCGCGAAAGCGCTTCAAGACAATACCAAAGTGATCTATATAGAGACACCATCAAACCCACTAATGACCATCACCGATCTTCATATGGTGACCCAACTGGCTAAGTCAAAAGGTATAGTGACGATGATCGATAATACCTTTGCTTCTCCTATTAATCAACAGCCGTTAAAGTTTGGCGTAGATATTGTCATCCACAGCGCGACCAAATATATGGGTGGCCATAGTGATATATGTGCCGGGGCGGTGGTAGCCAGTAAAGCTCATATTGAGCAGATTTGGAATCTTGCCAAAAACCTAGGAGGTAGTTTAAGTGATCTTACCGTTTGGTTGTTAGAGCGCAGTATGAAAACCATGGGTATCAGAGTAAAAAAGCAGAATAAAAATGCGATGAAATTGGCCAAATGGTTAGATGCTTTAGACGGTATCGACACCGTGTATTACCCTGGTCTTACCACTCATACAGATCACTTGTTGGCCAAGGCACAGATGAAAGGATTTGGCGGGATGATGTCTTTTGAATTAGCGGCCAATATCGACCCAGAGGCATTTCAAAAAGCCCTGCGTTTGATCAAACCCTCTATGAGTCTTGCGGGAGTAGAGAGTACCATGCTTAATCCTGCCCAAACTTCACATTTTTTACTAGGTGAAGAAGAGCGCAAAAAACAAGGTATTTCTGAAGGTTTGATTCGATTTTCGGTGGGGATAGAACAGGTAAAAGACTTAAAACAGGATATTAAGCAAGCCTTGTCCAAAGTTTCGAGCAAAGCCAAAAAGAAAAAAAAATCAGTGCTTCACTAAAAAATAGACAATGAAATTAGACATACTCGCTATTGGGGCACATCCCGATGATGTAGAATTGGGCTGTGGAGCGACCCTAGCCAAAGAGATTGCCCATGGCAAAAAAGTAGGCATACTCGATCTAACTAGAGGCGAGTTGGGAACACGGGGTACTCCCGAAATACGGGCCAAAGAAGCCGCCGCGGCTGCTGCTATATTAGGGGTCAAAGTTAGAGAGAACATTGCTATAGCCGATGGCTTTTTTCAGCATACTCCAGAAAATTTGATAAAAATCATTGAGGTGATCCGTAGCTACACCCCCGATATTGTTTTGTGCAATGCCATTACAGACCGCCATATCGATCACGGTAAAGGCAGTAAGCTTGCGAGTGATGCCTGTTTTTTAAGTGGTTTAGAAAAAATTCAAACTACTGTAAATGGAGATGTTCAGCAAAAATGGCGTCCCAAGTACGTATATCATTATATCCAATGGAAAAATATTGAGCCCGATGTCGTAGTGGATGTTTCAGGTTTTATTGCAAAGAAACAAGAAGCTGTATTTGCGTACAGCAGTCAGTTTTACGACCCAAACTCTAAAGAAGACCAAACACCTATTTCTAGTGCAAATTTTAAAGATAGTATTCACTATAGGGCAAGAGATTTGGGACGGTTAATTGGTACAGAGTATGCCGAAGGGTTTACCGTAGAACGCTACCCCGCAGTAGATAGTTTATTTGATTTAATTTGATCGAGATAGCGTGTCCCACTATTGATTGCGGTAAGACAATCGGCCTTAGTAAAATTAAAAAAAGCCTCATCATAAGATGAGGCTTTTTGCGTAAGGGTGGAAGACCGGGTTCGAACCGGCGACCCCTGGTACCACAAACCAGTGCTCTAACCAGCTGAGCTACAACCACCATTTTGCTTAGCGTTTGCAAAGATAATTATTCCTTAGTGTTCAGCAACTCTTTTGCTTAAAAAAAAGTAACATTTTTTTGCACTTCTGGAGTTGATCTACTGTTTTAGATGGCTAAACTATTCTGTCGCAGGGTTTAATGCGGGTCTGTTTTTGCGATTTGCTAATTCCCAAGCTGTCGCGAAAATTAAACGCGTACGCTCTGTAAGTAGCGGGTAGTTGATTTTGTCTGGCGTATCAGAAATACGGTGGTAATCTTCATGAACTCCATTAAAATAAAAGATGACAGGTACATTGTTTTTGGCAAAGTTGTAGTGATCTGAGCGGTAATAGAATTTGTTTGGATCGTTGGGAGCATCATAGCGATAATCAAGATTCATGTCAAAGTATTTCTTGTTGATTGCCGCAGAAACATCATGTAATTCTTGACTTAACATTTTTGACCCAATGAGATAGAGGTAATCATTGTCATTCATATGATCTTCATCATTACGACCTATCATGTCAATATTGAGATTGGCAATGGTGTTTTCTAAAGGATATACAGGATACTCTGTATAATACTTTGAACCATAAAGACCTTTTTCTTCTCCAGTAACATGCAAGAATAAGATAGACCGTTTGGGGCCCATACCAGCTTCTTTAGCCATTTTAAAAGCTTCTGCAATTTCTAAAAGTGCTACGGTTCCAGAACCGTCATCATCTGCGCCGTTATAGACGTTTCCATCTTTGTCGATCCCTACGTGATCTAAGTGGGCAGACAAGACCAAAATTTCTTCGGGCTTTTCGGAGCCTTCGATAAAGGCAAGTACATTTTCTGAAGCTTTTAAGCCACTATTTTTTCTAAAATAGGTTTCAGGCACAATTTGAAAATAGGTATCATCCTTAGTCCCAGAAGGAATGTTTTGTGCTTTGTAGTAATCTCTAAGATAGGCTACCGCTTTCTTTTGGCCGGGTTCTCCCGTGTTTCTGCCTTCCATTTCATCACTTGCATAGATGTAAAGCATCTCTTTGAGCTCGGCTTCTGTAATGGTATTGATATATGTTTGCAACACTTTGTCTCCATCGCCTTCTAAGGCCGTAAGATCAATAAATTCTGGTTTTGGTGGGTCGGTAATGGTTTTTTTAGACTCTTTACATCCCACTAAGGCCATGCATAATGCAGCAGCAAAAATATATTTCATAGTTTTAAATTTTTTCAGAGGCCTAAAATACTCAAATAAAATGGAATCTGATGCCCATTGGAAAAGCAGTTGAGATTTACACCCATGCTGTTGATTTGCGCTAAAAATCAACACGAAGTTTGTAGGTCTTTCGTACGAAAGCTATTATTTTAGCGATTCCCGTAATAAATACTTATGCCTAGACAAATACGCTCATACATTACCACGTTTTTAAAGGGAATAGCCATGGGTGCTGCCGATGTAGTTCCTGGTGTTTCGGGGGGTACAATTGCCTTTGTGACTGGAATTTACCAAGAACTGATTACGACTATTGATGGGCTAGATCTCGGGATTTTTTCATTTTGGAAAAACCATGGTTTTAAAGCTATGTTTCGACAGTACAATCTCGGTTTTCTCTTGAGTTTGTTTGGTGGCGTGCTAGTGAGCATATTGTCTTTGGCACAACTGATTAAGTATTTATTAGAACATCAACCCATACTGGTATGGTCTTTTTTCTTTGGACTAGTATTGGCAAGTGTTCTTTATATCGGCAAACAAATCAAACGCTGGAATGCCGGGATCATAGCTGCTACAGCGATAGGAGCGGTGGTGGCCTATTATATCACCATCGCTATACCGGGTGCCGCTCCAGATGTGTGGTACTACTTTTTGCTTTCTGGTTTTATCGCTATCATCGCGATGATATTGCCTGGGGTGTCTGGCTCTTTTATCCTCGTGCTACTAGGTTCTTACGAATTGGTGCTAGGTACGTTGACCGATTTTATATCTGGATTGCGCTCTGGTGACTGGGATATGGTCAAATTGAGCTTGTTCAAGGTGCTTCTATTTATTTTGGGCTGTATCATAGGGTTGAAACTATTTTCAAAAGCCCTGCGCTGGATGTTTGAACATAAACGAGAAATGACACTGGCGGTGCTTACCGGTTTCATGATTGGGTCCCTAAATAAGATTTGGCCGTGGAAAAGGGTGTTAACCACCCGGATAGATAGACATGGGGTAGAGGTACCCTTACTCGAAGATAGCGTCTTACCACAATCCTATGAAGGAGAGCCTTTAGTCTTATATGCTTGTATAGCTGCACTTGTAGGATTTGTATTGATATTGTTGTTAGAACGCACAGCAGGACAAAAACAAACCAATGCAGACAGACACTAGAACTTTTATGGATAAGTTTTGGTTAGTACTCAAAGGACTAGCCATGGGTGCCGCAAACAAGGTGCCTGGTGTTTCTGGAGGTGTTGTTGCTTTTGTAGCGGGTTTTTATGAAGAGTTTATTTACAGCCTGCAAAAAATTAATGCTACCGCAGCAAAGCTGTTGTTTAATGGGCGATTAGCTTCCTTTTGGCGATATATCAATGGCAAATTTTTAGGGCTTCTCATCTTGGGCATGCTCATAAGTTATTTTAGTGTATCCCTCTTATTAGACATCGCTATTAAAGAGTACCCACTATTGGTATGGAGTACATTTTTTGGGATGATTATTGGATCTATTTATTATATCGCCAAAGATTTTAAGGCTTGGAATCAGGGCAATATTATATTGTTGATCTTGGGTACCATCGTTGGGGTGAGCATCAGCTTATTAGAACCAGCCCAAGAAAATGATCACTTAGTTTTTGTTTTTATCTGTGGTATTATTGGGGTATCTGGTATGACCTTGCCAGGTTTGTCTGGCTCCTTTATCCTAATGCTTTTGGGTAATTATGTACTCTTGCTAGTAGATGCAGTTAATGCCTTATATATGACGATCATTGATATATTTTCTTTTGATTTTACATTTGTCGACAATCCAAAACAAATGCGATTAGTCAAGGTCTTGTTGGTCTTTGCCGCTGGCTCGCTTACTGGTCTTGTGACCTTATCTCATTTTTTAGGGTATTTACTCAAACACTATAAAAATAATACCAATGCCGTAATTATAGGCTTTATAACTGGATCTCTAGGGGTAGTTTGGCCTTGGAAAACTGAAGTTTACGAATTAGATGCCAGTGGGGCCATTGCTTTTGACCGCAACGGCAATGCCATATTAGACAATTATGATCGTTTTTGGCCTACCACTGTTAATCTGGAAAACACCCTTGCTGTTTTCTTTATTTTGGTAGGAATAGCTATTGTTGTTGCCTTAGGAAAGTATGGAGATAAAACAAGACGTCATGGATAAATATGGTCTTATAGGTAAGCACATTGCCTATTCGTTTTCTGCGCGCTATTTTGCCCATAAATTTAAGAGGGAAGGTATTCTTGCCAGATATGAGAATTTTGATTGTGAGACCTCAGAAATGGTAAGTGCTTTATTAGAAGATCAGACGATTAGAGGCTATAATGTGACTATTCCCTATAAAGAACTTGTAATCCCTTTTTTGAATGAGCTCGATGAGCATGCCAAGGCTATAGGCGCAGTTAATACGATCAAACGCAGTACGTCAGGCAAGCTTAAAGGCTACAATACAGACTTTATTGGGTTTAAACAATCCTTACTTGAACAATTTTCAGATCAGTTGAAACCTCATAACGAGGATCAAAATGAAGTAACCGCACTAATTTTAGGTACTGGTGGCGCCTCAAAAGCTGTGGTCTATGCCTTATCACAAATGGGGGTGAGTTGCCAATATGTTTCGCGAAAGCGGGAAAATGGACGGATAGGTTATAACGACATAGATGCGCAATTGATCGCTCAAACCAAACTCATTGTAAACTGTACGCCTTTGGGAACCTACCCTAATATCGAAGATCATCCTGAGCTTCCTTATGATTATTTGACCCATACACACATTGTTTACGACTTGATCTACAATCCTGCCGTTTCTACCTTTTTAGCAAAGGCCAAGGCACAAAACGCCCAAACCATTAACGGATTGCGTATGTTAGAAATACAGGCCGAAACAGCGTGGGAGATCTGGCAGCATATCTAAAAGGTGAGCTCCTTGTAATTCGGGCTGTAGTTAGTATCTTTAAACGCTCAATAACTATGAACCTTAACATTGAAAGAAATGTCTGAAGAAAATGTACCTCAAGAGGATGCGCAACGAGAAAAAGCCATCGAGGCTAAGCCAACAAATAAAGAAGGGGCCGATGAGAACCTCCAAGAGGAAATAGCTAGCTTGGAAGCGGCTGCAAACAATACCCAATTGCCCTCGGCCGACGAAATCGAGGCAGAAGCTTTAGATGAGCAACAGCAGGAAGGAGCGACTCAAGACGACGATACAGCAAGCGAGATAGCTCTAGGGGATACCCCAAGTGAGGAAGCGTCTTCAGAAGAAACTTCAAAAGAAACTTCAAAAGAAAAGGTAGAGGCGAGCACTCCAGAAAAAGAGATTCCTAAAAAAGACTACCAGAGTATGTCTAAAGAGGAATTGCTAGAAGAACTCAAATCCTTGGTCGAAACTGCGGCGATTCAAAAAATAAAGGATCATGTAGACGAAATTCAAACCGCCTTTGATGCGCAGTTTGATGCAGAGATGACAGAAGCCAAAGAAGCATTTTTGGCAGAAGGCGGCAATGTAATTGACTTTAGATATCAATCTCCCTTAAAAAAAGCCTTTAATGAAGCTTATTACGACTACCGCAATAGACGTTCTAAGTACTACCAAAATCGTCAGAAAAACCTTAAAAAGAACGAGGAGATTAGAAATGCCTTGGTCGAAGAGGTGAAAGCGCTGCGAGACGAGTTGGGGGGAGCAGAAAGTGTCAACACCACCTATAACAAGTTTAAAGATATACAAGAGCGATGGCATAATGCGGGTAACATCCCTAGAGATCGTTACAATTTGGTATGGAATAATTATTACCACCACGTAGATGCCTTCTATGAATTATTACATCTCAACCGAGAGTTTAGAGACAAACATTTCCAGGATAATCTCGCAAAAAAACTACAGTTGGTAGAACGGGCAGAAGAACTCACCCAAGAACAAGATGTACATAAGGCGTTTAAAGAGCTGCAATTGTTGCATCGCATGTGGAAAGAAGAAATTGGACCTGTTGCCAAAGAATACAGCGATGAGATTTGGGAAGCCTTTAGTATAGCGACCAAAAAGATTCACGACGCCAGAGATGCCAAACAACAGGAAATTGAAAAAAGTTGGGAGGGCAATTTAGAAGTTAAAAAAGAGATTATTGAAAAGATTGAGGCTATAGCAGGGCAACCGCTTACCTCTCATAATGCGGTACAAAATAAAATTAAAGAAGTAGAGGCGCTTAGAGAAGCCTTTTTTAAGGCGGGAAAAGTTCCAGCAGCTGTAAATGAAAAAACTTGGAGTGGTTTTAAAAACGCTGTGCGTAGTTTTAATCACAATAAAAATGATTTTTACAAAAGTCAAAAGCGAGAGCAGTACGACAATCTAAACAAGAAAAAAGCGCTGATCCAAATTGCTAATGACAATAAGGACAATGAGGATTTTACCACTACTATAGAACTGATGAAAAAAATTCAGGCCGATTGGAAGAAGATTGGTCATGTGCCTCGTAAAGACAGCGATAAGGTGTGGAAAGAATTTAAAGAGGCCTGTAATCATTTCTTTGATCGCCTACACGCTTCCAAAAAGAAAGCCAATGCTGGTGAAGAACAAGCTTTTGAAAAGAAGAAAGCCTTGTTGGAAACGGTCAAAAAGCTCAAACTCGAGGGAGATCACAACGCCAATCTTGAATTGATAAAAACACATATAAAAGAGTGGAAGGCGATAGGGCGTGTGCCTTATGCAAAAAAGAAGATAGACGATCACTTTAACAAGGCCTTAGATCAGTTATTTAGCAAATTAAATATCGATAAGAAAGAGGCTGAACTCATCAAATACGACAATCGCATGTCAACCTTGGCAGATGCCAATGATCAACGCGCCTTAGAAAAGGAACGCTTTTTTATTCAGAAAAAAGTACAGGAGATCAAATCTGAAATCAATCAGTTAGAAAACAACTTAGGATTTTTCCAGCACGTAGACGACGATAATCCCATGGTCAAGGAAGTACATAAAAATATTGCCAAACACAAAGAAGAACTCGAGTTATGGCAGGCCAAGTACCGCAAGATCAAAGCAATGTTTTAGGGTTTTCTAGATTGTTTTTAGAAAGTAAGAAAAATAGGGTGTCTCGTGACACCCTATTTTGTTTTTTATGATTTGGTGTAACATTTTGAGAACTGACTCGTCTTTTAAGTATCAATCAATAAATCAATAATTATGAATACTAGCAACAATCACAATAGAGAACGACACCCTAAACCCAATACAGCCTTGGCGATATACTCGGTGTTGACCACGACATTTTTGGCCGCCTACACGGTTATTCAATTAGTGACAACTTTATAATTGTTATCTATGTAAAGAAAAACGCGCTACAACCATGTTAGCGCTTTTTTTTGTCTAAATATTACAGCGCATAGTAACATACTAAATGCTTTTTGAGAATCATTATGTACATTAGACTACAGTAAAACCAAATAAATTCTATTAAAATCAAGTAAAACCGATGCGATATTTCCTTTTTTTAGTGAGCTTAAGTGTACTTTCCTTCAGTAGTTGTGATTCTAAACCCGAAGTTACCCAAGAGGGTCAAACGACCTATTATCTGATAAGACATGCCGAGAAAGATCGTAGCAATCCCGAAAATCGCAATCCAGATTTGACCCGAGAAGGACAACAACGCGCACAAAACTGGAGCACCCTTTTTAAAGACATCCCGCTTGATGCAGTCTATGCGACCAATTATAACCGAACCCAACAAACGGCGGCGCCTACCGCACAACAAAAAGGCTTAAACATACAATCTTATGATCCCAAAACGCTTTATGACTTAGATTTTCAAAAAGCGACAAAAGGAAAAAAGGTTTTGGTCGTTGGGCATAGTAATACGACACCTCAGTTTGTCAATGCCATTATTGCCCAGGAGCGTTATAGCAATATTGACGATAGCAATAATGGCAATCTCTATATCGTTCATCTTCATGGCAATCAATCCACGGTCGAACTACTTCATATCGATTAGCACTCAGGACAAGGCATTACTTTTATGTCTTCAAGGGCTATGGTAGAGAGCAGCTCTAATTTATTGTTTTCAAAGAGACTGTCTAAACTCGTAAGTGGCGGAAACTGACGGGCGGGTTTATAATTCTTATAATCTACAAAACGTATGCCTTCTATCCTTCTTGGGTTGTAGGCCGCTCTAAAACGCGTTCCGCCTTCATTGGTTTGATAGTTGTAGGCAAGGTAGTCTACAGCAAAGGTCGTTTTGTGAATCCAATAGAGGTATTGGTCTTGAAAATCTTCGCCTCCACCGTCTTCAGCAAATTGCACTTTGATCAAATAATAGGGTTGCTCTTTTACGCGGTGTTCACCTATAAGTGACTTTTTTACCGCAGGGTCGTTTAAACCGTAAGGCAATACCGAAAAGTAATGCACCGAGTTAACACTATTGCCATAAAGCTGTTGTAGCGAATCTGAGAGTTGTAATCTTGCGCTTTCGCGAAAGCGTTCAAAGCTACCATCACTGCGCAATACATCTTGCTGTTGCTGGCATTCGGCATCGGTACACCGCTCTAAAGTTCTGACACCATTTTGGCGTGTGGCTTTGTAATAATAGTCTCGAAATTTAAAATGAATGGCAGCATTGGCGATGACAGCTCCACCCGCCTTAGCTATCGCCTTATCGACGATCTCTTGAGCGCTGAGGTCCTTCTCGGTCTTGGTTTTGGCAGTATCACAACTCCACAGGCTAGCGCCTAGAAGTAAGAGTAAAAAATATTTCATTATGAGGTATGTTTGACGTTTTGGTCGTAAACCATATGCGAAACTAAACAATTGTCCCAAATTAAACATCCATTGATCAAGGCTCTAAAATATTTTCTCTTTAAAAATCGTGAATCGCACCCCAAAATTGAGAATTAGAAAAGCTATCGTTGTCAATTTATGTACTTTTGTGTAACATGAGTAACAAGGTAAACATCCTCAATAAAAAAGCCCGTTTCGAGTACGAAATACTCGATAAATTGACGGCAGGTATACAATTGGTTGGGACAGAGATAAAAGCGATTAGAGAAGGAAAAGCCTCTATAGCCGAAAGCTTTTGTGAGTTTAATGACCAGATGGAATTATTTGTGATCAATATGACCATACAAATGTATTCTCACGCCACCTACTATAATCACAACCCCAAAAGTGAACGTAAATTACTACTCAACAAAAGAGAATTGAAAAAGTGGCAACGAGAAGTCAATAAAGCAGGGCTCACCATTATACCTTTGCGATTATTTACCAATGACCGTGGTCTGGCAAAATTAGAAATAGCCTTATGTAAAGGAAAAAAGACCTATGACAAACGCGAGACCATTAAAGATCGAGACAATAAGCGCAATCTAAGTCGTATCAAAAAGAGTTTTAATAGTTGATCTTTTGAGTTCTTAAATTATCACAACTAACATTTTCTTAAGAATTGGATTGCTTGAGAAATTGTTTTTTTACCCTTCAATCAATCAAACATATATTATGGGTAAAACGATACTCACTCTATTTTTATTTATTAGTTCACTTACGACGCAGGCTCAGATCGAAGGTGTGGTGACAGATAATAACAACAATCCACTTCCCTTTGTAAATGTTTATCTAGAAGGCGGCTATCAAGGCACTACAACCAATGCCGATGGGCAATACCTGCTAGATTTGGACATGTCCAAGGTTCAAAATGAAACCTTGGTATTTCAGTTTTTAGGATACACAACTCAAAAGATACCCCTCGAAAAGAGCAGCATTCCTTTGAGTCTTGACGTGAAAATGGAACCGGCTACAACTTCCTTAGATGAAGTCATTGTAGAAGCTGGTGTCAACCCAGCCAATCGCGTTATAAGAGCGACCATCGACGCCCGAAAAAACAATCTAGAACGCTTGGGAGAATATACCGCCAATTTTTATTCGCGTGGTCTTTGGAAAGTATTGGAGGCCCCAGAAAAAATATTGGGGCAGGAGGTAGGAGATCTGGGTGGTGGTCTGGATTCTACCCGTACAGGCATTATTTATTTGAGTGAAACCATTTCGGAGATCGCCTACCAGCGACCAGATAATTTTAAAGAGAAAATCTTGGCGAGTAAGGTGAGTGGCAACGACAATGGCTTTAGTTTTAATACGGCCATAGACGCCAACTTTTCATTTTATGAGAACACCATCGACCTCAATGCCCAGATGGTCTCACCTATTGCTTCTAACGCCTTTTCGTATTACAATTACACCTTAGAAGGCACCTTCTACGAAGAAGGGAAGCTGATCAATAAAATTCAAGTGTCTCCTAAGCGTCCTAAAGATCGGGTCTTTAAAGGAGTCATTTATATCGTAGAAGATGATTGGCAACTCTATGGTGTCAACTTAGAGACTGATGGGGAAGCCATTCAAGTTCCTGTGGTAAAAGATTTGCGCTTTAAACAAAACTTCACCTATGATACTCAGTTTAATCAATGGGTGAAGCTGTCACAGGTGATCGATTTTAGTTTTGGGTTTCTTGGCTTTAATGGTGACGGCCGTTTTACCGCTGCCTATAGTGATTACGATTTTGAGCCTCAATTTGAAAAAAGATCATTTACCAATGAGGTGCTGGCTTTTGCACCAGAGGCCAACAAAAAAGATAGCGTTTTTTGGGAGGCGCAACGCCCTGTACCTTTGACCAATCTAGAATTGGAAGACTATATCAAAAAGGACAGTCTTCAAGTGATACGCAAGTCAAAAAAATACCTCGATTCTATTGATGCCCGAGGCAATAAATTAGGAATTCTCGACCCTATTTCGGGCTATCAGTACACCAATACTTACAAACGCTGGTCTGCGGGCTATGACGGGCCTTTATCAGAAATCGGTTTTAACACAGTTCAGGGTTGGAATGCCAATGTGGGGCTCAATTATTTTAGTTGGAGTGATGAGGATTATACCAAGACTTTTTCTGCTTTCGCGAAAGCAAACTATGGCTTTTCTGAAGAAAAATTACGAGGGGTAGTTGGGTTTTCACGACGTTTTAACCGAACCAATCGCGCCTTTTTGAGTGTGCGTGCAGGAAGTGAATTAAGGCAGTTCAATCCCAGTGCTATAAGTAATCGATTAAACACGATTACGACCTTGTTTTTTGAGCGCAATTACGCCAAATTTTATGAGGTCAACTTTGCGCAAATAAATTACAGTCAAGAGGTGTGGAATGGCTTTAGAGTATATGCTAACACTAGTTATGAAGATCGATCCCCCGTTTTTAATACCACCGATCAAACTTTTTACCCCAAAAAAGAGATACAGTATACTAGTAATAATCCTTTAGATCGATTTGATGACACTACAGCGGTTATACCCGATCATCAGATTTACAAGTTGGGAATGACGGCACAGTTTAACTTTGATCAGAAGTATTATAATTATCCTATGGGTAAGTTTAATATATCTAGCGACAAATATCCTACACTTTTTGTGCGATATGAAAAGGGTTTTGCAGCATCAAATAGCGGATTTAATTTTGATCAATTAGAAATGCGTATTCAACAAGGCTTCAATATAGGGAACAAAGGGCGTTTTAGATATAATGCAAAAGCAGGGACGTTTTTGGGTGATGTCTCCGATTTGAGTTTTATAGATTACAAACACTTTAATGGCAATCAAACTAGAGTGAATTCGGGCTACACCCTTAATAGTTTTCAATTATTACCCTATTATGCACGCAGCACCAATACAGACTACATAGAGGCCCATGCCGAGCATAATTTTAAAGGATGGATACTGGGTAAAATACCTGGTCTAAATAGACTTAATTTTAATTTGGTCGCAGGGGCGCACCTTATCGCCTTACCCAATCAAAAGCCCTATACCGAATGGTCTGTAGGTCTGGACAATTTGGGATGGGGTAAATACCGCTTGCTTCGTATTGATTATGTGCGATCTACTGGTCTAGGAAAGCCAGACGGAGCTATTGTATTTGGACTGCAATTTTTAGGGCTTCTGGATTAAATCAAAAGCCCATTTTTGTTAACGCAGACTTGCCCCGAGCTCTTTCTCAAAGCGTTGTTGCAACTTATGCATCACTTTGTCAATTTGTTTGTCGGTCAGGGTTTTGTTCTCGTCTTGTAATACAAAACTCAACGCATAACTCTTTTTATCTTCGGGTAAATTGGATCCTTGATATACATCGAAGAGGTTGACATCCTTTAATAACTGTTTTTCGGTCTGTTTGGCTAAAGCCTGTATTTGATCAAAACTGATATCAGTGTCTAGGAGTAAGGATAAATCGCGTCTCACCTCAGGGTATTTTGGAATAGGAGTAAAGGTAATTTTATTGCGTGCTGCAACTTCTAAAATATTACCCCAATCAAAGTCGGCATAAAAAACCTCTTGGTCCAAATCAAAGGCTTTTAAGACTGACGTTTTAAGCTTGCCAAAGCTCACTAGTGGCATTTTTCCAAGTTGGAGTGCAGTACCTTCGGCATAAATGTCATCTTTTAAGGTAGCCGTGCGTAATCGCGTGATACCCAATCTATCAAATACCGCCTGTATCACTCCTTTGAGGTAGAAAAAATCGGTGGCTTGATCTTGTGTTGTCCAGGTAGCCGATGTCTTGCTGCCAGTCACAAATAAAGAAAGGTGTTTGTGCTCTTCACGACCGCTTTGGTATTGATGATAGGTCTTTCCAAATTCAAAAAATTTGAGATTGGCTCGTCTTCTGTTCTTATTGTACGAAATCGCTTCCAAACCAGAAAAGACCAAAGACTGTCGCATCACACTAAGCTCTTGCCCTAATGGGTTGAGTATAGTTACGTGGTGATCGGTATGAATGCGTTCGGAAAGATCGGCATAAGAAGGGGTGGTCAAACTATTGGCCATGATTTCATAAAAGCCTTGACCAACCAATTGATTTGCCACCACATCTTGAATTTTATAATCTTCAAACTTTTTGGTATTTGAAATGGTTGCGTTTAATTTGGTTCCTATGGTTATATTGTTGTAACCGTAAACACGCAGTACTTCTTCGATGACATCTGCTTCTCTGGTGACATCGTTACGATAGGCGGGAATGGTCATACCCAAACCACTTTCTGTCACATTATTTATTTTAATATCAAGTGAAGAGAGAATTGATTTAATCGTTTCGCGTGGTAGTTCTTCTCCAATGAGTTGAGCCGTGTTTTCAAAATTTAAGAACACTTGTTTGTCTTCAATCTTCTTTGGGTAAATATCAACCAAATCACTCGTGATTTCTCCTCCTGCTACCTCTTGAATAAGTAAAGCAGCTCTCATCAAGGCATAATCTGTGATATTGGGATCTATACCGCGTTCAAATCTAAAAGAGGCATCGGTGTTTAGCCCATGTCTCTTGGCCGTTTTACGAATGCTTACGGGTTCAAAATAAGCACTCTCTAAGAAGATTGAATGTGTTTGCTGGGTAACCCCACTGTCTATACCCCCAAAAACACCAGCAATACACATGGGCTTTTCGGCGTCACAAATCATCAAATCATCTTGATGTAAACTTCGCTCTACACCGTCGAGGGTTGTAAATTTGGTCCCTGTAGTCACGGTTTTTACTTCAATACGATTGCCAGATATTTTTGACAAATCAAAGGCGTGTAAAGGCTGACCTAGTTCGTGCAATACATAATTGGTAATATCTACCACATTATTGATAGGTGCCAAGCCAATTGCTTTGAGACGGTGTTGCAACCAATTAGGGGAGTCGCTTACCTTTAACCCACTTATGGTAAGTCCGGCATAACGCGGTGCCTTTTCTTGGTCTAAAACTTCTACAGTCACCTTGTGCAATCGGTTCTCTACATTAAAGGCAGAGGTCGAAGGCGTAATAAGTGCCGCATTTATATCTTGTTGTAGTAGTCCCGCTTTAAGGTCACGGGCAGTACCCCAATGACTCATCGCATCCGAACGATTAGGGGTTAATCCTATCTCAAAAACCTGATCATTCTCAATCTCAAATACATCACTTGCCAGGGTGCCTGGAGTTAGATCTTGATCCAAGATCATGATGCCGTCGTGGCTTTTGCCAAGGCCTAGCTCATCTTCGGCGCATATCATACCGTGAGACTCTTCACCGCGAATTTTTCCTTTTTTTATTTTCCACGCTTCACCTTCTGGGGTGTATAGGGTAGTGCCAATAGTAGCTACAGGAACTTTTTGACCCGCGGCAACATTAGGCGCACCACAAACAATCTGAACGGGAGATTCTTGACCAATATCAACGGTGGTCACCTTAAGTTTGTCTGCATTAGTGTGTTTTTCGCAGCTCAAAACGTGGCCTACAACCACACCTTCTAAACCACCTTGTATGCTCTGATAACTTGATATACCCTCAACCTCAAGACCGAGGTCGGTAAGTAGTTCGCCGGTTTTCTCGGCACTCCAATCAATATTGATAAACTGTTTAAGCCAGTTATAAGAAATCTTCATCTGTCCTTTTTAGAAGCCACAAATATAACATTTACCCTGCTTTCTGTAATGAAAATTCCTATTTTCAGACAGAATAGTTTTTAATCGAACCCATGTATAAATTACTTGCTTTTTTACTACTTCTTGTTGCACTTTCGTGCCAAAAGGCTCCTGCACAATTAAAATCAGGCAGCTGGCAGGCTCGCCTTAGTGTGCAAGATGCGCAAATACTTCCTTTTATATTTGAGGTACACGACGATGGTACATTGACCATTAAAAATGCTCAAGAGCGTATTATGGTTGATGATGTTACTATCTCAGATAATCGAATACGGATACAAACACCAGTATTTGAAGGTTACTTTGAAGGGGTAATTAATCCTGATGGTAGGGTGATTAAAGGAGAATTTATAAAGCCTAGTTTAGACCGGAAAGTTCGCTTTGTAATGGAATACGGAATTTCTGAGCGGTTTGCAGCTACTTCTTCTCGAGATGATGCTTCCATTGATTTAAGCGGTAATTGGGAGACGGTATTTAGTCCCAATAACCCTGAAGATCGATATATTGCCAAAGGTGTTTTTACACAAAAGGGCAATGTCGTAAACGGTACGTTTAGAACCACCACGGGTGACTATCGGTATTTAGAAGGTATGGTTGAAGGAAACCAGTTTGCCCTTTCTACATTTGATGGGGCTCATGCTTTTCTCTTTAAGGGTCAAGCAACAGATAGTACACTAGAGGGCATTTTCTATAGCGGCAATCACTGGAAAGAAGTATTTCGCGCCAAGCGTAATCCGAGTTATGAATTGCCTGATGCCACAACATTGACCTATCTCAAGGAAGGTTATGATCATATATCTTTTTCTTTTCCCAATAGTTCAGGAAAAATGGTCACGCTGGATGATCCTGAGTTTGAAAATAAAGTAGTACTTGTCCAGATTCTAGGTAGCTGGTGTCCTAATTGTCTGGAAGAAACAAAATTTTATACCCAATATCTCAAGGCCAATCCAGATCTTGATCTCGCTATAGTAGGACTTGCCTTCGAATACGCCCCAACGCCAGAGCAGGCTTTTAAGAGTATTGATCGTATGGTAAGTCGCCTAGATGTACCTTATCCGATTTTACTAGCGCAGTACGGAACAGATGATAAAAAGTTGGCCCAACAAAAACTACCAATGCTCAATCATATACTGTCATACCCAACCACTATTTTTATAGATAAAAACGCAGAAATACGTCGTATTCATACAGGTTTTAACGGTAAAGCGACCGCCCAAGTATACACCGATTTTACGCAAGAGTTTGATCGTTTTGTTAAAAAATTGGCCAATGAATAATAAATACTTGAGTTAAAGTAGTGATAGTATATTTTGGCAATAAAGGATTTGGTATATTTATAGTGCTATGAAATTTCAATCACAAAATCTATTACTACCTAAGTTGGTATGGCTTTTTCTTGCAACAACTGCTCTTGTAGGTTGTTCATCTTCTGATGATGATGCCAATACACAGGCCAATGAAATGCCGTCTGTAAGGGGGCTCTCTTTTACGGCAGAGGCCTTGCTCGAATACCAATATCGCAGCGGGCAGGAGCAAGGGAGTTTTAGAAACTTGACCCTAGAAGAGAATTACCCAGTTCAATACGAATTTATACATCGCCAACGTGGTGTTTTTGGTCTCTACCGAATTCAAAATGTTTGGATGCGCGATGTGGTTAATAGCGCTACCGAACAGTTTTTGGATTATACCACTCCTGGTGAAAGTGAACGCAGAGAAGCCGTGGTTAATGATGAGCTACATATTGCTCTTTTGTATAGAAAATTAGATGCTTTGGATCAATTACAACTACGTATTATCAATGCGCAAAACAATGTACAGTCCAATATCAATTTTGGCACATTTGAGGGCGTGTCTCAGATATATCTTTATGAAAACAGCATTATTGTCACTTTAAAAAACCTATCGACTAATACCACTCAATTGTATGTAATCAATGTTGATCAGGGACAAATTAATACTGAGAACACTTTCTTAGATACGGGTATTACAGCGGTTATTTTTGGTGACAATGATGATTATTATTTCTTTGCTGGAGATCAAACCTATAAGCGATTTTCCTTGTCTACTTCAGTTTTATTGGAGGAACAAACTACCGCTTTTAACCCAGAGTCTGGACGCGTATATGAGATTGAAAATCGATTGCTGGTTGGGAATTACTTTTATCTGCAACCTTCTTTTTTTAACGAAGGTCCTTTGCTGTATGATTTAAATACAAATACAATTACTACAGTAGATCTAGGAGCGGCGCTAACTGCTTATATGGAAGAGCAAACCAACGGCTCACGTATAGAGAATACCGATTTTGTCTTCGATAGAGATTCTGGTAGTTGGATCGCAAATTATCTGTTGAGTTTTAGTGATGATCGGCCCGATGAGTTTGGACTTGTGCAGATTGATCGTGAAGGTGTACTTCAAAATGTACTACAAACCGAGTTCCCCATAACTAGAGTGGTGCTGTATTAACTGATGTAATTCCAAATATTTTTGTATTTGCTTAGTTGGGCATACACAAAGCGAATAATTCTATGTTCTTCTTTTTGTAATAGCGGATCTTCTTTGAGAAGTTGATAGGCTTCACTTCTGGCTATTTTTAATATAGTACCATCCTTTATAATATCTGCTATTTTTAAGTGGAGCACACCACTTTGTTGTGTTCCCATAATATCCCCTGGACCTCGTAGTTTTAAGTCGACCTCTGCTAATTCAAAACCATCGTTAGTACTTGTCATTGTCTCTAGGCGTATCTTGCTATCATTTGAGAGTTTAAATCCAGTCATTAGTATACAATAGCTCTGCTCTGCACCTCTTCCTACACGACCTCGCAGCTGATGAAGCTGACTCAAACCAAAACGCTCGGCACTTTCGATGATCATTACAGAAGCATTGGGTACATTAACACCCACTTCGATTACCGTTGTAGCTACCATAATTTGCGTCTGTCCCTCGACAAATCGTTGCATTTCATACGCTTTGTCGTCAGGTTTCATTTGACCGTGAACAATAGATATTTGATAGTCGGGTTTGGGAAAAGATCGAGAAATACTTTCGTAACCATCCATGAGGTCTTTATAATCCATCGCTTCAGATTCCTGAATGAGCGGATAAACAATATAAACTTGTCGTCCCTTCGCTATTTCATCTTTGATAAACGCAAAGACTTTTAAGCGATTGGAATCATAGCGATGTACCGTCTTTATCGCTTTTCTTCCGGGGGGTAACTCATCAATAACACTCACGTCCAAATCACCATAAACGGTCATGGCCAACGTTCTTGGTATAGGGGTAGCGGTCATGACCAAAACGTGTGGGGGATAGGTGTTTTTTAGCCATAGTTTACCGCGCTGTTTAACACCAAATCGATGTTGCTCATCAATAATAACTAGGCCTAAATTTTTAAATTTTACCTTGTCTTCTAACAGCGCATGCGTCCCGATAAGGATATCAATTTCACCATTTTCTAACTTTTGGTGGATAATCTTTCTCTCTGAAGCTTTTGTTGAACCTTGAAGCAAATAGATACTGGTATTCAAGGGTTTACATAATTCAACTAAACCTTCGTAGTGCTGGACTGACAAAATAGCAGTTGGCGCCATCAAACAGGCTTGAAAACCATTGTCAAGTGCTATTAACATTGACATTAGCGCTACTATGGTCTTTCCAGAACCCACATCTCCCTGCAACAAGCGGTTCATTTGCGCATGTGTACCCAAATCCTTTCGTATTTCCTTTAATACACGCTTTTGCGCCGCAGTTAATTCAAAGGGTAAATGATCCTTGTAGAAAGTCGTAAATAAAGGGCCTACCTTATCAAAAGGATATCCTTTAATTTTAGTTTTATGTGCTAGGTTTTTTTGTAAGAGTTGAAGCTGTATATAGAATAGCTCTTCAAATTTTAAGCGATATTGAGCCTTGGCCAACGCCTCTTGCGATTGTGGAAAATGAACATTGAGTAGGGCTTCTTTTCTTGGCATTAATTTGAGGCGTTCACAAATGGGGGCTGCCAAACTTTCAAACAGATGCGGTGCAGCTTCTTTAAATAACGTTTGGATAAGACCGTGAATGACTTTATTGGTAATGCCCTTATTGCTCAATTTTTCGGTAGATGGATAAATGGGTTGCATCATAGAGCGCAGGCCGCGTTCATGCTCACTAAGTAGCTCCATTTCGGGATGTGGCATAGAAAAGCTATTGTTATAGCAATTGGTCTTCCCAAAAATGACATAGGGTGTTTGTAATTTTATTTTTTCCCGTATCCATTTGTGACCTCTAAACCATACCAATTCTATACTGCCATAATCATCTTTAAAGGTCGCCACTAGTCTTCGCCCTTTTCCTTCGATCATTTTGAGTTGAGTAACTTTCCCAATAATTTGTACTTCGGCGTTGGTAGGGGCCAATTCATTAGTCTTATAATAGCGGGTACGGTCGATATAACGATTTGGGAACAGATGAATGAGGTCTTGGTAGGTATGTATCTGTAGCTCTGATCTCAAAATATCGGCTCTATTAGGACCAACGCCTTTGAGATAATCGATGGGAGTTTGAAGAAATGTGGGATTCATCGCTGTAAAAATAACTAAAACAACTAGCATATTACAGACTCAAAGTTGTCATAAAAGTACCTATACGACTATAAAGTGTTGATATGATGCTTTTCTTTATTTGCAAAGTGGTCAATTGGCTTTACTGCTTACCTATTTGTATTTTTATACCAATGAAATATATCTTATACTTTTTTCTGCTGTTAGGCATACAACTAAAGGCCCAGCAGCCAGCTACACAAACCACATTAGTCGATATTATTCGTATAGAAGCTGTACTCACCCCAGATCTTGATCAAGCAACGATCAAGGGGCAAGTTGCCGTGAGCTTTATTCCTACCGAGACTGTACAAACTGTATCCCTTGATGCTATAGCCATGCAGGTCTCGGCGGTATCAGCAAATGCTAAGGTGACTGCCACAGCTTCACAAATACTAATACATGGGGCTTTTACCGCAAACCAATTGTATACGGTTGCCTTTGAATATACTGCCCAACCCAAACAAACAATGTATGTAGTAGATCACTTTCAATCCAAACAATTATGGACGCAGGGGCAGGGTAAGTACACCTCTCATTGGTTGCCAAGTATTGACGATATGAATGAGAAAATTGAATTTGATATTAGTATTCAGGCGCCCTCCACGTACAAAGCGATTAGCAATGGCCAATTAGTAGCGAGCAAAGTAGGTGATAGTCTTACCCTTTCCAGTTTTGACATGAAATATCCCATGTCTAGTTATTTGGTGGCCATGGCCATTGGAGACTACCAGAAAGAAACGGTTTATTCGGCCTCTGGGGTTGCTATACATCACTATTATTATCCATCAGATACGCTCAAGATAGCGCCAACCTATCGCCATACCACAGAGATCTTTGACTTTTTCGAAAATACGCTAGAGGTGCCTTATCCTTGGCAAAACTACAAACAAGTGCCCGTCAAAGATTTTTTATACGCAGGTATGGAAAACACAGGCTGTACGATCTTTTCGGATAGTTTTATGATAGACGAGATGGCGTTTGACGATCGCAATTATGTCAATGTCAACGCTCACGAACTCGCCCATCAATGGTTTGGAAATCTTGTTACCGAGACCAAGAGTGAGCACCATTGGCTGCACGAGGGTTTTGCCACCTATTATGCCTTGCTGGCCGAGCGTCACATTTTTGGAGATGATTATTTCTATTTTAAACTCTATCAAACCGCAGAACAACTCAAAAATTTAAGTGATCAGGGTAAAGGACAGGCCTTGGTAGCTGCAGGCGGTAGTAGCTTAACCTATTATCAAAAAGGAGCTTGGGCCATTCACATATTAAAAGAGTTGATAGGGGAGGCCGCTTTCGCGAAAGCGGTTAAAGGCTATCTGACCACTTATGCCTTTCAAACAGCCACCACCCAAGATTTTATGTCAGAAGTTGCCAAAGTAACCGATATCGATTTGACTTCTTTTGAAAAAAACTGGTTGTACCAATCGGCATTTCAAGCCGATGACGCCTTGGACTCTCTTAAGAAAAGTGCTTTTATGCAGTCGTATTTTTTGGTACAAGCGCTACGTGCAAAGCCTTTGTCTCAAAAACGTGCTCAGCTGCTAGAGCTTATCAAAACCTCCAATACCTATCTAGCACAGGAAGCCGTGTATCAATTGTCGGAAGCACCAATTTCTGAAACAGCAGTGCTCTATAACGCAGCTCTTGAGCGATCTGATCTTCTTATTAGACAAGCCGTTGCCGAGTCTGTATCTATAGAAAACATCCCTAAAATACCTCGCTTTAAAAATTTGCTAGACGATGCGAGTTATGTCACTCAAGAAATAGCACTGTACAAGTTATGGATAGCCTCTAATGCCCATCCCGATGGAGTGCAGCAACAAAGGGCTATTTTGGATCAAACCAAAGCTATTTTTGGTTTTAATGATGCCAATGTGCGAAGCTTATGGCTGGCTTTATCTTTAATTACTCCTGGATATGAAGATCAGGAAGCCGCCATGACCGCCCGATATGAAGAGTTAAAGGGGTATACAGCTCCTGATCAGCCTTTTCAACGCCGGCTGCAGGCCTTTCAGTACTTAGCTCAAATTCAATTATGGGAAGCCGAGAGCTTAGTGCATTTGATACAAGCGAGTGTTCATATCAATTGGCGCTTTCGCGAAAGCGCAAGACAATTACTCCAACAACTCCTTAAAGACGATCGCTGGAAAAAAGAAGTCATTACCCTCAAACCAAAATTAGAGGAGAAACAAATAGCTTATTTGGAAAGGATTGGATTGTAGCCAATACCACTTTTACATGATTTCGGCGACCTCTTGTTTAATATATGATAAACCGGCATCACTCGGGGCTTGATTGTCCATTAGGTCTCTTAAAATGGTCTCCCGTAATTTGTCACTTGTGGTCACTTTTTCGTTCATACTTGTTTTACGAATGATACTTACAGTCGCGCTTTTGGCTGTTCTAATGACATTCCAACATTCTTCGGTGACATAGACTTGTTGTGTAAGATTGTGTTCAAATTCTTGATTGATCGTTTGGAGTAATAGCGCCTCATAGTCGTCTTTGTTATCATTGTAGGGTTTGACGCGCAGCAAAAGATTGCCAGGTGCAATGCGTTCCAAAAAAAGAGTAAGTCGTTCATATGCCTGTAAACGAAGTGGCAGCGCAGTAGCTTGGCTGTCTTTATGTAATAAAAACCTGCGACGGCCTTCTTCGTTTTTGGTGTATTGACTAAAAAAATAATATGCGATCAGAGCGACGATAACAGCAGGCAATAAATTAAAAGCGAGATTGACTAGGTTAAATTCCATGGGTTAGTAGGTTTAAGTATGTAAATGTAGTAGAAATTGAACATTGATACAACGCTGGATATTTAGAAATGGTATGTTCTTGCCTTTTTAGGGCAGATGATAACTAAAAGTAAAGAAAAGGGGTAACAAAAATGTTAAAGGGGTATCTATAAGCAATAAAGAAAAGGTTAATATCTGAGCGCCATTTTGGGGGAAATGGTCTCTTAAAAGCACCACTAATAAAAACAGTGGTGCTTTTTTATGTTATCGGTATTGTGAAAAGGTCAAATTGCGGAGGTAACAAATTGACAATGTGACTTATATAGGTTGTAACCAGGGTCTAAGACCTTTTAAAACTTTTATTATGAAAACAACAGTATTAAGTGCAATCGCACTACTAACCGCATGTATGCTTCACGCACAAAGTGTAAGCATCACACAAAGTAATTTCTCCAATACGGCTACAGCTACACAGTTTGGAGGAACACTAGCCAATCCCAATGATTCTAATATCAATCAAAACGGTTTTTTTAATGATGCCGACACCTTTCAATCTGGACAATTAAACGAGGCAGACGTCGATCAAATTGGGAATCAAAATGGAGCAGATATGATTCAGGTGGGTACAGGCAATTTTGCCAGTTCGTACCAAGATGGGCATTTTAATGATAGCGATATCGATCAAATAGGTTCTGATAACGAAAGTGAACTAGAACAGCTAGGCAATCGTAACGATGCTGATGTGTTTCAGTTGGGAAATTTAAATAACACCGCTGTGATACAATTGGGTAATCAAAATCAATCTGATATTAGTCAAATCGGGTCAGCCAACAGAAGTCAGATTACCCAATTTGGTAAGAGAAATAGATCTGACGTAGATCAGATTGGGCTACTTAATCAAGTCGAGACCTATCAGGAAGGAAATCGCAATGTGGCCGATGCCTTTCAAAATGGCCTAATTAATAATGTAGAGACTAATCAGAAAGGTATTCGCAACCGTGTAGATACCGATCAAATAGGCGATGGGAATCAGGTAGATACACAGCAACTTGGTAACAAGAATAGACATTTTTCTTACCAAGAAGGTGATTTTAATACCAATGCTGTAGATCAACAAGGGAACCGCCATTTGAGTGATGTGAGACAAGTAGGTGATTTTAATAAAAACACCATTTTACAACAAGGCAACGATCACATCGCCAAAGTAGAACAATTAGGAGATAATAACTGTGTCAAAGTATTTCAATATGCCACAGGAGGACCGCATAGCGTGAGTTTGAGTCAAACCGGAAACTTTAATGTAGCCTGTATTTTTATGAATTGATGGGTATTCAAAAAAAAGCACTTCTCAAAGAGAAGTGCTTTCCTATTTTAAAGAAGAATTAAGCAGGTTCGTGCTCCATGGCTCTTTTGTTTTGTCCACCCAGATGGATGCAATCGTATAAGGCTTGCATCCCCTCAAAGGGGACTGGTGTTTTCTCGTAAAAGTAGGCTTTATCGAGTTTTTTGCTCAAATTGTGGTCATCTACATTAATCTCTACATCTGCCATGGTATATTGGCATGGATGTTCATAGCCCGAGGCATGCGTAATTTCTATCAGTTCTTTTCTAAAGGTTTTAAAATACTGGGCAAGTCTGTCTGCCTTGAGTGGTACGTCAATCCCGCGTTGCAACCATTTACTTTGTGTGGCCACTCCACTAGGACAGCGATTGGTATGACATATTTGCGCCTGTATGCATCCTATACTCATCATCGCTTCTCTGGCTACATTTATACAGTCTACACCCATAGCAAAGGCCATAGCTGCTTTTGCAGGAAAACCTAGTTTACCACTGCCTATAAAAACCAAATGCTCTGAGAGTCCTTTATCTTGAAACAACTTGTAAAAATCACTAAAGCCATAGACCCACGGCAGCGAAACATGATCTGCAAAACTAGGTGGAGCAGCACCCGTACCACCTTCGCCACCATCTATGGTAATAAAATCTGGGCCTTTCCCTGTTTTGACCATAATATCGGCCAATTCTTCCCACTGATCTAATTTGCCAATGGCAGCTTTAATACCAACAGGCAAGCCTGTTTCTTGGGCAATAGCTTCAATAAAATCTACCATTTCGGAGACATTGCTAAAGGCCTTATGAATAGGAGGAGAGAGCACGTCTTTGCCTTCTTCAACTCCTCTGATTTCTGCGATTTCTTTGGAGATTTTGGCTCCGGGTAAGACCCCACCTTTCCCAGGCTTGGCACCCTGAGATAATTTGACTTCTATAGCTCTGATAAAAGGATGCTGATCTACTAGCGCTTTCATCTTCTCCATAGAGAAATTACCCTCTGGCGTACGCACACCAAAGTAACCTGTGCCAAAATGAAAGACTACATCACCTCCATGACTGTGATAGGGAGAAAGACCACCTTCTCCTGTGTTGTGGTAAGCACCTGCGATTTGAACACCTTGATTTAAGGAGGCCACAGCTCTAGCGCTCAACGATCCAAAACTCATAGCCGAAACATTAATAATAGAAGCGGGTCTATAAGGGCGCCTGCGATGGTGATAGCTACCTATAACCTTGGCACAGGGCAAAAAAGTTTTGTCCTTAGCGTTGGGATGGTCGGGCTCGACTTTATAAGACATCATCGCATTATTAATAAAGATGTGATGATGCGAATAAATATCTCTATCGGTGCCAAAACCTTCATAGTTGTTCTCTTTTTTGGCCGAGGCGTAAATCCAACCTCGCTCTATGCGATTAAAAGGGAGTTCCTCACGGTTATTGGCCACAAAATACTGACGCATTTCTGGTCCAATACTCTCTAGCATATACCTTATATGGCCTACGATTGGAAAATTATGACTTATGGTGTGTTTGCGTTGTAATACGTCTCGTATGGCAATGATCACAAGCCCGAAGAGCAGATAACCCCACCAAGGAATACTTGCCAAAAAAGATAAAATTGAATCCATATAACTGTTTGCTATGTCAAATAGAGGATTGTTAAATTACAATGTGTAGTGTTATTAACCGTTTTACTGTCCCAAATAATCATAAGTCATTTGTACAAAAGTCTTGACACCTAATAACAACCCGCCTTCATCAATAAAGAAATCAGGTGTGTGATGCGGGAAGGCTTCTTTACTTCCTGGAGTTTTACCTCCTAAGAAAAAGTACAATCCGGGAACTTCTTTGGCAAAAAAGGAAAAATCTTCGGCACCTGTAATGGCTTTAATCAAATGAACATTATCCTTTCCTGCTACACGCTCAAAGGTAGGTAGCATTTGTGTGGTGAGTTCTGGATCATTGTAAGTAATGGGATAGCCTGCAGGAATATCTATAGTAGCCTCAGCTCTGTAGGCTGCCGCTATAGCTGGTACCATTTCTTTCATGCGTTTGTTGATTTGACGTTGCATATCGTAATCTAGTGTACGTAAGGTGCCAATAATTTGAGCGCTCTCTGGGATGATATTAGAGCGTACACCAGCTTCAATTTTACCTATAGATAATACAGCTGCTTCTCTAGTTAAAGGTGATTCTCTAGAGATAATGGTTTGCAGGCCATCAATAATTTTGACAGCGGCCATGATCGGATCAATACTCGTCCAAGGGGTAGACCCATGACTCTGTTTTCCTTTGACATTGATGGTAAAACTCTGAGAGGCTGCCATAATGCCTGCAGGTTTATAGGCAATGGTATTTATATCCTGACCAGAACCAATGTGCAGCCCAAAAATCGCATCGACATCTGGGTTTTTTAAGACGTTCTCTTTGACCATAAGCTCGGCGCCACCTTCTTCTCCCGGAGGGGCTCCTTCTTCGGCGGGTTGAAAGATAAACTTGACCGTACCGGCAAAGTCATTATTTTTTGATAGCACTTCGGCTACGCCCATCAATATGGCGATATGCGTATCATGACCACAGGCGTGCATTACAGGTACTTCGTTACCACGATATTCACCTTTGGCCGTAGATTTGAAAGGTAAATCGGCACGTTCTGGTACCGGTAGCCCATCAATATCGGCGCGAAGGGCCAAAACCCGACCGGGGCGTTTTCCCTTTAAAATACCCACAACGCCGGTCTTGGCAATACCCGTTTCTACATCCATACCCAAAGATTTGAGGTGGGCGGCAATTTTTTCGGCAGTTTTAAATTCTCGATTTCCCAATTCTGGGTTTTGATGAAAATCCCGACGCCAGTCGATGACTTTGGTTTCTATGGCGTTAATGTCTTTGTCTATGGTTTGGTTTACTACTGTTTGTGCTTTCGCGAAAGCGCAAAAAGCAATAATCACGGCGAGGACTAGCGGTTTGACTGTTTTCATGCTGATGGATTTATTTTTACTGTTGTTTAATTATTGATTAAGGTAATCGATACTCATTTGACTAAGCGCTTTGACCCCTAATTGAAATCCAGATTCGTCGATAAAAAAATCGGGGGTATGATGTGGATAAGCTGTTGTATTGCCTGGGGTCATGCCACCCAAAAAGAAATAAAAACCAGGTACCTTTTCTTGAAAAAAGGAAAAGTCTTCACCTCCAGTAGTCGCTTTAGTAAGTTGGATATTTTGGGCGCCACCTACTTTTTGTAGGGTAGGTAACATTTGCGCGGTTAGGTCGAGATCATTAAACGTAACTACGGTCATATTTTGCCAATCGATGCTGGCTTCTCCTCCATAGGCCTTAGCAATGTCGCGAGCCATTTCATTCATTCTTTTGATAATTTTGGTACGCATATCAGGATCTAAGGTGCGTACCGTACCTATCATCTCGGCACTTTCTGGGATAATATTAAATCTCAATCCTGCACTGATTTTACCTACGGTAATCACTGCAGCCTCATTGGTGAGCTGGCTTTCTCTGGAGATGATACTTTGAAATCCATCTACAATTTTGGCGGCAATATAAATAGGGTCAACACCACTCCAGGGTTGACTTCCGTGTGTTTGTTTACCTTTGACATTTACTACAAATCGCTCTGTAGCCGCCATAGTGCCACCAGGTTTATAACGAATGGTATTGACTGGTGTGCTCGAGTTGATATGCAGTCCAAATATGGCATCTACGGCTGGATTTTCTAAAACACCTTCTTTGACCATCAGTTTTGCCCCGCCTTCTTCACCGGGTGGTGGGCCTTCTTCTGAGGGTTGAAATATAAATTTGACCGTGCCCTTTATTTTGTCTTTATTTTTAGAGAGCACTTCTGCTACTCCCATGAGGATTGCCGTATGTGTGTCGTGACCACAGGCATGCATAACGCCAGTTTCCTTCCCTAAAAAGGTGGTGGTTACCTCAGATTTAAATGGGAGTTCAACACGTTCGGTGACAGGTAAGGCATCGATATCGGCACGAAGGGCCACTACCTTACCTGGGCTGTCTCCTTTAAGAATACCTACGACTCCTGTTTTTGCAACCCCAGTCTGTACTTCCAATCCAAGTCGCTTGAGGTGATTGGCAATTTTTTCGGCCGTTCTAAATTCTCGGTTTCCCAATTCTGGATTTTGGTGAAAATCGCGTCGCCATTCTATCACCTTATCTTTAACGGCAGCGATATCTTGGTCGATATCGGTTTGGGCCCAAGTAATTATTGGTAATAAAATCGCTAGCAGTACTAGTTGTCGTTTTTTTGTCATGGGTAGGCATTTTAAATTGTGATTGAAAAGATACAGCATTTTGAACAAGTCAAAAAGCGATCATACGATAGCCCTCTTCTTGTGATTGTATCAGAATCGTCATAGCCGATAAGGCCATTTGGGTAAGGGGTAATCTTCGGGCTTCGGGTAAATTACGAGCGCCTGCGGTTTGCCCACATAGTATAATGTCTACACCAGCGTTATTTATAGCTTCTAAAAGGGCGATATTAGGATTGTCTACCCCAAATTTTTCTTTGTAAAATTCATTTTTGAGTAAGCCATATGAGGCCTGGCCATGCATCGCCATACGCACCTTTAGTTGTGATATGGGAACACCTGCTTTTTGATGCATATTCAAAAAGCGGGCAATAGTCTCTATGTAGGGATTGCGTAGGGCCGGATCTTCTGGAGCTTTTGATACATCAAAAACCGCTTTAAAGGTCAGGGTAGTATCTGTTTTAAAATCTGGATCAGTGATCAGGTACGTCTTCCCAAAATCTGGAATGACTTCACCTGGTGTCGCTTTAGCATCAACTTGTGCTGTGGTGGCTTTCGCGAAAGCGAATAGGGCAATAATAAAGAGGTATTTAAGTTTCATAAAAGTCTATTTTGAGAGAAAGATACAGAATCTAATAATGTGCTGTGTCAAACAGTCGATCCTTGTACTTGTGTAGCTGTCGTAAAAATAGCGACTAGGTGGAGTCCTATACAATAAACAACCACAATTTTATAAAGAAACTCTAGGGATAGCCTGTTAAAAAAATGACCGAAAAACATCTCAAAGTAGTTTTGAGTTTTACCTTCAAATCGTACTTTAGAACCTTGCTATGGATTCAAAACTGGAAGTATATATAGAAGGGCTAAATGAGGCCCAAAGAGCACCTACCTTACACAAAGAGGGTGCCCTAATTGTCATTGCAGGAGCGGGTTCTGGGAAGACCAGAGTGCTTACTTTGCGTATTGCATATTTGATGAGTCAAGGGGTAGATGCCTTTAATATTTTGGCTTTGACCTTTACCAATAAAGCAGCGCGTGAAATGAAAAAACGTATCGCAGGGATCGTCGGGAATAGTGAGGCCAAAAATTTATGGATGGGTACCTTTCACTCCATTTTTGCCAAAATACTTCGCTTTGAAGCCGATAAACTTGGCTACCCTTCTAATTTTACGATTTACGATACTCAAGATTCGCAGCGACTCATTAGCGCAATAATCAAAGAATTGCAACTCGATAAGGATGTGTATAAATACAAGCAGATCCAGAATCGAATTTCCTCTTTTAAAAATAGCCTAATTACGGTAAAGGCTTATATGAATAACCCAGAATTGGTCGAAGCAGACGCTATGGCCAAGCGACCGCGTATGGGAGAAATCTATGCCGAATACGTCGATAGATGTTTTAAAGCTGGTGCCATGGATTTTGATGATTTACTCCTGCGTACCAACGAATTGCTCAACCGCTTTCCTGAGGTGTTGCAGAAATACCAAAATCGATTTAAATATATATTGGTTGATGAGTATCAGGATACCAATCACTCACAATACCTGATTGTAAAAGCCCTCTCCGATAAATTTCAAAATATATGTGTAGTAGGAGACGATTCTCAAAGTATTTATGCCTTTAGAGGAGCTAACATTAGCAACATTATGAACTTCCAGAAGGATTATGATAATGTGGCTATGTACCGTTTGGAACAAAATTACAGGTCTTCCAAAAACATCGTAGAAGCGGCAAACTCTGTCATCGAAAAAAACAAAACACGGCTAGATAAGAAAGTCTGGACTGCCAATGAAGACGGAGGTCAAATCATTGTTCATCGCTCGCCCACCGATGGGGAAGAAGGGCGTTATGTTGCCTCGAGTATTTTTGAGAACCGTATGAACCACCAGCTCAAAAATGGTGATTTTGCAATATTGTACCGTACCAATGCGCAATCTAGAGCGATGGAAGACGCCTTGAGAAAAAGAGATATTCCCTATCGCATTTATGGAGGACTATCTTTTTATCAGCGCAAAGAAATTAAAGATGTGCTGGGGTATTTGCGATTGGTGATCAATCCCAAGGACGAAGAAGCCCTCAAACGCGTGATTAATTACCCGACTCGTGGTATAGGTGGGACAACCATAGATAAACTAGTGGTTGCGGCCAAACACTATGGTCGTTCAATTTTTGAGGTCATGGAAAAAATTGAGCAGTTAGGACCTTCTATGAATATCAATAGAGGTACCCAAACGCGTATTGCCAATTTTGTGACCATGATCAAAAGTTTTCAGATTCTCAACGAGACTGGAGATGCCTTTGAACTTGCCGAGCATGTTGCCAAAAAGACGGGATTACTTCAAGAACTTAAAAAAGATGGAACACCAGAAGGTATTGCGCGTATAGAAAACATTGAAGAATTGCTCAATGGTATGCGCGATTTTGTCGAAGAACAGAAACAACTAGCCGATACTACAGGGTCGCTAGCCGAATTTTTGGAAGATGTTGCTCTGGCCACAACCATGGATGATGACAAAGGGGATGATGATAGAGTAGCCCTAATGACGATTCACCTGGCTAAAGGGCTGGAATTTCCTTTTGTGTATATCGTCGGGATGGAAGAAGACTTATTTCCTAGCGCAATGAGTATGAATACCCGAAGTGAATTGGAAGAAGAGCGTCGTTTGTTTTATGTGGCGCTTACCCGCGCCGAAAAACAAGCTTATCTCACCTATACCGAGTCGAGATATCGATGGGGTAAATTGGTAGATGCAGAGCCATCTCGATTTATAGAAGAAATAGATGATGTCTATTTGGATTATCAAACACCAGTGAATAGTTATCGGTATAAACCATTAGTAGACACTGATATATTTGGGGATATTGATAAGAGTAAATTACGACTAAAAAAGCCAGTGAGTGGTACACCACCCAAAATAGGAACCCCAACGCAAGATCAATTGCGTAAACTCCGAAAAATTAAGCCAGCCGCATCAAATGAAGCTCTCCCTAGTCTGGTAGGAGCCATAGACGAAGGGACTGTTGTAGAGCATATTCGTTTTGGACGAGGTATTGTAGCCCGTCTAGAAGGCAAGGGTCAGGATCAAAAGGCAGAGATCAACTTTGAAAATGGAGGACTCAAAAAGCTGTTGTTGCGCTTTGCCAAACTTAAGATTATTGAATAGGCAGATAGGTGTCAATATACTGGCTAATTTTTATCGTCAAATCTGCCCGGTCTGCATCGCTCCAATCGTCTCCGTGACCCCCATTATATATCGTATACAAGTGCGTAATATTCTTGGCAAACAAGGCCGAATCTAATCTATTACCATTGCTAAGAGGTACCAGAGGATCCATATCACCATAAAACATTAAGGTAGGACTTGCTGTTTCGGTAACCACTTGAACGGGACTATTGGCCGCGGCATAATCTGTACCTGGAGGAAAAGCATCTTCGTCTACAAAAAGATCCAAAGCGATAGAAAAGCTTGGGTCATCGGCATAAAAGGGATCTGTAAAATCTGAGGGTCCTACAATATTGGCTACAAATTTGATATCGTCTTGAGTGTCGTATACATAATCATACATCATAGATAGATGGGCGCCGGCACTGCTGCCTATCATACCAAATTCTGGAAAGATCTGAAGGTCGTCACTTTGTGTTTTGAGTTGGGCCACTACCGCCGCCAAATCTTCATATTGATTGGGAAAAGCGGGAATACCCGTGAACGTAGCCAAGACATAATTGGTATTGACGATGGCGTGATCGGGATAAGTCGCAGTGATAAAGCTTACAAACTCGGTCATATCTGCCTTGTCTCCTCCTGTCCATCCGCCACCGTGAACGAGCAAAATCACTTTAGTTTTGGTGGCACTGCGATTGGCAGGGAGATAGATATCATACACTTGTTGCTCATTTTCTCCATAAGAAACATTAAGTAGGGTGGAAGCCGCCAGGCTTTCATCGGTATCATCTGAGGTATCTGTATCTTCTACTGTTTGGTCTTCTATCTCAATGGCATCGTCTGAAGAAGAACAGGCAGTAAAAAGCAGCAATGCAACTAAGGAAATTAATAGGGCGTAGTGACTTTTATTCATGGTGACTATTTTTAAGCTAACGTAAAAAAAGACATTTTATGTTTGTACGATATGGCCAATTGCATTAAATCCTAGCTTAAAACCTTGTAAAGCAGCTATCTGCTTTAAAAAAAGAGATCGGATTTGATAAAAAACCACGTATCTTAGAGTAAAAAAATACGATGGCGGTACTTATAAAATTATATGAAGAAAATCCTAACCCCAAAGAAGTACGACGGGTAGTGGACATTATTAGAGATGGCGGTTTGGTCATTTACCCAAGTGATACGGTTTATGCCCTAGGCTGTGATATTACCAACAACAGGGCACTAGAAAAACTGGCTCAGATCAAAGGGGTCAAATTAGAGAAAGCTAATTTTTCGTTTGTTTGTGAAGATTTGAGCAACTTATCCGATTATGTCAAACAAATTGATACCAGAACGTTTAAAATACTCAAAAGAGCACTGCCAGGCCCCTATACTTTTATTTTACCAGGTAATAATAATTTGCCTACCGTTTTTAAAAAGAAAAAGGAGGTAGGTATACGTGTTCCAGATAATGAAATAACTCGTTCTATTGTACGCGAGCTAGGAAATCCAATTGTGAGTACTTCAATATATGATGAGGATGAGGTGATCGAGTATATGACAGACCCCGAGCTTATTTTTGAAAAATGGCAAAATTTGGTCGATGTGGTAGTTGATGGAGGCTATGGTGATAATGTAGCCTCAACAGTTATAGATCTCACAGCCAATGAGCCCGTTTTGATTCGTGAAGGCAAAGGGAGTCTTGACATTTAATTCCTATTTCCCTTCTAGACATTAGCTAGAAATACAATACTGTGTAGGGTAGTGTACTGCTATATGATTTCCCTCTGCGCTGCTTTAAAATGGTTCACAAAAAAAGCCTCCGTGATGGAGGCTTCTCTACTTACCTGTTATTATGATTTGGGGTTAACAAGTGTAAAAATCATTATTCATTGGCCGCAATCACACCTGCTGAAGGCGCCTTAAAATTATTGCCAGCAACTTCGATTTGATTCAAACCAACTATTTGCTCTATACGTTGAGGAATCATTCCTGAAAAATCATTGTCAAAAAGACTAATACGTTCTAATGCTATCATAGCATCCATACCTTCTGGTAAAGTTCCAGATAACTTATTACTGCTCACTTGTAAATCTCTAAGATTGGTTAAGGCTGTAATAGAACTAGGTAATGTCCCTGTAATTTGATTGCTGTATATACTAAGGCGACGCAATTTGGTTAGGGCGCCTATATTTTCTGGTAATTGACCCGAGAGGTTATTAAAGAATAAATCAACATATTCTAAATTTGTCAAATTCGTTATATGAGAAGGAATGGCTCCATCCAGTTTATTAAATGAAAGATTGACGCTTTTTAATCCTTTAATAGATGTTATTGACACAGGGATATTACCTGTTATATTGTTTTTGTGAAGATTGATCACTTTTAGGTTTTGCAAATCACCAATACTCTCAGGAAGTGTTCCATTAAGATTATTATCAACAAGGTGTAGTGCAATTACTTTATCCTTAAAAACTGTTACTCCTTTCCAAGTAGCTACTTCGGCATCAAGATTCCAAGTGGTATTCCATTGTGCACCATTGGTCGCAGTATACAAATCAATTAACGCTTGTTTCTCTTTGGGAGAAACACCAGCAATCGCAGAAAACGAGAGCATCGCTAAAAGAAGAAAAGAGGTAATGATTTTCATATCGGTTGGCATTGTTTAAATCAAATATAGGATGAACGACACATAAATCGATTAAAAACACGATATAATCGATATAATACATATAATTTTAACATAATGATGTTGTATTGTGTATTTCATCGATGTTTGATTTCTTTCTATTGTGTATTTGGTCGATATAACTCTTTACTATTTGTGTATTTCATCGATAAAATTTAATATTTCTCACAAAAAAAAGCCGCTTGTAAGAGCGGCTCATTTTTTTGGAAAACTATAACTGATAGTTATTCGGCTTTTTTCATTCCGTCCTCTACCAATTTATAAAATTGATCTAATTTAGGAAGTACTACAATTCGTGTACGTCTATTTCTGGCTCTACCAGAAGCAGTGTCATTACTTTCTAAAGGTACATAGTAACTACGTCCTGCAGCTACCATTCGTTGTGGTGGCACACCAAAATCTTCTTGTAAAATTCGAACTACCGAGGTCGCTCTTTTCACACTTAAATCCCAATTGTCTTGTAAGACTGCATTTTTGATAGGTTTATCATCTGTATGGCCTTCTACCATAAATTCGAGCTCTGGCTTGGCTTTTACCACTGTAGCTACTTTGCCTAGCACTTCTTTGGCTCGTGCAGAGGTGATATTATATTGCCCACTTTTGAATAGTAGTTTATCCGAGATAGAGACGTAGACCACTCCTTTCTCGACATTAACTTCAATGTCTTCGTCAGAAATATTTCCTAAGGCGCCTTTAAGACTAGTAACCAAGGCAAGTGTGACACTATCCTTTTTGGTAATCGCATCTCGCATGGTTTTGATTTGTAAATCTTTTTCTCTGATTTGCTCTAGTGACTTTTCAAGCGTTTGCGCACCTTGGGTAGTGAGCGTCGTCAAATTACCCTGAGTATTAATTAAATCGTTATTGGTTTTCTTTAAGGTTTCAACTTGGTCTTTAAGCGCGTCTACCGTTGCTGTGGCACTTGCTTTTTCTTCCAAACAACTATTGAGCTTTACCGTAGCCGAATTTAACAGGTCCTGTGTTTCTTTTTGACGAGCTTCTAAGGCAGCATACTCTTTCTTTGATACGCAAGAAGTCATCAATAGAAGGGCAGATGCCGACACAATTAACATATTTTTCATTTCTAGATTGTTTTAAAATGGATACTGTAAAAGTATACAATTGCAAAATGTTAAAATAGCGATTAACACATTTTTATACTTTCTATTCGAGATCGCGAAAGTTTTTTTTCTGCCGTATAAAATATGCTACGACGATACTATTTACAGTGTAATAGCTCCCCGCTGAGCTAAGTTGCTGTGCCCGTTTGTGCCACATTTTTAAAAAGTAACCATAAAAACTAAAATGGGCTTTTATAATGGCCATAAAGTGTGAAGGTTTGCCTTCTGTTAAAAATTTTAGACCAGCTACGCCATCCAAAACTAGTCTTAGAAACAGACAAAAAAATACCCTAGGAGAGGAGACATTCTTTACCAAGGCAAAAAGTGAGTTTCTAAAGTTGTAGAACGTTTTTTTGGGATGTGCCGCGGCTAAAGTCGCACCACCAAGGTGAAACACCTCACTTGATCCACAGGCTATGATGCGGTGTCCCTTATTTTTTATTCGCCAGCAAAGATCAATTTCTTCCTGATGAGCAAAAAAGTCTTCGTCTAAGCCGCCTACCTCCCAAAACACCTGAGAGCGTACAAACAAACAAGCACCGCTCGCCCATTGTATATCAATAGTATTGTCGTATTGACCAGTATCTTTTTCGCAGCGATCAAAGATACGGCCGCGACAGTAGGGATATCCCAAACCGTCCAAGAACCCCCCAGCAGCTCCTGCATACTCAAAATAGTCTTTTCGCTTTACGTCTTTTATTTTAGGCTGTGCCGCTGCAATGTCTGGGTGAGCTTCAAACGCTGCTATGACTGGAGTTAACCATCCAGGAGTAACCGCCACATCGCTGTTGAGCAAGACAAAAATATCAGCTTTTATGTTTTTCAGGGCTTGGTTGTAGCCTCTGGCATATCCGCCATTTTGTGCATTTTGTATGATTGTTACGCTTTCGCGAAAGCGGGATTTGCAGAAAGCCACCGAGTCATCTGTCGAGGCATTATCGGCGAGATAAACCCTAGCCATATCCTGAGAATGTGTCACTACCGAAGGCAAATAGGCTTCTAGTAGTGCTCGTCCGTTCCAATTTAATATGACCACCGCAATTTTCATACAGCAAAGATGAGATATAATTTAAAATGAAGCTTAGCCAATTTGTAATTTATGCTTTTGATGGGGTATAATCGGGGAGGGCTCTCAAAAAGGAATACTGCTCATTTTGATAATCCATAGTACAATAATAATGTGCCAAACCATTTGTTACCATCAGGTATGAAGCTTGCAAGGGTAAGTTGTAGCGGGCGATTTGATCAAAAACAGCTTGAGATATAGGAATGCTTGGGGCCTTGCATTCTACCATGAGAAAAAGCGAGCCATCGGGTTGGTACACCACGATATCGTAGCGTTTTTTTGTTTGCCCTACCTTAATTTCCTTTTCGACATTGATCAGGTGTTTTGGATAGGACTTGGTGTAAATTAAATAATGTAAAACATGTTGACGCACCCATTCTTCTGGGGCCAAACTGACAAATTTTTTGCGAACAAGGTCAAATATAAACGGTTTGTTTTCGCTACTTTTGAGACGAAAATTATAAGAGGGAAATGCCAAATTTTGCATAGCGCAAAATACAGGTTCTCAAAAGAAATCACAACCGTGAAGCACGCCAAATCTATAGTAGCCGATATCAAATCAGGGCTTATTAAACCGATATATTTTCTTAGCGGGGAAGAGCCTTATTTTATAGATCAAATCGCCGATTATATTGAAGATCACGTGTTGGATGAAGCCGACAAGGGTTTTAATCAAGTGGTATTATATGGTCGTGATGTAACTGTAGAAGACATAATTGGCAATGCCAAACGCTACCCCATGATGGCCGAAAGACAGGTCGTTATTGTAAAAGAGGCACAGGAGCTATCTAGGACCATCGATAAATTGGCCGCTTATGTAGAAAACCCACAGCCTAGTACCGTATTGGTAATTTGTTATAAATACAAAAAACTCGATAAACGCAAAGCTCTTGGCAAAGCGTTAAAGAAAAATGGTGTTCATTACGAGAGTAAAAAATTATACGACAATCAAGTAAGTGACTGGTTGCGCAGAGTATTGATAGATGAAGGCTATCACATACAGCCCAAGGCAGCTCAAATTTTGGTCGATTATTTGGGTACGAGTCTCGGAAAAATAAAAAATGAGCTTCAAAAATTGATGATTGTTTTACCCAAGGGAAGTGAGATCACCCCAGAAGCTATAGAAGAGAACATCGGTATCAGCAAAGATTTCAACAGTTTTGAATTGCGCAAAGCGATAGCAGAGCGTGATGTGGTCAAGGCGCAGCGCATTGCACAATATTTTATTCAAAATCCCAAAGAACATCCTATAGTGCTCACTATGGCATCCTTGTATGGTTTTTTTAGCAACCTTATCATGTATCATGGTCTACCCAAAAAGGATAAAGACACCGTTTCAAAAACCTTGGGTATCAATCCCTACTTTGTAGGCGAGTATGTAACAGCGGCGCGTCACTACCCCATGAAAAAAGTAAGTCAGGCTATAACGCTATTGCGACAGGCCGATGTACAGAGTAAAGGAGTGGGCGCCAGTGCTCATGCTTCTCAAGATATCTTAAAGGAAGTATTGGTCAAAATTATGTCTTAAACGCAGCGCTTTTTTGGTCTTGTGTTAAGTAGTATGCTATTTGATCTCTTTATCAATGACTTTTCCTTGCTGGATCACTAGCGCAATACTTTGGGTATTGGAGATATTACGAAGTGGGTTCTTGTCTAATAAAACCAGATTGGCTTTACCACCTACTTGCATTTGATATCCAGATACATTTAAAAAGGTACTGCCGTTAAGGCTGGACGTTTGTAAAGCTTGGGCAGGGCTAAGACCAGCGGCAACCAGTTGTTCTAACTCTTTGTGAATCGAAATACCGGGGTAGACGTATGAATTATAGGCCCCTGCATCAGAACCTGCCAACAAACAAACCCCTGCCTCATTGAGATCCTGAGTAAGGGTCATAAAAAATTGTTGTAGTTTTTTTCGATTTGATTTTGCTGTAGCCGAAGCGGCTAAGGCACTATTAATCCTCCCTTGATAGGTGGCCTTAAATGCCGTAGAGAGTTCTTGTAATTGCGGGTCTTGACTGTGGTCTACCTGGTCGAGATTACTCAATATGCTCCCAATATGCAAAGTGGGTGTTACACAAACATTATTTGCCTTCAAATTGGCAAAGGTGCTTTGAGCTACAGCAGGATCATAAGAATCAATAAGGGCTTGCATGCTATCCCAAAAACCTAAAGCTCCCGTTCTAATTTGTTCGGTAATCTCGGCTTCTTTATTAGAACACCCTTTTAAAATGTAATACAAGTGTTCAATATTACCAATACCAGCCTCAACGGTTTGTCCGAGAGTTACAGAAAATGGCATATGACCCGAACTAATCATTCCTCGCTCGTGGGCAGCGGCGATGGTTTTTAGATATAGCGTCCCATCTATTGTGCTATCGTATAATTTGACATAGTCTACACCTAGTGTTTGTAGACTGTCAAGCGCATTAGTAATATCCTGTTGTGAGCCCACAGCAATCGATCCAGCCCATCTGGCCTTGGGGCCGTCAATTTTTGGACCAGAGGTGTATATCTTGGGGCCTAAAGCGGTATTGGCGGCAATTTGTTTATTCCAATTCAATACCTCTGGAGTGAGATCTCCTCCCGCATCTCTAACTGTAGTGACACCATATTTGAGGTAGGTATCAAGAAATTTTTTGTTTTGAGGGATCAGATCTGCGCCTCCGCGAAAATGCACATGGTTGTCCCACAGCCCCAGCATCAAAAATTGATCTTTTGCGTCAATAACTTCTCTTGCTTGGGGTAGTGAGGCTTCTTCTGAATCTATAATAGCCGCAAAGGTGTCGCTTTGAATAAAGAGATGTTGTTCTTTGAGCAGTTTTCCTTTTTCGTCTATAATTTGAACGTCTTTGATGTGTAGGTCATAAAGGGGCTCTTTAGGTTCGTGAGCACAACTACCTATAAATAGACTGAGTCCTAGTATGAGGATGTGATAGAGCGACGGGGTTTTCATAGGCATATTATTTTTGGTTTGAAGACCAGGAACCATCTCTTGTCTTACTATTTATAGCACAATAATAAATGATTTCTGCGATTCTTTTTTGGCGGGTCGTAGCGCGTTTGGCACTATGTAAATAAGATAAATAGGCTTTTCTATATCCCGGACTAAATTCTAAATAGTTATGGAAGGCTTTAGGGTGCACATCAAAAGCCTTTTGTAGCTCCTCAGGAATGACGCCATTCTCGACATCATCCATAGCATTCCAGGTACCAGTCTTTTTGGCTAGGTTGATAGCTTCCCAACCACTTCTATGTATAAGTCCTTGGGTATCTAATTCTTTAATATATGATTTGTTGAGTTTGCTCCAGTTGCTCTTAGGGTTTCGCTTACAGAAGTACTGCCTGCGCTTGCCATTGCCAAGACTTTTAACAGTACTGTCAATCCAGCCATAACACAAGGCTACTTTTACTGCTTCTTCCCATCGCATACTAGGTATAGCGGTTTCGAGTTTGTAAAAAATGAGATAAACACCGTTGGTGTACTGCTGGTGATATTGGTCGAGCCATTGGCGCCACTCGACATCACGCGGAAAATACAATTCTGGTCGTTCAGGTTTCATACTGTTTTGTAAACAAACCCCAGCTCGATCTCATTAAGGAATAAAATTATCCTTTAGAAAGTGTTACATAATAATCTGCGGGTAGGCTCACTTTCTTTGGTTTCTGATCAAGAGGTGTCACTTGCCATTGGGAAGTAGGGGTAATGCGATAATTTTTTTTGTCTATCCTAAGGTCTAAGGGCATGGTAAAATTGGGGATGACGTTTGTAAAACGGTGGGCTATGCCATTCTTGGTTAATCGATATTCTAAGGTTGGAATCTTATTGGTACGTAAATATTGATCAAAAAACGGTGAGAGATCTAAGCCTAAGGCAGCGGCTATATAATCTTCAACCCTTTGAGAACTTACGGTTTGATGATAGAAGTCTTTGTTTAATCCTCTAAGTATAGACCTCCAAACCTTGTCGTCTTGAGCTATTGTTCTAAGCATGTGCAAAATATTGGCACCCTTGTAATACATATCCCCACTACCGCGATGATTTACCTTGTATTGTCCAATTACCGGACGGTCGTTTTGAACCATAGCTCTGGTACCCAATACGTATTCTCGAGCGGCCTGCTTGCCGTAATGGTAGTCGAGATAAAGGCCTTCTGAGTAGGCCGTAAAACCTTCGTGTATCCACATATCGGCAACATCATTGTTGGTGATATTATTGGCAAACCACTCATGTCCAGCTTCGTGTATAATAATAAAATCAAATTTTAAACCCCAACCGCTTCGGGAGAGATCTCGCCCTAAATAGCCATTTTTAAATTGATTCCCATAAGTGACCGAGCTTTGGTGCTCCATACCCAAATAAGGCACTTGGACCAATTTAAAACTGTCTTCATAAAAAGGATAAGGGCCAAACCAATGCTCAAAGGCGGCCATCATCATTGGGGCTTGGGCAAATTGTTTTTGGGCCTTTGCCAAGTCGTCTCTCAATACCCAATAATCCATATCTAAGGCTCCTTTTTCGCCTTTATAGATTTCATCAAAGTGGACATAATCGCCAATATTTATATTGACCCCATAATTATTGATAGGATTAACTACTTTCCAATGGTAGGTTTTAGTAGTGGCCGTTGTTTCGACTGTGGTTAAGCGGCCATTAGAAACTGCAGTCAGGTCCTTAGGAACGCTAATACTTATCGCTAGGCTGTCTACTTCATCTGCTGGGTGATCTTTATTGGGCCACCATACACTAGAACCAATACCTTGATTGGCCGTGGCGATAAAAGGATTGCCATTTTGATCCTTTTTCCAAACCCAACCGCCATCCCAAGGGGCATTTTGAGCCACTCTAGGAGCGCCTTCAAAGCTAATAGTAAGCTGGCTTGGCGTACCCACTACAATAGGACTTTCTAATTGAATAAAATGAGCACTCCCTTCAGATCGTACCTTGAGCGTACTACCGCTTTGAGAAGCTTGTACAATAGTCATAGGCGCTTGCAAATCGAGCTGTAATTCGTTTTGGCCTTTTTTTAGTGGAGTATAGGTAATGGTATTAGATCCCTTTATATATCGCTTTTCAGGATCTACAGCGACCTTGAGATCGTAATGGTTCAAATCCCACCAGATGCGTTGCGGGGTTAGACCGCCTCGTAACGAATCTTGCCTACTAAATTTTTGGGCGCTTAAACTGCTGCAACTCATAATAAGTACAAAGGAAACAACAATGAGGTGAAGTTTATTGGTCATATAAAAAATTTAAAAAAGAAGTCTCAAGCTCAAAATACAATTAGGATGCCATAGTTTTTTGAAGCTTAAAGCCGCTTATCAAAGATGCAATTAATTTCTAATGATGGTATTGGGAAAAGTGACCATGCTCTCATGCCCATCAGGCCCTACGGCTGCCACTCCAAAAAAGAAATTATCGACTACGATACCTTCTAGAGTATATTGGGTCACATCGCCTACGTATCGCGAATGATCCCAGGTAGGACTTGTGGTATCCCGCCAGTAAATCTTATATCCAACAGCGCCATCAACGGCCGTCCATTCAAACTTGGCACTGGGTTGTACTATACCGCCTATACCTACTTCTAAAGGCGCAGGAGGTGCCCATGCAATACTTGCAAGACTAATGGCATTAACAGCCGTGAGCTTGGCTGCATACCCAAAGTTGACATGCTCAAAGGTATCTCCATACGCTATTCCGTTTTCGGTACGAATATCTTGATGCTGTTGGGTGTAATTCTCGTGAGCTTCCATAATGCGAATACCTGCATAGCCAGCATCATTAAAAGGACGATGATGCCCACCCCGACCAAAACGATCCAAGCGATAGATCATCATAGGGTTCATCTCGGGCATATACGACTGTACCGTTTTATGTACATGTCTAGCGAGCTGCCTCGAAATACCGTCAACTTCGCCTCCATAAAAACGTCTGGCTCTGCGCTGGCGCTCTGTTTCGGTAGGAGGGACGGGTTCAGAAAATATACGAAAGCTCCTATTGTCAATCACCCCGTCGACGCCTTGGATGTTTCCAATCATATCATTGTTTAATATACCGATGATTTCCCAACCTTTTGCTTTCGCGAAAGCTGCCAGACCCTTACCTCCAAAAAGCCCTTGTTCTTCGCCAGAAAGCCCTACGTACATAATACTATTTTCAAAACTGTATTGAGAAAGAACGCGCGCTGCTTCTAAAGTGCCAGCCATACCACTGGCATTGTCATTGGCACCGGGAGCGTCGTCTACGGCATTGGTTGGATCGGAAATACGGCTGTCGATATCGCCGCTCATAATGATAAATCTATTGGGGTATTTACTTCCCCTTTGTATAGCCACCACATTAACCACTTCTACATCCTTAAAAATACGACCGTTTGTGCCCTTAGTCACCAAATCTTTCTGGTAGAACACCTCCAGACAACCCTTACAATTGGAGGCTGTTTGTTCAAATGTTTTTTTAATCCACCGCCTCGCTGCGCCAATACCACGGGTGTCAGAAACCGTATCGCTCAAAGTGTGGCGCGTACCAAAATTGGCTAAGGTCTTAACATCTTCTTTGATGCGCTCGGGAGATACGGCATCAATTATGTCATACATCCTTTGGTCCATTTGAGCTGTAGTAGTGAGTGTGGTAAGGACTAAAGTTATAAGCAAGCTATTTTGTAAGTTGCGCGTAATACATGAAGAAAAATTCATAAGCGTTGAGGTTTGAGTATGGTTTGAACAATTAGTAGCTAGCGGTGTACGCTATGGCGAAAGCTTAAAAATACTATTCTTATCGAGATTTTTAAAGCACTTATGCCTCTTTTGAAAGTGTACATAAAAAAGACAGCTATAAAACGGTCTTTATTCTTCTAGTAATAGCGTGCCAAAAATTGAGGCATCGATCCATCCTCTGTTTTTATCTTCTCCAGCTACAGCGATAGATCCAATAAAGTTTTCGCGTTCTACACTGTCATCATTATCACAATAGGCCAAGGCAAAGCCTACTTTTTGGCCTACAGCCAAGATCATTTGATCATTAACACCGCCGTCGGTATAGTTGTCATTGTATAAGGTAACAGCACATTCCCAAATGGTGATATTTCCTGTAGTTTGTCTTTTTGAACGTACGTGACTGTTGTAGAGCGTAGGTACCTCTCCAGGAGCAATATCGACTACATTTCCGTCAAGGGCAACGTGATAGGCAAAGGCGTTGTGGGTGAATTGATGTGGCCCACCAGAATTATCGGCATCAACAAATATTTCAAGACAATCATCATCCCACCATAAGGTCAAGGGATCTTCATATTGATCATAAAGCACATCATCGGTGATCTGGGCGAGTATATACAAGGCCTCAGGAGTCCAAGCTAGCTTATATCGACCTTGAAAATCATTGGCCTCATAGGGTTTACCCAGCCAATTTTGATCTATAGGATACCAAGATGCGCTTTCCCAGGCAGGGTCGTTGGCCAGCCCGTCTAATTGGGGTGCAATGACCGCTTTTGCCACTTTGCGCAACTGCTGGTCGGTTTTTGGAGAAAAGGCTTGAACAGTTTTAGTATCACTCACATCGGGAGTGCCTGTAGCAGGTTGCTTATCTTTTGAACCACACCCAATAAGCATTAGGGAAAACAAGGCTAAGTAAACATACTTCATAAACGCCTTATATTTTTTTCATACTAAGGGCAATGCCAGGTAAATTAAAGGTTACCGCGTTATCTTTGCGTACCACTTTGAGATGAAGTAAGTTATATCCATCAAGCTCACTTCCTATCATGACCATCTCTAAGGCGGCATCCCATTTCCAAGAACTTCCAGAAATACTTTCCATCTCTGCTAGTGATGCTGGTCTCGAGGCAGGCATTCTAAAGCGAAAACCTTGTTGTGGTCCAAATTCAAATTCGGCATTGGTCAGACCTTGTTTGATTTCATTTCTAATTTGTTGTTGGGCAGGGGTATTTTCGCCCACAGTAACCGTAGCGGTTTTGACCTTCCAAGTTCCAACAAGATCTTCTTGAGAAGGAGTCTGCCCTAAGAGTTGCAGTGCTATAAAACAAATACAAAGCGTGAGAATCTTTTTCATGATGGTTTATTTTTTAAAGTGTTTGATATAAAACTCTTACACGGTGGTAAGATATTACAAGAAAGTGACTTTTACTATTTTTCCTTTATCGACTTCATAGATGGCAACAGCACCAAAATTATTGCCATTGGCAGTGATGTATTCCTGATCAATGACTTTATTACCTAGAACAATTCTATTTTTAATTTCACAATGTAGGTCTTTGGTGTTTTCAAAAAAACTGGCATAGCCTTCTCTCATTGCCTGTTTTCCTTTACTGCGCAGCTCATCAGGAAAATTGTACAGTTCGATATCATCAGCATAGGTGTTTAAAAACGCTTCGATGTCTCTTGCATTATAGGCGTTGAGCTGACGTTGTACGATTTGCTCTGGGGTTTCTTGTATCAAGCTGCTTACTGCTAGCACCTTACCAGCCACAATGGTGTGGGTCATACTATTGAGATGAGCCAGAGCCTCTAAAGGATTGTTGCGATATAAGACAAGATCTGCTTGTTTACCTTCTTTAATACTTCCTAATTTGTGTGCTAGACCAAAACCATGCGCAGCGTCAATAGTAGATGCTTTTAAAATTTGAGGAAGAGTTAAGCCACTTTGTTGCATCAATTCCAATTCTTGCAAATAGGAAGCGGCATGCATAGTACCGATATTGCCGGCATCTGTACCAGTAGCTATACGAACGCCTTGATCTACAAGAAACTTTAGGTTGTTGAACATGATACTGTCTTTTCTAGCATTTCGTTGTTGTAGCATTTCAAAATTGTCCCTAACCATAGGTATTACAGCGGGTAGTTCTTGTTCTGAGTAATGTAAGACATCTTTTAGGCTGCCGTACGCTTTTGGATTGGCAAAAGCTAGATCTTGTGGGTGATCGGCCGGCTGTGCAGCAAAGGCTTTGATGTAGTTGTTGGAGACTATCAGTGTTGGGATGTATAAAACATCCTTGTCTTTTAACGCTTTCGCGAAAGCCATATCAACCCTTTGATCGTCTACACTGTGTACCAGTATATCGGCGCCTGCTTTAACCGCTAATCGCGCAGTTTTGAGCTGGGTGGCATGTACGGCGAGCTTGAGATTGTTTTGATGTGCGCGTTGGGCAATATGTTGTGCGATAGGAAAAAATTGGGCCGCTGGTGTCTCAGGACTGTCGATATACCAGATTTTTATAAAATCAGGATTTTTAGGTAGCATTTGATCAAACAGTGCATCGGCATCTGCAATTGAGGTAATTTTGGCTATAGGTTGATCTTCTAGTTTAGCAAATGCTTTGGGTTGATAAGGCGAAAACAAAGGCCCGGTAACCAGCACATTGGGTGCCACCGTTGCGGTTGCCATCTGGTCTCTTACTTTAAAATTTTGGAAAGGACCACCCACATCCATCACTGTGGTGATCCCAAGGCGCAAATAGCGTTTAAAACTGTCAAAGGCTAATTCTTGAGCAAAGGCCATTTCCTTTTCATAAGGGACATAGGCAGTCATGTCGAGTGCGTCTGGACGGGTGTATAAACTGCCTGTCTGAAAAAAGTGAATATGAGTGTCAATAAAACCAGGAAGCACATATGTATTGCTACCCTCAATCAGGGTTGCATTTGGAGCCGATATAGGCCGATCGGAAATTTTCTGGATCAAACCATCGCGTATCAGTATATATTGACCTGGTGTTGCGGTTGCGTTTTCTACATCAATGGTTGTGACATTTTGAATAAGTACTGTTTGTGCCATGATGGTACAACAACACAAGAATTGCGATAAGAGGGCGTATATTTTTTTCATAATCTATCTATAAATAAAAGTCATAGAGGTAATCTTGCCATTGGCCACCTCAAAAATGGTGGCTTGTCGTCTTTGTTTCCCATCTATAGTTGTAGCTTCTTCATAAACGACTTTATTGCCTGAAGTCATTTTGGTAAGCACTTCAACCTTCATCTGATCATGAGTATCAAAGAATTGATTGTAGTCCTTTTTGAGGGCTGCTATACCTTGATACCGCAATGTATTAGGATAATCTATCACTTTGACATCATCAGAAAAACAGTCAAAATAAGCTGCCCTATCTTTTTTGTTGAAGGCTTCTATGTGCTTTTGAACAATTGCATCTGGCGCTATTTCTGAAACAAGAGCAAATTGGGTATTGATACTATTGGTAGCCACTCTGGATATATTCCAAATAACACCATCATTAAAAGTTTTAAACGCAGACCAGCTACTGTCCTTTTTAGGGTTAAACTGGAGTAAAGCGTTGCGATATCCCCTTACGATGGTGCCGTTTAAGAGCCAGCAATAATCTTCACTATCTTTAGAAATAGTAGTGATAACATCGGTAGCGCCCGAGATTGGATCTAGTGATTTGATCTGCCAAGTGTCTGTTTCCTTACTCACATAACTTATCAGATTAGTATTTGGAATTTTGTGTAATGACCGTCCAATTTTCTTTTGTAGGGTTACATGACTACCATCGGTAAGATCAGAACGAACCAAATCGAGACCACCATCGGCCAAGACAGCACTAAGTATAATGTGATCGTTAAACCAAAGGTGATAGCCTACTACGAGATCCTTGAGCAATAGGGTAGAAGTACCTGTCTTAAAATCGTAACGATATAGTCGTTGCAGGCCATCGCTATCTAGCCGTATAGCCGATACTGCCATCGCAGCAGGAATCTTGGTTGGAGAGTATTCACTACCATTGGGTGTGTCGCTAATCCAGTTGGTTTGGGCGTCTCTCAAGTTGTAGGAGGCAATGTCAGTTTGCCCATTGCGAGTACTGGCAAATAACAATTGATTATCATTAAAAAATGAGGGTTGATTATCGTATCCAGGATTATTAGACACATTTCTTTGATTTGTCAATTGGTATGAATCCTGATCTAGCTCAAGGTCAAATACATATACCTCTGTGTCACTTTGACCATAACTGTAAAAGGAGGTCAAAAAAAATAAACCGATTATAAAACGCATCTTGATTGTTTTGACTAAAGATAGGCATATGACCGCTTTCGCGAAAGCAAATAATGACAGATCCTTCTACTTTTTTTGAATAAGACTAGTAGGGTATATCCATCTAATTTTGAGTCATTATTACAAGCATACAACATGCCTTTACACTTCCAATTTCTCTTGGAGATAGCGACCTGTAATTGACGACTTTTGCTTAACAACTGCTTCTGGAGTGCCTGAGGCTACTACATTACCACCGTTTTTTCCACCTTCAGGTCCCATATCGATGATGTGATCGGCGCATTTGACCAGATCCATATTGTGTTCTACAACAACGATGCTGTGGCCTTTGGCAATAAGCGCCTCAAAGGAGGCCAATAGCTTTTTGATATCGTGAAAGTGCAAACCAGTCGTAGGCTCATCAAAGATAAAGAGCGCTTTTTCTTTGGTGTTTCCTTTTACTAGAAATGAGGCAAGTTTGATACGTTGGGCTTCGCCTCCAGATAGGGTAGAAGAGCTTTGACCTAAGGTAACATAACCCAGCCCAACATCCTGAAGCGGTTTGAGTTTACGTGTAATTTTAGATTCTTGATGCGCTTCAAAAAAGGCAACAGCATCATCAATAGTCATATTGAGGATATCGTCGATATTTTTATCTTGAAAAGTAACTTCGAGAATTTCCTTCTTAAAACGTTTGCCTTTACAGGTTTCACATTCTAAGTGCACATCGGCCATAAATTGCATTTCTATAGTCACTTCACCTTCTCCTTTACAAGTCTCACAGCGACCTCCGTCTACATTAAAGGAGAAATGTTTGGTCTTGTAATTCCTGATTTTACTCAGCTTTTGACTTTCATAAAGTTTACGGATATCGTCGTAGGCTTTGATATAGGTTACCGGATTAGAACGCGAAGAACGCCCAATAGGATTTTGATCTACAAATTCTACCGTTTTAATTAGATCATATTTGCCTTTAATCTCGGTAAACTGACCCGCTTTTTGCCCATAGCCACCTACAGCTTTTAATAAGGCGGGATAGAGTAGTTTTTTGACCAGCGTACTTTTACCACTTCCTGAAACTCCAGTAACAGCTGTAAATACACCCAAAGGAAACCGAACATCAATATTTTTGAGATTGTTTTCTCGTGCTCCAATTATATCGATATACCAATCTGTACTTCTGCGTTTTTTAGGAACGGCTATTTCTAGATTGCCATTGAGGTATTGGGCCGTTAGCGATTTACTTTTTAAAAGATCTTTATAGCTACCCGAGGCCACCACATGCCCGCCTAAAGTGCCTGCTTCTGGACCAATATCAATTATGGTATCGGCGGCTTTCATAATGTCTTCGTCATGCTCTACCACGATAACAGTATTGCCCAGATCACGAAGCGAAGCCAAGACTTCAATTAACTTTTCGGTGTCTTTGGGGTGTAAACCTATACTGGGTTCGTCTAGAATATACATAGAGCCAACCAGGCTACTACCTAAGGAAGTTGCAAGATTAATACGTTGGGATTCTCCCCCAGAAAGCGTATTGGATTTGCGATTGAGGGTGAGGTAGGTAAGTCCCACTTTTGATAGAAACTCCAAACGACTGTTTATTTCTTGTAGTAAACGTTTTGCAATCGTCGCATCATGCTCGCTCAAGCTCAATTGTTTGAAAAAGGCAGCCACTTCGTCTAGAGGTAAGGTCACAAGATCTAGTATGGTTTTTCCTCCTATATGCACATAACTAGCATCGGGACGCAAGCGTTTTCCTTTACAGGTTTGACATTTGGTTTTGCCACGGTAACGCGAGAGCATGACTCTGTTTTGAATTTTATAGGCTTTGGCTTCAAGCATGGCAAAAAACTGATGCAATCCTTTAAAATGAGAATTGCCATCCCAGATCAATTGTTTTTGGGCTTCTGTCAATTCAAAATAGGGTTTGTGAATAGGGAAGTCAAATTTATAGGCCGAATTGACCAAGGCATCTCTGTAGGCACTCATACTGTCACCCCGCCACGGAAATATCGCATTCTCATAAACCGACAGACCTGTATTGGGGATCACCAAATCTTCATCGATCCCTATAACATCTCCATACCCTTCGCAGGTAGGACAAGCGCCATACGGATTGTTAAAGGAGAACAAATGCACATTGGGTTCTAAAAAGCTCATCCCATCCAGTTCAAAGCTATTAGAAAATTGACGTTGCTCTCCCGAAGCCAGTTCTTCGATGTATAAAGTTCCCTTACCTTCAAAAAACGCGGTTTGCACGGCATCGGCTAGCCTATTGCTAAAATCGTCGTCACCTGGATTGGTCACGATGCGATCTACCACCAAAAAAATATCGCTAAACGCAACACCTTTTAATGCATCATCCAAGGCATCTAGGCGTTTGACAGTATCCTTAATCTTGATACGGGCGTAGCCTTGTTGTAAAAGGGCTTTTAATTTATCTTCTAATTTTCGGCCTTCTTCTAAGTGTACAGGGGCCAGTAATAGTAATTTTTGCGCTTTCGCGAAAGCGTTTACATAATCAACCACATCGGCAACGGTATCTTTTTTAACCTCATTACCCGAAATAGGAGAGATGGTCTTGCCGATACGCGCAAATAACAATTTGAGATAATCATAAATCTCTGTGGTAGTGCCTACTGTAGAACGCGGATTGGTACTATTTACTTTTTGTTCGATGGCTATAGCAGGGGCGATACCTTTGATATATTCGACCTTGGGTTTATTTAGACGACCCAAAAACTGTCTGGCATAAGACGACAGACTCTCTACATACCTGCGCTGTCCTTCGGCATATAGGGTGTCAAAAGCTAAACTTGATTTTCCTGAACCAGAAAGCCCCGTTACGACAACCAATTGGTTTCTAGGGATGACGACATTTATATTTTTTAAATTGTGAAGTTTGGCACCCTTTATGATGATATTTTCTTTAGGATTTACCGCCGAAATGTCTTGTTGCATTGCAATTTTTTAGAAAAGTAGTAAAGATAACACTTCTGTGGCACACCGAAAATAAAGGGCTAAACGATTATTTATAAAGAAATATTATATTGTCTTTGTATTTTTAACATGATTTAGTTTATATTTACCACATCGTAACACAATAATAGACAACTGCCTATAGCATAATATTACTTTTTAGAAATTTTATCGGAGTATCCCTAAGCATACTCTTAAACCTACAAAAGTTATATTATGAAAAAAGTGTTAACAGACGACGCTACGCTCGTACGAAACTACATCCAAGGAGACGAAAATTCACTCGCTGTTTTAATCGCTAGACATAAACAACGCATCTACAGCTTTATTTATTCTAAGGTTTATGATCGCGATGTGGCAGAAGATGTTTTCCAAGACACTTTTATCAAAGTAATCAATACACTCAAGAGAGGTCGTTATAACGAAGAAGGTAAATTCTTGCCCTGGGTAATGCGTATTGCTCATAATCTTGTGATCGACCATTTTAGAAGAAATAACCGTATGCCAAAGTTTGACAACGATGGGGAGTTTAGCATTTTTTCGGTTTTGAGTGATTCTAGTCTCAATGCCGAGAAGCAGATGTGTAAAGATCAGGTCGAAAGTGATGTACGACGTTTGATAGAAGAGTTACCGGCCGATCAAAAAGAAGTATTACACATGAGAGTGTATCAAGAAATGAGTTTTAAAGAAATCTCTGAACGTACAGGAGTGAGCATCAATACGGCTTTGGGTCGTATGCGCTACGCCCTTATCAATTTGCGTAAGGTGATTGAAAAACACAATATTGTACTCACCAATTAAGGAGAGAGCTGTCTACAAAAAATTGGGTTTGCGAAAATTTTTGTTAGACATACAATAAGAGTAAAAGATGTGCGTTTAGGATATGAAACCAATATCAAATCAAAACGTACATGGCAAAAACTTACTCTCAGCCCACGCCGGGCAAAAAGGCAAACAATATGAACCCAAAATTAGAAACAATACAGTTTCTTCTTAGTTACTCTAAGGCTTTAAGTGTTATACCATATAAATCGATGAAGTTTGAAGCGCTTCTCAACTAAACTTTGTTAAAAGCCCGATCGAAAGATCGGGCTTTTACATGTTTTGTTACATTACTCGGTTACTACTCGTATCTCAATGATTCTATAGGATCGAGTCTGGCCGCTTTTAATGCGGGTACAATTCCAGAAATAAGTGCTACGACAAAGGTGATCGTTGTTGCTGCAATAATAGCGCCCCAAGGGATGGTAAAATCTATTTTAAATAGAAATACGGATATGACATATCCAATAATACAGCCCAGCAAGATACCTAAGGCACCTCCCATTTGTCCTACCAAGATGGCCTCGTATAAAAACTGAAAAGCAATCGTTGATTTTTTGGCCCCTAAGGCTTTTCGCACGCCTATTTCTCTGGTGCGTTCTGTAACCGATACAAGCATGATATTAAGTAGGGCAATACATGAACCAAAAATGGTTAATAGGCTAATAACCCACGCGCCGGCATTAATGGTAGCGGTATCTTCTTTGATACGTTGAATAAGATCATCACTGCGTTGCATCCCAAAATCGTTAACCTCTATGGGAGTAAGTGATCTAACGTTTCTAAATACGGCTATCGCTTCATCTTGGGCATCATCCATCAAATCGGCATCTACTACCTTTACACTTACATCATAATTAATTCTTGGTTGGGTAAACATCGATCGCGCCACCTGAATGGGTATAATTACCCGCAAATCTACACGATTACCAAAAGTAGATCCCTTTTCTTCTAAAATACCGATCACTCTAAACTTGGTACCTCGTATACTTATTTTCTTGCCAATAGGACTTTCACTCTTGAATAAGTTTTTTCTAAAATCACTTCCTAGGATGCAAACATTACTATTATTGGATACATCAAATACAGTAAAATTTCTACCGTCATCTAGTTTGAGTCCCGTATTGTCCAAAAAATTCTCATTGGCACCTATTACGGTTATTTCAGGATCTGTCTTTTCATTTTCAAATTTAACTTCGGCCCCAGAGGTTCCTGTAAAAGAGATAGAGGTATTGGCCGTTGGGTAATTAAACTCTTCGCTAAACTGTTTAACCTGCTGATAACTTATCACAGGATTTACTTTGCGTTTCTCGTCACTGCGTTGGGATTGCCGCTCATAGCGCTGAATGGTAAAGGTATTACTTCCCATATCAGATAAATTTCCAGTTAAACTTACCGTTAATGCATTGATCAGGCTTAAAATACCAACCAAAGCAGTTATACCAATGGCAATAATAAAAACGGTAATGAGTGTTCTTAATAATTGGCTACGAATACTATCCCAGGCAATTCTAAAATTTTCTCTAAAAAGTGCAAACATCTTATCTTGGTTTAACCCTTACTACAAATCTAAGCGAAGTCTAGGGGAGTCGGTGTTATTTTGTCGTTTTTTTCTTGATCCAATCTCCAATGGTTTGTAGCGCAATGGGAGCAAAGGTTTCTTCTATTATAGCATACTCTGAAGGGTTCCCTGTTTCTGCATGTTGAAAAAGGTGATTGAGCTGGGGAAGTTCTACGGTAGTTACATCTGTATTACCTCCTTTTTTTAGGGCAGTGGCAATGGCTTGCAAGTTCTCTTGAGCAGGAACTTGAAGGTCTAAAGAACCGTTGATAGCCAGTACAGGGCAGGCTACTTTTTCTAAAAATGGAGCTGCTGGAGTTGTAATGAGATATTGAAACCAGTCTCCCTTGACAGAACTCAATTGTTGATCTAATAACTCTTCTATGCTAGAACCCTCTGGAAGCACATCTGGATTTTTCTCAAACATAGTCCTGAGGTAAGCTTCTACCTCTTTTTCAATACGAGGAGTATCTCCATAATGCGTTTTAATGATAGCAAAAACATTTTGTTGTGCTAGTTTATTGGATTGAAGCATGCTCTCATCAAGCCCTTGGGCTTTTCCTATAAGGTAGCCTTGACTTACCAACAATTCATCTCCAGGTTGTCCCACACCGGCCAGTAGCGCGATAAAAGCAACATCCTTGTTCCTCGCAGCAATCATTGGGGCGATATATCCGCCTTCACTATGTCCTGCAAATCCTATTTGATCTGGATTGATTTCTGGATGCTGTCTTAAAAATGTAAATGCCGCTTCGGCATCATAAGAAAAATCATAACTCGTCGCCCCTTCAAATACCCCCGTACTTTGACCTGTCCCTCTATCGTCATAACGCAAGACTGCAATGCCTTGGCGTGTGAGATAATCAGAGAGCACTAAGAATGGTTTGTGACCTAATAGGGCTTCATTTCGGTCTTGTGCGCCAGAGCCTGTAATAAGAATGACCGCAGGATATTTCTTTTTGCCTGGCATGATTGATTTGGGAAGAGTTAAGGTGCCAGCCAAGGTATGACCACCCTTAGTATTGGTAAACACCACTTCTTCCTCCTTGTAGGGATAGGGTTTTTTGGGTTCTTGTGGTCTGTTTTGAGTAGCGGCTTTGGCAGCGCCTCGGCTAAACCCTAAAGGCATCTGTATCCCTCCTTGCTGAAAAACACCACTAATTTCACCATTGGATAAAACACCAGCATAACTCATACCTATTCGAGCAATCGAAAAAGTAAGCGAGTCTTTTTTGAAGGAGATAGTGCTCATTTCCATACCAAAAGCCTTTTGAGCAGGGCTGTCTAGTGTACCGCTATAGCCACTTTCAGTTTTTTCGATATGTAAGACGATAGGAAGTTCTTGACCTACATTGAGAAGACCATTCCAGTCTCCAGTGATTTGCTGTCCAAAAACTGGAACGCACAATAGAAGTAAAAGCAGTTGTAGCAAAGGTTTCATAGATCGACGTTGATGGGTTTATACATAAGACTTCTAAGTGCCAAAAAAGTTACGTTACTTCTCAAAAAATTATCCTATACCCTCAATTTTTATGATATTTGCGGGGCTGTTACTCAATCTTGGGTGTTGGGTGACATAAATGTTAAAAACAGCAATACTTTTATGGCTCAAAAACCATCAATACCAAAAGGAACTCGCGATTTCTCTCCTACAGAAGTGGCAAAGCGAAGCTATGTCATCAATACTATACGTACACAATTTAAGCATTTTGGCTTTCAGCCTATAGAAACTCCAAGTTTTGAAAATAGTAGCACCCTAATGGGCAAATATGGAGAAGAAGGTGATCGGCTAATTTTTAAGATTTTGAACAGTGGTGATTACTTGCGTAAAGCCGATAAAAATATACTGGCAAATGCAGATAGCGGTGCGCTTACCCCTCAAATTTCAGAAAAAGCCCTGCGTTATGATCTCACTGTACCCTTTGCACGTTATGTCGTTCAGCACCAAAACGATATCGTCTTTCCTTTTAAACGCTATCAAATTCAACCCGTATGGCGTGCCGACCGTCCTCAAAAGGGTCGCTTTAGAGAATTTTATCAATGTGATGCCGATGTGGTAGGAAGTGCCTCGCTATGGCAAGAAGTTGAGTTTGTGCAATTGTATGATGCAGTATTTTCTAGATTAGGTTTAGAAGGTGTTACTATTAAGATGAACAATCGTAAGATATTATCTGGAATTGCCGAAGTGATTGGCGCTTCAGATTTGCTTATCGATTTTACGGTGGCCTTGGACAAATTGGATAAGATAGGAGAAGAAGGTGTCACTCAAGAAATGCTGGCCAAAGGTATTCCTGCAGCTGCTATAGACAAGGTAAAACCATTATTTACACTTTCTGGAAGTTTTGGTCAACAGCTGTCTGTGCTTAAAGACTTACTCGCTCAAAGTGCCACAGGTATGCAAGGAATTGAAGAACTCTCTTTTATCGATACCGCTATATCAGAATTAGGACTAGAAACTGCGAGCTTGCAATTGGATGTCACCCTGGCTAGAGGATTGAACTATTATACAGGTGCCATTTTTGAGGTAAGCGCACCAGAAGGTGTTGCCATGGGAAGTATTGGAGGTGGGGGTCGCTATGACGACTTAACAGGTATTTTTGGGCTCAAGGATATGAGTGGGGTAGGTATATCGTTTGGATTGGATCGTATCTATCTGGTTATGGATGAGCTTGAGCTCTTTCCAGAAGAAGCCATACAAGGCACACAGGTCTTTTTTGTCAATTTTGGAGATTCCGAAGCCGCTTACGCTATGAAGGCCATTACAGCTTTACGCAAAGCAGGCGTGGCCGCCGAGCTGTATCCAGATGCTGTGACTTCAAACAAACAGATGAAAAAACAGATGACCTATGCCCACAAACGGGATATACCGTTTGTAGTCTTAGCAGGCAGTCAAGAAATTCAAGATCAAACCCTCACGGTCAAAGATATGAGGCTAGGAGAACAGCATACGATGACCGTTTCAGCGCTTATCAAAAAGTTTAGGGCTTAGTTGTTTTTTTTAACGTCAAAGTGTTGTTTTGGCATAATAGTAATTTATAAAAGGTCGGTATGTCCATACTTGTACAAATAAATGTGTTGCCTCATCAGGTAGAAGACACCGATTTTATTGCAGAGCTCGCTTTCGCGAAAGCAAAATTACGCGCAGAAGAAGTGGCCTCCTGGCGTATTCGTAAGCGCAGTATTGATGCTAGGAAGTCACCAGTTAAAATATCACTTCAGATTCAATTTTTTAAAAAAGGAGAAGCGCAAGAAGACATCCCACCTTTTGAAGCGCAAGAGGTATCACAAGCCAAAGAAATTGCGATTATTGGTGCTGGACCTGCAGGATTATACGCTGCCTTACGCGCTATTGAAGGAGGGCTTAAACCTATCATTTTTGAACGCGGTAAGGATGTGAGAGCCCGTAGACGAGATCTTGCCGCCATCAATAAAGAACACTTGGTCAACCCAGAATCGAATTATTGTTTTGGCGAAGGTGGGGCAGGAACTTACTCTGACGGCAAATTATACACCCGCTCAAAAAAGCGGGGCAATGTATTAAAAGCCTTAGAGTGGTTGGTGCATTTTGGCGCAGTTCCAGAAATCTTGGTCGATGCTCACCCTCATATTGGCACCAACAAACTACCCAAAATCATTACCCAAATACGCGAGGCCATTATCGCGGCAGGAGGGGAGGTGCGTTTTGAGCATAAGTTGACAGATCTCAAAGTGGTAAACAATACTATAAATGCCATAGAAATCAATGGAGATACCTGGCACTCTTTTGATACGGTTATTTTAGCAACAGGTCATTCGGCACGCGATATATTTTATCTCCTACACAAAAGAGGTGTAAAAATAGAGGCCAAACCCTTTGCGCTAGGGGTAAGAGTAGAACATCAACAATCGCTTATTGATGATATACAATATCACAGCGATGGTGACAATCCTTATTTACCACCAGCATCCTACAGCCTTGTAGCACAAATAGACGGTATGGGGGTATATTCATTTTGTATGTGCCCAGGTGGTATTATTGCGCCTTGCGCCACCGCACAAGATGAGGTAGTGACCAATGGATGGAGTCCTAGTAAAAGGGATAACCCCTATGCCAATTCTGGTATTGTGGTAAGTGTGCAACCAGAAAATTTACCCAATTATCGTAAAGACAATCCATTTGTCTGTTTAGATTTTCAAAAAAAGGTCGAACACGATTGTTGGATTGCTGCCGGAAAAACTCAGGCGGTCCCTGCCCAACGTATGAGAGACTTTATAAATGGAACGGTTTCTAAAAGCTTTCCAAAAACCTCCTATCAACCCGGAATTGTGAGTGTCGATTTAAATACGGTACTGCCCCCCTTAATCGCAAAGCGGTTAAAAAAGGCATTTCTCACCTTTGGGCGTACCATGAAGGGGTATCTTACCAATGATGCCGTCTTACACGCTCCAGAAAGCCGCACATCTTCTCCTGTGGCCATTCCTAGAGATCCAATCACGCTCGAGCACGTTGAGGTCAAAGGATTATACCCCTGTGCCGAAGGAGCAGGTTATGCCGGTGGAATTATGTCTGCAGCGATAGATGGTATTAATTGCATGGATAAAGTTTTAGAGAAATTTATAGCAGCTCCTTCTCCTGTTGTACACCCCAAAAAAAAAGTATAGTTAACCGCTTGAGACTAATCGATCTGTTTTTGTTTTTTATAAGGACGCACAATAAGGCGTAAACCATTATTATATCGAACATAGTTCCATATCCAGTTTATCAGTACCACCAATCGGTTTCTAAACCCAATTAACAATACGAGATGTACAGACATCCATACAAACCATGCAGTGATACCGCTAAATTTTAGTCCTTTGGTCTCTACTACGGCTTTATTACGACCAATGGTGGCCATAGATCCTTTGTCCAAATATTCAAAGGGTTGGGTTTGTTTTTGTTTGCTTTGATCATTAAATAACTGGGCGAGGTATTTTCCTTGTTGCATGGCTACAGCCGCTAGCATGGGTAAGCCTTTTGGGTATTTGTCTGTCTCGATCAAACATGCATCTCCAAGGACGTAAACATCTGTATAGCCTTTAACGCGGCAGTAGCCATCTGCCACAATGCGATTGCCTTTTCCAACTCGATTCTTGTCAATCCCTTCGGGAAACTGACCCTTCACTCCAGCCGCCCAGATAAGAGTATCTGTTCTAAAAATGGTATCGGTATTGGTAGTTGCTATGTTATTTTGATAGTCTTTGACTTCCATATTGGTGTAAACGCTCACGCCTAATTTTTCTAAGGCTTGGGTCGCTTTTTTTGACGATTGCGCTGTCATCGATGATAGTATTCTAGGTGCTGCTTCTACCAAATGTATTTGAGTCATGCTCAAGTCGAGATCTGGAAAGTCTTTGGGAAGTATAATGTTATTGAGCTCTGCCAGTGCGCCAGCTAGTTCTACACCTGTAGGCCCACCACCCACGATAACAATACGCATTAGTGAGAGTTTGGCTTCTTTGTCTGTGGTGTTGAGCGCCTTTTCGTAATTGCCTAGAAGTTTTGATCGAATATTCAATCCATCGGTGAGCGACTTCATGGTGAGCGCATTTTGTGCTACACTTTCAATACCAAAAAAATTGTTATTTGCCCCTGTGGCAATCACCAATTTGTCATAAGTAAGCCGTCCTATGTCTGTGGTGATCTGAGAAGTTGAGGTATCAATATGTTTCACCGAGGCCAGGCGGTAGTGCGTATTCTTTTGTTGACGCAATACTTTTCGAATAGGATAGGCAATAGAATCGGGTTCTAAGCCAGACGAGGAGACCTGATACAGTAGGGGTTGAAAAAGGTGATAATTGTTTTTGTCTAACAGAATAAGCTGGTATCTAGAGGTATCTACTTTTTTGGCCACTTGAAGCCCAGCAAATCCTGCACCTATGACAACGATACGAGGGAGATCGCTTGAGGGTATATTCATATAAAGAATTTGCTATTAAAGATACAAAACGCCCCAGGGTATGAGGTATAAAATTTACTTAAAAACCTTAAAAGCAAGTCTAGGATGTTTTACCTAAAACAAAAAAGAGAGGCTCCTTCTGGAGCCTCTCTCAATACTTTGATATGGTGTTAATTATAACACTATATCTTAGTTGTTTTGAGTAACGATAGATCCGTTTCCGTTACCTAACTGAGTAACAGTACTCACGTGAGTTGTTCCAGTTTGAGAAACATTACTCATGTTAGAGTTACCATCTTGAAGAACAGTACTCATGTTAGAAAGACCGTCCTGTAATACAATTGATCCGTTAGAATCACCAATCTGATCAACGTCAGAGTTGTTAGTATCACCAATTTGATCTACGTCAGAGTTGTTCATGTCTCCGTTTTGGTTTGTAGTACTCACGTTAGAGTTTCCATCTTGAGTAGTAGAAGCAACGTTGTTATCTCCAATAGAAGTGTTTTGAGCGTCATTGAAATCTCCAAACTGCCCAATGTAAGCATCATTGCTGTTACCTACTTGGTAGTTTCCAAAGAAACCTCCGTTAGCGTCATTGTTGTTACCAACTTGCTCGATAACTCCGTTGTTAAAATCTCCGTACTGACCAGAACCTGAGTTGTTGTCATCACCTACAGAAGAGTTTGTAGCAGTGTTGTCGTTACCTTGTTGGTTGATACCCCAGATAAGAGATAAACCACCACCTAAGTTACGATCACCAATTTGCTCAGAACTTGCGAAGTTGTTATCTCCAGTTTGAGTAATTTTAAATTGGTTGTCTGCTCCGTTTTGACGAAGGTTGTTCATAGTGTTGTCGTTACCTACTTGATCAACATCAGCGTTGTTACGATCACCAGTTTGGTAAACACCCCAGAAACCACCGTTAGCAACGTTTCCGTTACCATCTTGGTTTATGTCAGACTGGTTGTCTGTACCGTCTTGACGCGTACCAGCGTTGTTGTCATCACCTACAGATTGTGTATCTGCGTTGTTGTTTGTACCAGTTTGGTACGTACCCCAAATCAAAGAAGAACCACCACCTAAGTTACGGTTACCTTCTTGGTAAGTCGTAGCGGTGTTGTCTGTTCCGTCTTGCGTTGTTCTGTACTGGTTGTCATTCCCGATTTGATCCTTGTCAGAATCATTGGTTGTTCCATCCTGATCAACGATAGCAGTATTACCATCTCCTAATTGATTCACGTCAGAGTTGTTCATCAATCCAGTTTGAGCGACATTAGATGAGTTGCCACTACCAGTCTGTAATACAGCACTAGTGTTAGACTGAGCAAAAGCTACGGTCCCTGCGAAAAGTGCTGCTGCACATAAAAGCATTTTTTTCATAATAAAGAAAGTTTAAATTAATATAAAATGGTTAATAAATACACAACTAGCCTGACGTTGCACTTTCGTGCCCTGTCAACACTGCATAACCCTATTGCTCGTCAAAAGAGCACAACGGAAACGCAATTAGCAATAACTTAAAATGTGGGGGGAGGTAATAAAAGGATTCAATCTCCTTTTGTTTGTTGATGTAAATATACTAATAATTATTAGTTTTCAAAGGGGTAAATGCCCCTAAAGTGTTGCAAATGTGAAGGTTAAAATATAAATTCCTACAGTTTTGCTCTGATTTACTGTAGCATTTTTCATAAAAGCATTGACCAAAAACATTAAGGAATCGACAAACGACACAAATTATAAGCAATGTTATGAAATAGTAAAATCGATAATCTTTATAATAATTGCTAATTATTTTTCTAATTCGTACACAATTGCCTGCCAAGGATATAATCTAAATTCCTTATAAGTGGTATCATCAAGAATCTTATCGTTAGAAATGAGTTTTTTAATCCTATTGTATGATACATGAGCAGGTAACACGTAATGAGCAACGGTGTCGCTAAAATTGAGCAGTATCAAAATCCGTTCTGTAGTAGATGTACGCAAATAGGCATATACCTGCTCATCATCAGGATTGAGGCATTCATAGGCTCCGTAAACTAAGGTGAGATTGGATTTTCTAAGCGCTACCACTTCCTTGAAATATTCCAAAACCGAATGTTTGTCCTTTTCTTGCGCCGCCACATTTATGCCTTCCTTGTAATTTTGTATTACCTTGATCCAAGGTGTGCCGCTCGTAAAACCAGCGTGTGGTGAACTATCCCATTGCATAGGAGTACGAGCATTTTCTCGTGCTGCGTACTTTTCGTTTTCAATAAAGCGCTCGAGATCACCATTGCTGTTTTGCAGTAATTGATATCGGTTGATGGTATTGATATCTCTATAGTCATCAATATGATCAAAATAGGCGTTGGTCATACCAATTTCATCACCCTGATAAAAATAAGGTGTTCCGCGCATGGTCAATAAAAAGGTGTGCAAAAGAGTAGCACTGTTGCGCCAATGTTCAGGGGAGTCATTACCCCAACGGCTAACAGCACGCGGAAAGTCGTGATTGGCCAAAAATAAGCTGCCCCATCCCGCTTTCGCGAAAGCGGTATCCCAATCAGAAAATATTTTTTTAAACTCGGGTAGGGTCCAGGCATCTTCGCGCATGGTAAAAACTTCGCCAGGTTTGCGATCGAGGGACATTAAATCAAAATGAAAGAACATATCGATTTCTTGGCGCTTTTGATCTACAAAATCTAAGGCTTGGTCAATTGAAATACCCGGACCTTCACCCACGGTAAAGGCATCGTATTGCGAGACTACTTCTCTATTGAGCTCATGCAAATAGGTGTGCACTTGAGGACCGTTAGCATAATATGCGATATATTCATGTGGCTCTTGTGCATCAATTTCAGGATAAGAGGTGTCTTTACTAATAAACGGGATGACATCCATTCTAAACCCATCGACCCCTTTTTGAAACCAAAAATGCATCATATCGTAGATTTCACGTCTCAGGTTGGGGTTCTCCCATTTTAAATCGGGTTGCTTTACCGCAAAATAATGCAAGTAGTAGGCATCGGTGGTCTTATCATAAGCCCAAGCATTCTCAGCCACGTCAAAATAGCTCCAGCGTTTGGGCGGTAAGCCTTTTTCTGCAGGCCACCAGTGAAAATAATCGCGGTAGGGATTGCTTCTACTTTTTTTAGATTCTTGAAACCACTGGTGTTCATCACTACAATGATTGACCACTAGATCCATGATAAGACGCAAATTTCTAGACTTCATACCCGCCAATAGCCTGTCAAAATCTTCCATAGTCCCAAAATCGTCCATGATTTTGCGATAATCCCTAATGTCGTATCCGTTGTCATCGTTGGGAGAATCATAGACAGGATTGAGCCATATAATATCTACTCCCAAACTAGCAATATAATCTAGTTTGCTTATAATCCCCTGTAAATCACCTATGCCATCACCATTGGCATCTTTAAAACTTCTGGGGTAAATCTGGTATACGATGCCTTCTTTCCACCATCGTCTTTCTGTATCTTTAATGTGCATTGTCAATCGGTATTAAGATTTGGCGGTTAACTCGGCAATTTTGACAATAACTTCTACGGCTTTTAGCATACTCTCTACAGGTACATATTCATATCGTCCATGAAAATTATGCCCACCGGCAAAGATATTAGGGCAGGGTAACCCCATAAATGAAAGCTGTGAGCCGTCCGTACCGCCTCTAATAGGCTTTATAATTGGGGTAATATTTAGCGCTTTCATCGCCTCTTCAGCTATAGAAACTATATGCATTACAGGCGCTACTTTTTCTCTCATATTAAAATACTGGTCTTTGATCTCAACCCTTACGGCTTCTTTTTCAAACTGGGCGTTGAGTTCTGCGGCCAAGGCATGCATCATTTCTTTACGCGCTTCAAAATGCTCGCGATCGTGATCTCTGATGATGTACTCTAACGTAGTATGATCTACACTGCCATCAATGTGATGTAGATGAAAAAAACCTTCTCTATCTGAGGTGTGCTCTGGTGTTTCTAGACGGGGCAAACTGTTGATATAATCTGTAGCGATATACATGCTATTCACCATCTTACCTTTGGCATAACCTGGATGTACAATCTTACCTTCAATATGAACTACAGCCCCTGCAGCATTAAAATTTTCATATTCTAATTCGCCTATTTGACTACCATCCATAGTGTAGGCCCAGTCTGCTCCAAATTTTTGAACGTCAAATTTATGAGCCCCACGTCCAATTTCTTCATCAGGTGTAAATCCTACTCTTATTTTACCATGAGGAATTTCGGGGTGTGCGAGTAAATACTGCATGGCTTCCATAATTTCGGTGATACCTGCCTTGTCATCGGCTCCTAATAGGGTAGTGCCATCGGTTGTTATTATGGTTTGTCCTTTGTATTGTTTTAGATCTTCAAAGTAATCTGGAGACAAGACAATATTTTGGGCTGCATTAAGGATAATGTCACCTCCGTCATAGTTCTTAATAATTTGTGGTTTGACACCTTTGCCCGTAAAATCTGGCGTCGTATCAAAATGGGAGATAAAACCTATGACAGGGACCTCATGCGACACTGTAGCGGGTAAGGTTGCCATGACATAAGCATTCTCGTCTATACTCACTTCTGTCATACCCATGGCGGTTAGTTGATCTGCCAAGAGTCGTGCTAAATCCCATTGTTTGGCAGTACTAGGAGTAGTAGTACTTTTCGGATCACTTTCTGTGTCTATGGTTACATAACTAATAAATCGATCGATTAAAGCTTGTTTGTTAATCATGAGTGCTTGTTTTGTCTTTTTGATATTACCCGTAAAAAACTTCGAGTGTGTCTTGGTATAAATTAATACTTTGGTTTAATCTTCTAGGTATTTATACTGCATTTACACATTTGAGCTGCCTATTGAATTGCCTAATGAGACAAAAACAAATAAAAACGATTACACCACGTAGCATTTTACGGCGCGTGCCCTACGGTCGTGAATCTCGCAGGCTCGATTTACCGCTTTACTCTCCCTACGGTCGTGAATCTCGCAGGCTCGATTTGGCAAGGGCGATACAGCTATCCTACATTTCTCTTCAAAATTAAGGCTTTTTCAATTACTTTTGCATCCCAGAAACTCCTGGATATGTACAAAAGCTTAATTAGACCATTACTCTTCCAATTTGATCCTGAAAAGGTGCATTATTTTACTTTTGCCTGGATTCGAAGATTGTATAAATGGGGGCTAGGAGGTCTTATTTCGCGATGGGGCAAGCTAGACGATTCTAGACTAGAAAGAGAGGTGTTTGGATTGACATTTAAAAATCCAGTAGGTCTTGCTGCTGGCTTTGATAAGGATGCCAAGCTTTACAATGAGCTAAGTGCCATTGGCTTTGGTTTTATTGAGATAGGAACACTAACGCCAAAAGGTCAAAAGGGTAATCCCAAAAAGCGTTTATTTCGTTTGACCCAAGACGAGGGTTTGATTAATAGAATGGGGTTTAATAATCTTGGTGTTGCCGATGCCATACCAAGATTAAAAAAGAACAAGGGCGTGCTTTTGGGAGGAAATATTGGCAAGAATACCGATACCGCTCCAGAACACTATACCGAAGACTATTTAACGTGTTTTCACGCCTTACATGAATACGTTGATTATTTTGTGCTCAATGTGAGCTGTCCCAATGTATCGAGTCATGCCAAGTTAAATGACAAAGATTATTTGGTCGAGCTTATTCAAGCTGTACAAAAAGCCAATCAATCTTATGCAGTACAAAGACCTATTGTCTTAAAAATAGCTCCAGACCTTAATAACAATCAACTTGACGAAATTATTGATTTGGTACAACAAACAAAGCTCGATGGGGTTATCGCGAGTAATACTTCGACATCGCGGGAGGGTTTACAAACCCCTCAGGTCCGATTAGAAGAAATAGGTAATGGAGGACTAAGTGGTAAACCCATCACCGATCGCTCTACTCGAGTAATAAGATATCTTTCAGAAAACAGCCAGAAGTCCTTTCCAATTATTGGTGTAGGAGGAATTCATACGGCACAGGATGCTTTAGACAAGCTCAATGCTGGGGCAACGCTTGTACAACTTTATACCGGTTTTATTTATGAAGGTCCGGGTCTTATCAAAGACATCAACAAAGCGATCCTTAAACAACAATCCTAAATAAATCTACTACAAAAAAAAAGCTTCGACAGGGGGAATTGTCGAAGCTTTCTCTAGTTATCATTTTAGGCTTAGAAAGCCAATAATAACTATAATTTATAACCCATTTATTATAGGTCTCTCAATACTCTGCTTACTGCGTGAACCACGCCATTGGCAGCCTGTACGTTGGTAACAATGATCTCATTAACGCCTCCGTCAGGATCAATAACCGCGGGAGTGCTGGCGTCGATGGTAATTTCTCCACCTCCTAAAGTTGTAACACTCGCACCATCTAATCCTGGAAGATCTTCGGCACGCACGTTAGCACCTGCAACAACATGCAGTTCTAACGTTGCAGCTAGTGTTGGTATTGGTATATCACCTAATCCGGTTGCACCTAAGTCTGTCAACAAATTAGCAAAGGCATCATTGGTAGGAGCAAATACTGTAAAAGGTGCAGGAGCTGTACCGTTTGCTGTTGATAAGGCATCCACATATCCAAAAGAAGCATCTGCTGTTAAAGCTGCTACAAGTGTCTCAAATGTACTATCGGCAGTTGCAAATGTGGTGATAGTTGGTAAGTCAATGACCGTATCCACTACGTGTACCACACCATTAGCGGCAACGATGTCTGCAATGGCAACGTTAGATTGTCCATTTAAGGTAACACCACCATCTGTATTCACAAATAAACTCAAAGGAGCGTCGGCCTCGCCATTAAAAACGGCTGCAGTGTTTAGGTAGCCTGTTGCTAAAGCAGTTGATACACCTACAGTACCTACAATAACGTGATTGGATAATACTTGATTGATATCGTTACCCGCTGGGTTTGTGAATTCGTCAAAAGCTTGATTTACTGGAGCAAATACTGTAAAATCTTGAGAAGTATCAGATAGTAAATCGGTAAAAGTTGTGTTTCCATTGGCAGTCAAAGCTCCAACCAAATTAGACAAGGCAGGGTTTGTAGTAGCAAAGGTTACAATGGTTGGTAATGCAATCACAGAATTAACAGCGTGAATAACACCATTATCTGTTTGGATATCTGCCGTCACAACAGAAGATTGCCCATTAATAGTAACACCAGAACTCGTATCGATATACATATCAATATTAGCGCCTGATGCTGGCTCTGTGGCTAAGTTTTTTACATAGCCTGTAGTTAAATCTGTAGATAAACGCTCTACATTTAAAACGTGGTTTAATAAAATTTGCGTGAGTGCATCTTCATCAACATCGGCTAGAGGAGTTCCATTCAAAAAGGTGTCAAATGCAGCATTATCTGGTGCAAATACAGTAAATGTACCACTACCAGCTAGCGTAGCATCAAGTCCAGTTCTTTGTAGGGCGGCCAATAAAGAAGAGTAATTCTCATTGTCTGCGACAAAGTCTGCAATAGTGTTGCTTCCATCTGGATCAATAATGTTTCCATTATCGTCGTCGTCACTACACGAAACCAGACCGAAAAGCGTTATAGCAATCAATGCTATCTTTGTAATTGAAAAAAATCTTTTCATAGTAATAGGATTTAAGTTTTTGTTTAACGTAAAAGTAATGGTATTAAACAGAATATATATTAATGTTAAGTTAAAATGATACGACTCCCTTTTTTCACGCTAATCTTTAGCATCGTTTGCGTCAATTTTATAACGGCTCAAGACTTTAACCAAACCGATGAACAGGGCAAACGCCATGGTCCTTGGAAAAAATTCTATCCAGGAAGTCAGCAATTGCGCTATAAAGGAACCTTTGATCACGGTCAAGAGGTAGGTACCTTTTCATTTTATAGTCTTGAGAGTAAAAATCAAGCCGTTGCAACTAAAACATATACGCCGGGAAGCACGCTTATAGATGTCACCTACTTTACTAATGAAGGGAATATTATTTCTAAAGGACAGATGGAAGGACGCCAAAAGGTGGGTAGGTGGACCTATTATCATCCAGACGGAAAAACCATTATGACTATAGAGCAGTACAAGGCTGGGGTTCTAGAGGGACAGCGCAAGGTATTTTTTCCCAACTCCCAATTGGCGCAACGCCAGGGATATAAAAATGGTAAAGAAGAAGGATTGGATGAACATTTTGCCGAAAATGGTACCCGTCTAAAAATCTTTAATTTTAAACAGGGACGTCTCGAAGGACCATCAAAAATATGGAATGTAGATGGGGAGCTATTGGTCGAGGGCCAATATAAAGACAATAAAAAACACGGAATCTGGAAATATTATAAAAATGGGAAACTCGATCGGGAGGTGCGCTTTCCTCAAAACAAAATAGGCGTTAATCACTAGTCCTTTGGTTTTGGGATCTAGCTTGCTATGGTCTGACTAATTAAATTCCGTAATTTTGCACTTTTTAATTTAGGTAATAGAGCTGCTTTCGCGAAATACATTATTGTAGGAAGATCGCAGCTATACATTGTCCTTGCGATATTGACCACCCTAGCGAGGCTAAGGCAATGTATTGAGGTAAGGAGTTGATTTACCTAGAGCGCAGCAAAGCGATAAAGCATATAGAATAATGAAAACCGTAGTTGTAGGTCTTAGTGGAGGAGTAGATAGCAGTGTAACCGCTTATTTGTTAAAAGAACAGGGCTATCACGTTATAGGGTTATTTATGAAGAATTGGCATGATGATACGGTGACCATTTCTGACGAATGTCCTTGGCTTGATGATAGTAATGACGCTATGCTGGTAGCCGAAAAACTTGGCATACCTTTTCAAACAGTTGATTTGAGTGAACAATACAAAGAGCGTATTGTCAACTATATGTTTAGAGAATATGAAATGGGGCGCACGCCCAACCCCGATGTCTTGTGTAATCGAGAGATCAAATTTGACGTCTTTATGAAAATCGCACTCTCCCTAGGTGCCGATTATGTAGCTACAGGACATTATTGTCAAAAAACATCCATCCATGTAAAAGGTCAAGAAATACATCAATTGCGCGCCGGCGCCGATATGAATAAAGACCAATCTTATTTTTTGTGCCAGCTTTCACAAGCACAATTAGCCAAGACGCTATTTCCTATTGGGCATTTGCAAAAAAGCGAGGTACGAGAAATCGCAGCAGCTCAAGATCTGGTCACCGCTGGTAAAAAAGATTCTCAAGGTCTTTGCTTTATCGGTAAAGTAAGATTGCCTGATTTTTTACAACAACAGCTCAAACCCAAGGAAGGACTTATTGTAGAAATACCAAAAAGTGCTGTTCCTGTCTTAGTGCCATCAGATGACAAGATTGATCAAGAACTAACATTAGAGGGAATATCAGTCTCAGAATTGCCGCTATTGGCGCAAAAGCCAGCATATCGTCAAGAAGATGGTGTAGTTGTAGGTAAACATCAAGGGGCTCATTATTTTACCAAAGGACAACGCAAGGGATTACACGTTGGTGGTACCGTAGAACCCCTATTTGTTATTGACACAGACGTTAATGAAAATATCATTTATACTGGTCAAGGTAAATCTCATCCAGGATTATACCGTCATGCGCTTTTTGTTCAAGAAGAAGAGATTCATTGGATACGGGAAGATTTGCAACTAGCAGTAGGTGAATCAATGCGAGTAAGCGCGCGTATCAGATATAGGCAACCTTTAGATCAAGCCAAGCTCTTTAGAGTTGACGCGGGTTTATACGTCGTTTTTGAGCAACCACAATCGGCGATACAAGAGGGGCAGTTTGTAGCCTGGTATGACCAAGATGAGTGTTTGGGGTCTGGTGTTATTTCTTAAGACTCCCCACAACCATAGCGACTGTTTTTTCTGATCGGTTTTTTGTAACTTCATTGGCTTAAAACTACATGATGAGAAGAGTCCTATTTATACTGCTATTACTTCCTGTGACACTATGTGCGCAACAAGATGCTTGGGTTTATTTTACCGATAAGGAAAATGTCCAGCAAAGTATTGACAACCCTATTAGTATTTTAACCCAAGAAGCTATAGACCGCAAGGGAATGCACGCTACACCTATTGACGAGCGCGATGTGCCGGTTACTCAGGCCTATATTGACGAGATCAAAGATCAACCTGATATCACGGTATATGCCAAGTCGAAATGGTTTAATTGTGTCTATGTCAGAGGAGGAGAAGAAGATATCAATGATTTATGGGATTTGGATTTTGTCAGTGATATTCAATACGCCGATCGTTCACTCAACCGTTCTATGGCTGTCACCCCATCTCAAAAAATGGCACCGCAACAGCGTATAGACTTTGTTTACGGGGATACCGAAAATCAAGTGACCATGCTGTCAATAGATGAAGTACACCAACAGGATTATACCGGTAATGGTATGATTGTAGCGGTGTTAGATTCTGGATTTTCTGGGGTAAATACCCAGGCGGGTTTTGCGCGTATTAGAGACAATGGCCGCTTACTCGATGGTTATGATTTTGTAGATCGATCTGATGATGAGTTTGCCTTTACGGGTAGCGATCACGGGACGAGAGTGGTGAGTAATATCGCTGGCTTTGTACAAGATCAGTTTGTAGGAACAGGCCCTGATGCCTTTATTTATTGTTTTAGAACAGAAGATACCAATAGCGAAACACCCCTAGAAGAAGCCCTGTGGGTAGAAGCCGCAGAGCGTGCCGATAGTTTGGGGGTAGACATTATCAATACCTCCTTGGGCTATCGTACTTTTGACAATCCCAATTACAGTTATACTTATCAAGATATGGATGGTCAGACCGCATTTATTTCTAGAGGAGCTACCCTCGCATTTGAAAAAGGAATGATGGTAGTCACTAGTGCAGGTAATGATGGTGCCGATATGATCACAGCACCTGCAGATGCCGTTGGGGCTTTTACCGTAGGCGCTGTCGATAGTAATGGCGATTATGTCAGTTTTAGTAGTATAGGCCCTTCAAGTGATGGTCGGGTCAAACCTGATGTGATGGCCAAAGGTCAGTCTGCTACTGTGATTAACGCTTCTGGCGCGGTCACCACAAGTAACGGAACGAGTTTTAGTTCGCCCATTATGGCAGGGGCTATAGCGAGTATCTGGCAATCATTTCCTCAAAAAACCAATGCAGAGATGATGCAATTAATCAGAGCGGTGAGTAGTACTTACGACAATCCTACGCCTCAATTAGGGTATGGTATTCCTGATTTTGGTCAATTGCTAGAGACCTTATTAAGTGTTGAAGATCCCGCTTTCGCGAAAGCATATGACGTCTATCCCAATCCTGTACAACAGCAATTTCAAGTGCGCTTACCTCAAAATGTAGCCAAAGCCACGCTGTTGCTATACGATATGGTAGGGAAACAAGTTTTGCAACAACACATCACTTCGGACCTAGAGTTGATCGATATTAGTCATTTGGCTAGTGGGGTGTATATCTCGCGATTAGTGACACCTTCTCAAAATCAATCTTTAAAAATTATAAAATCATAGTGAATAAAATTACCGACCTCTTTGGGATCAAATATCCCATTATACAAGGAGGAATGATATGGAACAGTGGTTGGAGGCTGGCCAGTGCAGTGAGTAATGCTGGTGGGCTTGGTCTAATTGGTGCGGCTTCTATGTATCCAGAGGTACTACTTGAGCACGTGCAGAAATGTAAAAAAGCGACCAATAAGCCTTTTGGTGTTAATGTGCCTATGTTGTATCCCAATATAGAAGAGCACATGAAAACCATAGTAGACCAAAAGGTGCCCATAGTGTTTACCAGTGCAGGGAATCCTAAACTTTGGGCCGCTCATTTACAAGCCCATCATATCAAAGTGGTTCATGTGGTAAGTAGTGTGAAGTTTGCGATTAAAGCGCAGGATGCAGGTGTGGATGCTGTAGTTGCCGAAGGTTTTGAGGCCGGAGGTCACAATGGACGAGAAGAAACAACCACTTTTACCTTGTTGCCTATGGTCAAAGAACATCTAAAGGTGCCACTCATAGCAGCTGGAGGTATTGCCACGGGAGCGGGTATGCTAGCAGCGATGGTCTTAGGCGCCGATGGGGTTCAATTGGGGAGCCGTTTTGCAGCTAGTGAAGAGTCTAGTGCGCATCATGCTTTTAAAAAGATGATCGTAGCCGCCAAAGAAGGAGATACCACACTCACCTTAAAAGAACTCGCTCCAGTACGATTACTCAAAAATAAATTTTACCAAGACGTCGCTCAATTATATGCCAAAGGGACTACCCCTGAAGAATTAAAAGAACTCCTAGGTCGTGCCCGAGCTAAAAAAGGCATGTTTGAGGGAGATCTTGATGAGGGAGAACTTGAAATAGGACAGATAAGTGGTTTGATAGATACCATTTTGCCAGCGGCAACTATTGTCGATAATCTCATTAAAGAATACAGCGCGGCCAAAGAGCTACTTTCACAACAACCCGATTTTTTATGATTACACCCCATCTACAAGAAGTGCATCCCGTATTGCCCGTAAGAGATGTAGTGACCTCCATAGGGTTTTATGTACATTCATTAGGGTTTACTCTCGCCTTTGCCGATGATCCTAAAGATCCTAAGTATGCAGGTGTGCGTCGCGATGGAGTAGAGGTGCACTTACAATGGCACTCCGAGCAAGAGTGGGAAGATATGACAGCCTCTTCTTTGCGATTTGTCACCACCCAGATAGAGCGTCTGTTTGAAACCTATGCCAATGCAGGTGTTTACCATCAAAATACAGATTTGAGAGTGACTACTTGGGGGACGAGAGAGTTTGGCTTTTTTGATCCTGATCGCAATGGCTTAACCTTCTACGAAAACCTTACATAATATACAAAGTTGCCTTTGGACTAGGTTTTTTTTGATGCCTAGCTGGACGCTAATCCCTATCTTTGCCATACAAATCGTCTTATCGCTGTTTGTTTACAAATGGAGGAAAGTCCGGACACCAAAGGGTAGTATAGCGGGTAACCCCCGTCCATCGAAAGATGAGGACCAGTGCAACAGAAAGAATGTACAGATCATGCTGTAGTGAAACCAGGTAAACTCTATGCGGTGCAATGTCAAGTATACCCACAGTTAAGTGCGACCCGTGCGTTGTGGGAGGGTAGGCAGCTAGAATGATTTAGCAATAAATCATCCAGATAAATGATAAGAATTCTCTAGGTAGAATACAGAATCCGGCTTATAGATTTGTTATTCACAAACACCATATGCTTGTAATATGGTGTTTTTTTTATGGCATTTTGTGTAAACGTATTTGCTTTATCGCTAGGTACTTCCATAGGTCATAAAACCTCAGTCGTTTATTTTGGCGAAAGCCTAAACCTAAACAACACTTAGCTACTCTTCACTATCATCGGTAGCGTCTGGGCTAAAAAAGCTAAAGGCATTACCGCCGTAGTGACGGGTATCTTCAAAATAAGGCAAGTGATCCAACTTGGTGTGTTTGCTGTGTTCGATAACCAATAGTCCTTGATCTGATAAGAGTTGATGCTCAAAACATAGCGTGGCAATCTTTTCGAAGGCTTCGAGCTCAAAATCATAAGGTGGGTCTGCAAACACAATATCATAACCCTGGTGATGGGTGCGAGACATAAAGCTATATACATCACTTTTGACCGTTTGGATGGGAAAGTCAAAAGATTGTGCTGTTTCTTGAATAAATCGAATACAGTGATGATTACCATCTACCGCTGTGATGTCAGGACAACCTCTAGAGGCCAACTCATAGCTAATATTACCCGTACCGGCAAAAAGGTCTAAAGCGCGCACCCCACTAAAGTGAAATTGATGTCTAAGAATGTTAAACAAGGCTTCTTTGGCCATGTCTGTGGTTGGGCGAACGGGTAACTTTTTAGGCGCCTTAATGCGTCTTCCCTTGTATTTTCCTGATATAATTCTAATCATAATTGCGTACTAAGTAAAAAATCACTTGCGGGAATCTTGCTGTTATTAGTGTGTACGATGGTCACATTTCTAACGTATGTGTATAGGAGTTGGTAAAGGTCATCTTCTGTAGTGATTGTTCCCGAACACCTTAAATCTGCCGTGTCTGGACTTACATCTAATTGTTCTAATGTAAAAAGCAGATAATAGATAAAATCTTCTTTGGTGAAGTAATCAAAACAATTGGCCAAAAGCACTTTTTTCTGCTCAGAAACCACCATTTCAAAACTTTGTGGATGTAGGTTGATCCAGACCAAAGCCGGTCCTTCTAGCTGGGCTTCTTGCATGACCTTTTGCAGTAATGGTGTCAGGGCATGGTGATAGGTAAAACTACCAAATTGATCAAAGAAATAGTTATTGACATTGGCGTAGGGGATATATACATTAACTATTTCATAGGGGTCTATGAGATCAAAAGTCACAAAATCGGTTTGTAACATCTTAGTATTAAACTTCAGATAATCTGTGAGCTTGGCTTCTTCAAAAAGTGGCTGAGGGACCAAGGTGAATAGATTATTGACATAAAGCACAACCACTTCATTATAGGAAGCAGTGAGCACATCTTGGGTTGTAAATATGTGCTCAATTTGTTTTAAAAGTTGATTGGGGTCTACACGCTTTTCAAAAGGAAATTGCGCATAGTCAACCACCTGGTCTTGATGGTTTTGGGTAAAAAAAGAAAGTCCATCTAAGCGTACTTGGATGGACAATTTCTTTAAAGTGTGTGTTTGTTTTAGTTTATTCGTCATTTGCACCGTAACTCTTAGGCCAGTTACCATTGGTGTTAATATCTACCATAGAACCTACTGTTAAGTGTGTTCCGTTTACAGCATCTACAGATACTACTTGTTTTTCTTTGATTACATAATCTCTTGGCTGATCGTAAAGCAAGACTTCTTTTGATACTTTCGCTTCAAATACGGGTATCTGTAAATTGTTCTTTTCGATAAAGCCAGCATTCATTTCAAATTTGGCATCGTTACCTTCTACGGGCACATTGATCATCGTTTTATAGCGATCACTTCCTTTGTATAATGAATCCTTTACAGATCTAAACCCTAGTGTATCGATGATCACAATATCTTTATTCATATCAACCCCCAATTGCGCAGATCGCTCTTCATCTCTTATGGTAGAGTCACGACGCTGAGTAAGCGTAAACTGAGCGGTGTCGATAAAACGTACCAACTTATTAAAATCTCCTTCATACTTTCCTGTTACCGTTTTATGCGCCAGTTGGGCTACACGGATATCTTTAAGATTTTCGATGGCCGCGATATAACGCTTCTCTTTAATTTTATTGAATTGAACTTCTCCGTAAACAGAGTTGAATAATAAATAACCTAAAGCAGCAATAATTACCCAAAGTACAAGTTGTATCACAAGTTTCATTAACAGAAGTTTTAAATGTTAGTTACGTATACTCGCAAATCTACAATTTTTTTTTATTCGTAAAAGGATTGAGCACAATTTTCCTTTCCTATCTTTAGCAGCCCTAATGCACCCTAATGATCAAAGATGCCCCAACTTTTTATCGCACATTAAAGGAAGATTTTCCGTATTTACCTACTAGCAAGCAAGATATCCTCCTGCAACAACTCAGTCATTTTTTGTTTGAGAAGGATTACAATAGGGTTTTTTTATTAAAGGGATTTGCAGGAACAGGAAAAACCACCATCATCGGAACCTTAGTCAAAAATCTCTGGAAGGCCCAGCACTCATCTGTGTTGATGGCGCCTACTGGTAGAGCGGCCAAAGTCATCAGTAATTATAGTAATCGAGAAGCTTTTACCATTCATCGAAAAATTTACTTCCCAAAAAAACAACGAGGTGGAGGCGTTTCATTTACCCTACAGCCCAATAAACATCGGCGATGTCTTTTTATCGTAGATGAAGCATCGATGATTTCAGATCGCGTGAGTGATTCAAAATTGTTTGAAAACGGTTCTTTACTGGATGATTTGATGCAATATGTATATGCTGGACATCAATGTAAATTATTGCTCATAGGAGATCAGGCACAATTACCGCCGGTCAAACTCGATGTATCCCCAGCTTTGGATAGCCGCTTGCTCTCCTTACAATATAACAAGGAGGTGGATAAAATGCTTTTAGATGAAGTTATGCGTCAGGCTGCCGGTAGTGGGATACTTTCTAATGCGACAAGTTTACGAGAATATTTATCGGATGGGCTGTATCAAGACTTTAAATTTGAACTTGAGGGTTTTTCAGATATTATACGCCTAGTAGATGGTCACGAGATTATGGACGCCATTAATGACAGCTATGAAACAGTAGGAAAAGAGGAGACTGCCATTATCGTAAGATCTAATAAACGAGCTAATCTTTACAATCAACAAATTAGACAACGAATCCTTTTTCAGGAAGAAGAAATTTCGGCAGGAGATCACTTGATGGTGGTCAAAAACAATTATTTCTGGTTAGATGCCAAAAGCGATGCTGGATTTATCGCCAATGGTGATATCATACGCATACTCGAGATTTTTGCCATCAAAGAATTGTACGGGTTTCGATTTGCCGAGGTCAAAGTGCAAATGGTAGACTATCCAAATATGAAACCTTTTGAAACCGTTGTAATGCTAGATGTGCTTAGCATGGAAACACCTTCACTATCTTATGAAGACGGCGATAGATTGTACAAAGAAGTCCAACAAGATTACGCAGACGAAAAGGTGAATTACAAACGATTTTTAAAGATCAAGGAAAACAAATTTTTTAATGCCCTACAAGTCAAGTTTTCCTATGCTATCACTTGTCATAAATCACAAGGAGGACAATGGGATACTGTATTTATCGAACAGCCCTATCTGCCAGAGGGGATGAACAAAGATTATATTAGATGGCTGTACACCGCTGTAACAAGAGCAAAAAATAAATTATATTTAATAGGATTTAAAAATGACATGTTTGTAGCATCCTAATCAAATCTTAGAATGGCTTATCTATGACCTCCGAACTCATCATTAGTATTGTCTTGGGCTTTAGTCTTGCAGCTGCCGCAGGATTTAGGGTGTTTATCCCTTTGTTTGTACTTAGTCTGTCTGCGCACTTTGGATGGTTTAGCGTTAGTGATGATTGGATGTGGATGGGAAGTTTGACTGCTATTGTCTTGTTGGGGGCTGCAGTTGTTTTTGAGGTATTTGCCTATTTTATTCCTTGGTTTGATAATTTGCTGGATACAGCCTCTATTCCCTTAGCAGCCATTGCTGGTACCCTTATAATGGTGGCGACTATGGGAGATATGAACCCGGTATTTACTTGGGCTCTAGCCATTATCGCCGGAGGTGGAACTGCCGCAGCTATATCTGGCACAGCAGGGGCTACACGCCTCACTGCTACTGCAACAACAGGAGGTTTGGCCAATCCTGTTATTGCCGCAACCGAAACGGGTGCTGCGGTTACCGTCGCTACGGCAAGTATTTTTTCACCTTTATTGGCATTTTTGCTAGTGGTTTTGGTTTTGCTCTTTATTTGGAAGCTAGTAAAACGTTTGCGGCGAGGTTGATTTCTAGCAGAAGTGGTATTTTTACACTTTGAGCCACTAAATTGCTTAGCATTATGCCAGAAACCTCTTTAAAAATTATCGCTATGATACCTGCGCGATATGCAGCTTCTCGATTTCCAGGAAAGCTCATGAAAGATTTGCAGGGGCAAACCGTCATTACACGAACGTATAATAGTACCGTGGCGACTGGATTGTTTGATGCGGTCTATGTGGTGACCGATAGCGAGATTATTTATCAAGAGATTAGCGCTCAAGGCGGAAAAGCTATTATGAGCAAAACACCGCACGAGTGTGGTTCTGATAGAATAGCCGAAGCCGTGGCCGCTTTGGACGTAGATATTGTAGTTAATGTACAAGGCGATGAGCCCTTTACTACCAAGGCCGATTTACAGCCCCTAATCGATGTCTTTTATAGAGCCGATGCCGCAAGTATAGATCTGGCAAGTGTGATGACTCCGCTTAGCACACAGGCAGATATTGAAAATCCCAATCATGTCAAAGTGATCGTAGACCAAAATGATTGTGTGCTTTATTTTTCAAGAGCGCCCATTCCTTATCGTAGAGATCTCGAAGTCGCTCTTACTATTTATAAGCACAAGGGAATTTATGCTTTTCGAAAGCAAGCCATTATCGATTTTTCGAACCTTCCTATGGGTCCCTTAGAAGCTGCCGAAAAAATTGAAGGTATCCGATTTTTGGAATACGGCAAAAAAATTAAAATGGTCCGTTCTAACAATGTAGCTGTTGGGATAGATACCCCAGAAGATTTAGAAAAGGCAATCAAACACTTACAACAGCACTCATGATGCAAGGCTTTTACAAATGGATATATGAAAAAGTGTTAGGGTGGGAGGCCATTGGCGATTTTTCGCAGGATAGCGTAAAAAAATGTGTGGTAATAGCGGTTCCGCATACCAGTTGGCACGATTTCTATATGGGGGTCTTATTGCGTAATGCCTTAGGGGTAAAAATTGGTTTTATTGGCAAAAAGGAGTTGTTTAAATTTCCTATGGGGATTTTCTTTAGAGCTATGGGTGGAGCGCCTATAGATCGCACTCCAGGCCAAGATAAAGTAAAATCGATCGCTAAAGTTTTTGACGACAAAAAAGAATTTCGATTAACCTTGGCACCAGAAGGTACGCGCAAAAAAGTAGACCAACTCAAAACGGGTTTCTATTTTATCGCAAAAGAAGCTGGTGTTCCCATAATAATGGTGGCCTTTGATTTTGGTAAAAAACAACACCGTATATCAGAACCTTTTTATCCTTCGGGAAATTTAGAAGAAGATATGGAGATGATAGATCATTTTTTTGCAGGGGCGGTAGGTAAGGTGCCAGAGTACAGCTACACGCCTTTTGACACATAGTCTACTTGGTCTATTAGAGCCGTTATTTATTGTTTGAGCTGCAAATTATATACAGCGCCTCCTACATTTTTTTTAGATTCTTCACCGAGGTAAAGCGTATGGGCATCTTTAAAACAGAGGGCTTCTTTTTGAGAGTTATGTCCCAAATGGTAAGTCGTTATTTGCCCCATAAAGAAATTATCTCCTTTAAAGTTATTGAGCAGCCACACTTTGTTATAACTCAACAAAGCAATGGTGTTAGATGCCGGGTGGTAATCGGCAGAAGTAATTTGACAACTCGGCCAATCATCACAAAAACTATAACTACCTACGAGTTTTGCTAGCTGTTTACCTTCCTTGATCAAAAGTTTGTAACACTTTACTGTACCATCAAATTTAGAAGATCGATTTCTGGTAAATAAATATAAGGCGTCATCTTTGGCTATAAAGGCTTCGACATCAAAGTTGCGCTTTTTTTTCTTTGGTGGGTATTTGGATTGATCTTCAAAGGAGAAGGAGATCGTTTTCGCGAAAGCGGTATTTTGTACATTTTGATAAGAATTGATATCAGAAATCCAATAAATCACCAAATCCTTTCTGTAATTTTTATTGTTGCCAAAATCACCTACAAAAAGATCGCCTTCTACAAGGGTTAAGTCTTCCCAATCTTTATTTTGAGCATTGGAGATCGTGATTTCACGTTTCATCTCACCAGTAGTTGCATCGATGGCATACACGCTATTGGCATTACCCGAATCATTGATCATATAGATCTGGTTTTGGCCAATTTCCATTTCCATACCCGAATTTTCATACAAAAAATTAGGGACGCTACATTGGTAGGTTAAGGTGCCAAGATCGGTTTGGCACTGTATCATTAATGGGATAAATAATAGTATAAAAATAAAACGCTCTTGCATAGGATGTCAAAGATACGGCATAGGATGCTAACGCTTAAAGCGAAAAGTATTGGGCTTTTGAATCACAAGAATTGATAACTGGCTTTAATCAATTGACTATAAAGCTATTTGATACAGCGCTATACAGGGCAGATTAAAGGCTTTGCAGTAGGAAAAAACAGGGGAGAAACCCTATATTTGCGCCAATTATCGGAGCAAGTTTTATGATGTCTGAAGAAATACAATCACAACTACCCAATCTACACGTTTTGGTTACCGGCGGAGCTGGTTTTATTGGGGCTAATTTGTGCGAATATTTAATTGAAAACGGGGCTAGTGTACGTTGTCTTGACAATTTTGCCACAGGTCACCGCAAAAATATTGCACATCTAATGGCCCATGAGCGTTTTGGCTTAATCGAAGGCGATATAAGAAAACCTGAAGATTGTAAAAGAGCGGTAAAGGGTATTACACATATTTTGCATCAGGCCGCCTTGGGAAGTGTACCCAGATCAATTAATGACCCAGCACGTTCTAATGAGGTCAATGTATCTGGCTTTTTAAATATGCTCATCGCTGCCAAAGACGAAGGGGTAAAACGCTTTGTATACGCAGCGAGTTCAAGTACTTATGGAGATTCTGAAAGTTTGCCAAAACAAGAAGATCGCATTGGTAAGCCTTTATCTCCTTATGCGGTAACCAAGTATGTCAATGAGCTTTACGCCGATGTTTTTCATAAGACCTATGGGATTGATTGTATTGGACTGCGTTATTTTAATGTGTTTGGTAGAAAACAGGATCCCAATGGAGCCTATGCAGCCGTGATCCCCAAGTTTGTCATGCAATTCATGAAACACGAATCTCCTGTTATAAATGGGGATGGTAGCTTTTCGCGTGATTTTACTTATATTGATAATGTGATTCAAGCCAATGTATTGGCAATGTTGACCCAAAATGAGAACGCCTTAAATACGGTGTACAACGTGGCTTATGGAGATCGAACCAATTTGACAACTTTAACCACTCACCTGCGTTCGGCTCTTGCGCAGTTTGACCCTCAAATTGCCAATATTGAGATTGTTTACGGTAGTGAGCGACAAGGTGATGTTCCGCATTCGTTGGCGTCTATAGAAAAAGCAAAACAACTTTTAGGTTACACGCCACAATATGACCTAGGAGCTGGATTAAAAGAAGCCGTATCTTGGTATTGGAAAAATTTAAAGGTTGACAATTAATTGATCCTAACGCCTATTACACTCAAAATATTCAAAACACACCCTTACCAATGAATAAAGAAAAAATTGCAATAATTGGACTAGGCTATGTCGGGCTGCCCTTAGCACGACTCTTCGCGACCCAATATGACGTTATAGGTTTTGATATTAATCAAGACCGCATTAATGAGTTAAACAGTGGTACCGATAGCACCTTGGAGGTTGATGATGCCACACTACAAGCGGTACTCAAGCCTGCACATACCAACGGATTAGGGCTGTATTGCTCTTCAGACATTAATGATATTGCAAGCTGCAATTATTATATTGTCACCGTCCCTACGCCTGTTGACAAAAATAATAGACCCGTACTTACACCACTTTACAAAAGTAGCGAGACCGTGGGAAAGGTGTTGTCTAAAGGTGATGTTGTTATCTACGAGAGTACGGTATATCCTGGGGTTACCGAAGAAGAATGCATTCCTGTATTGGAAAGAGTAAGCGGGTTAACTTTTAACAAAGATTTTTATGCGGGCTATTCTCCAGAGCGAATTAATCCAGGAGATAAAGAACATACAGTTGAGAAAATTTTAAAGGTTACCTCGGGAAGTACTCCAGAAATAGGTAAGAAAATTGATGCACTTTATGCTAGTGTCATCACTGCAGGAACCCACTTGGCCCCAACGATTAAAGTTGCTGAGGCTGCCAAGGTCATTGAAAATTCACAACGCGATATCAATATTGCCTTTGTAAACGAACTCGCCAAGATCTTCAATCTCATGGGTATCGACACCCATGATGTGTTGGAGGCTGCAGGGACCAAATGGAATTTCCTACCCTTTAAACCAGGTTTAGTAGGAGGGCATTGTATTGGGGTAGATCCGTACTATTTAGCCCAAAAAGCACAAGAGTTGGGATACCATCCAGAAATTATTTTGGCAGGTCGCCGTCTCAATGACTCGATGGGTAGCTATGTAGCCTCAGAGGTGATCAAACTCATGTTACAAAATGATGTAAGAGTAAAGGGGTCGCGTATATTATTGTTGGGAATAACATTCAAGGAAAATTGTCCTGATGTGCGCAACACCAAAGTAGTAGATGTGGTTTACAATTTAAAAGAATACGGGACCGAAGTAGTTATCTACGATCCTTGGGCTAACCCAGAGGAGGTGATGCACGAATATGGTTTAGAAACCCACAAAAGCGTACCCGATAATCGTTATGACGCGATTGTTCATGCTGTAGCACACAAAGAATTTAATAAATTAGATCTCGAGACCCTAAAGAAGGAGAATGGTGTAGTATATGATGTAAAAGGCGTTCTAGAAGGAAAGGTAAACGCAAAGTTATAATGAAAATACTCATCACGGGAGGCGCAGGATTTATCGGGTCACATGTGGTGCGGCTATTTGTGAATAGTTATCCTGATTACCATATTTTTAATTTGGATGCACTTACCTATGCAGGAAATCTCGAAAATCTCAGTGATATCGAGCATGCATCTAATTACACCTTTATAAAAGGTGATATCACCCATGCCGATTTTATAGATAGCTTGTTTGAGCGCTATCGTTTTGATCATGTAATTCACTTAGCCGCCGAGTCTCACGTCGATAGGTCAATTACAGACCCTATGGCCTTTGTCAATACCAATGTGTTTGGTACGGTGCATTTGCTCAATGCGTTCAAAACGCATTCGATGCCGTTTCATGATAAAGTGCTATTTTATCATATCAGTACCGATGAGGTGTACGGTAGTTTGGGAGAGACAGGTTTATTTACAGAAACGACCCCTTATGATCCCAATTCACCTTACTCGGCATCCAAAGCGAGTTCAGATCATTTTGTAAGAGCCTATGGAGAAACCTATGCCTTGCCGTATATTATCACCAACTGTTCTAATAATTACGGCCCCAATCACTTTCCAGAGAAGTTGATTCCATTATTTATAAATAATATTGTTCAAGAAAAGCCATTGCCAGTTTATGGAGATGGCAAATACACTAGAGACTGGCTGTATGTAATTGATCATGCGAGAGCTATCGATACAGTTTTTCATAAGGGTGTTACAGGAGAAACTTATAATATTGGCGGTTTTAATGAATGGCAAAATATTGATTTGGTTAAACTTTTGTGTTCCTTAATGGATCAAAAGCTAGGGCGTCCTAAAGGCAGTGCCCAGCAACTTATTACCTATATTAAAGATCGTCCTGGTCATGACAGAAGATATGCGATAGATGCCACAAAAATCAATAAACAGTTAGGCTGGTCACCCAGTGTGAATTTTGAACAAGGCCTTGCTGCAACCATAGATTGGTACCTAGACAACACCGAATGGCTTGATCGCGTTACCTCGGGCGCTTACCAAGAGTATTATTCAAAAATGTATAACACATGAAAGGAATTATCTTAGCTGGCGGTGCAGGAACGCGCTTGTATCCACTTACCATTGCAGTGAGTAAACAATTGCTACCTGTCTATGACAAACCGATGATTTACTATCCTTTGAGTGTTTTGATGCTTGCTGGCATACGCCAAATCCTAATCATTACCACCCCAGAAGATCAAAATTCATTTCAAAAATTATTGGGCGATGGCAGCGCGCTAGGTTGTCGGTTTGAATATGCGATTCAGGCTCAGCCCAATGGCTTGGCCGAGGCTTTTATCATAGGAGAAGACTTTATTGGAAAAGATAAAGTGGCTTTGGTATTAGGTGATAACATATTTTATGGCAATGGGCTCAGTAAGTTGCTACAAAGCAAAACAGATGTAAAAGGAGGTGCAATTTTTGCCTATCCCGTAAGGGATCCAGAACGTTTTGGGGTAGTGACCTTTAATGAACAACACCAAGCTACGAGTATTGAAGAAAAACCAACGCATCCCAAATCTAATTATGCAGTCCCAGGCTTGTACTTTTACGACAATGATGTGGTGGCTATAGCCAAAGAGATTGAGCCCTCTTCGCGCGGTGAAAAAGAGATTACAGCGGTCAATCAGGTTTATCTGGAGCGCAATGCGTTAGCAGTAGGAGTAATGAGCCGAGGGATGTCTTGGTTTGATACCGGGACGGTGGCCTCATTAGACGACGCTACCGAGTTTATCAGGGTGTTACAAAACAATCAAAGTACTATGATAAGTTGTTTGGAAGAGATCGCATACAAGATGAAATGGATTAGCTATGACGAGCTCAAGGCAAGTGCACAGCGCTATGGCAAGGGTAGTTATGCGGCATATATTAATTCTTTATAATGGAAATACAACACACCAATTTTGAAGGTCTAATTGTATGTAGACCAGAAGTTTATAAAGACAATCGCGGCTATTTTTTTGAATCCTTTAATCGTAATACGTTTGAAAAGACCACGGGTCTGACTCCAGATTTTGTTCAGGACAATCAATCGCGCTCTACTTTTGGAGTTGTGCGTGGTTTGCATTTTCAAACAGGAGTTATGGCACAGGCAAAATTGGTACGCGTTTTAGAAGGAGAAGTCTTAGATGTCGTGGTCGATTTGCGCAAAGATCAACCCACCTTTGGTCAATCTTTCCAAATTATGCTCACAGCCGCCAATAGAACACAGTTGTTTATTCCTAGGGGTTTTGCACATGGATTTTTAACTTTGAGTGAGACAGCCACCTTTTTTTACAAATGTGATAATTATTATGACAATCAAAGTGAGCGCGGTTTATACTTTAACGATCCTAGTCTAAATATCAACTGGCCACTAGAGGAAGAAGATTTTGTACTTTCAGAAAAAGATAAGCAGTACCCCAACTTTGAGACACTTATAGCAGCACTGTAATATGGCAGCTTCGCGTATTAAAATACTGGTGACAGGTAGTGAAGGCCAATTGGGTAAAACCATAGCAGATCTTGCGCCTCATCAGCATCAATACACTTTTATTTTTCTTAGTCGCACCCAATTAGATATTACCCACGCCCAGCAATTGGAAGCTGTGATAACAAAGCAGCAACCCGATATTATCGTAAATACGGCTGCGTATACTGCTGTAGATGCCGCCGAAGATAACCGCCAGCAGGCCTTTGCGATTAATCAACAAGGGCCTCAACTTTTGGCAGGGGTTTGTAAGAAACATGAGATTGCGCTTATTCATATATCGACAGATTATGTTTTTGATGGACAGGCTCAGCAGCCTTATAAAGAAAATGATACCATCAACCCACAAACCGTTTACGGGCAATCCAAAAGAGCAGGAGAAGAGGCTATCCTTGAAGCTGGATTGTCTAGGTTTCTCATTATTAGAACATCTTGGTTGTACGGCGTCCATGGGCATAATTTTTTAAAGACGATGCTACGGCTAGGCCAAGAACGTTCACATCTCAACGTGGTAAATGATCAACAAGGTATTCCTACTTCGGTTATTGATTTGACAAAAGCTATTTTTACGATCATACCACAACTTACCCCAGCAAACTCTGGGGTGTATCACTACAGCAATTCGGGTCGTGCTACTTGGTTTGATTTTGCTCAATTTATCTTTGAGAACTGTGAGCTAAAAGTAAGTGTCGAGCCTGTGGCAACCCTTCAATTTCCTACCCCTGCCAAACGCCCGGAGTACAGTGTTTTGAACTGCGACAAGATTAGAAATACTTTTGGAGTTAAAACCCCAGATTGGAAGAAATCGGCAGCATCAATTTTATCTATAGTAAATAGTTAATAAATTAATAATCAGTAAATTATACCGATAAAAGTAAACAATAGCTTTATGTATATTGAATCACATATTTGGCCTGCCATTGAAGCTGCAATACAGGCTGGAAAGCCTATAATCGATGTGTATGAGCGTTCTTTTGAGGTGTTGTTTAAAGCAGATAAATCTCCCATTACCGAGGCCGATAAAAAGGCAAGGACCATTATCAATTCATATTTAGAAAAGACACAAATTCCAATCTTAAGTGAAGAAGAATATCTACCTGAATACAAGGAAAGGTCACATTGGAAAAGCTGTTGGATTGTAGATCCTTTAGACGGCACCAAAGAGTTCGTAAAAAAGACCGGCGAATTTACCGTTAATATTGCTTTGATCGAAAATGCCAAACCAGTTTTCGGGATCATTTATGTACCTACGATTAAAATGTTATATCTAGGGGATACCAAAACACAAACTGCTATACGTGTTGCCATCGATATTTTTGATGAAATAAAAGCATCTATCACCCAAAAGGCAATTCCACTTTATGGAATATCTAACTCCTATCTACCATTAAACGATTCTCATAACGCTTCCGCGAAACCGAGCTTGCGAGGTTCACGACCAGCGGGAGAGCCCAGCGATAAACCGAGCTTGCGAGGTTCACGACCAGCGGGAGAGCCCAGCGATACACCGAGCTTGCGAGGTTCACGACCGCAGGGAGAGCACAGCGATAAAGCACATCAATCAGCTTTGCCATTGCGGGTATTATCAAGTGTTTCTCATATGACTGATAAAACTAAGGCCTATATTGAAGCTTTGACCCAAAAAGGATATAAAGTAGACCTACTTCAAGTGGGTAGTTCTTTAAAATTTTGCATGCTCGCCGAGGGCAAAGCAGATCTTTACCCGAGATTTGGGCCAACCATGGAGTGGGACACAGCTGCAGGGCAAGCCGTATGTGAGGCCGTTGGTTTTGAAGTGATCGATCAAAACACTCAAAAACCCATCGAATATAACCGAAAAAATTTGCGTAATAATTCCTTTGTCGTTCGTCCTAAAAACGATGGCTAATCGCTAAGAAAAACGTACTTTTGTCGCTTGAATGAGAATGTAGTTTAAATGCGCTCTTGGCCCTGTTTAGGCCTGTAAATCAGATCTTAGGGTATTGCGTTAATTAAAAGTTGATATGAGTCAAAAGTATTTTGCCCACCAGACGGCTGTTATAGATCCTGGCTGTGAAATTGCCGAAGATGTAAAAATTTGGCATTTTTCACATATTATGCCAGAAAGTCGGATAGGTAAGGGCTGTAATATTGGACAAAATGT